>CAYTCZ010000055.1:0-25032 GCA_964436315.1 uncultured Gaiellales bacterium | reverse complement strand
CGTGCACCAGGACAACCCCGTACTAGGTCGCGAGAATCTTCGCCTTCTCAGCGGCGAACTCTTCCTCGGTGAGGATTCCCTGATCTCTCAGCGCTGCAAGTCCCTTGAGCTGTTCGACCTTGTCGGGCTGAGCCGTCTGGGGCGGAGCTTGCTGAGCTGGCGGGGGGGCATACTGTGCTGGAGGCGGGGCTGCAGCTTGGGCGCCCTCGACCCAGCCCGTGGCTCGCGTTGACGCGATCTGCGCGTCACGATCCGCGAATTTCTCGGCCTGTCGGCGTTGCACGCGACCACTGACGGCCGTCGCCGTGCCGGCCACGACGGCCGTTCGGGCTACTCCCCGTACGAGTCCAGGCATGCGTTCCTCCTCCTATGTGGCGGCCTCGAGCGCATCGAGTGCGTCGACGATGTCCTGCGCCGGGATGCGCGCGCTAGCAATCAGCTGACCGCCCGCAGCGTGCGCGGCGGTCACGAAAGGTGAGGCCCAGGCGTTCTCGTAGATGAGCAGTACACCGACGGTTCCGGGCTCCATTGCGGCGGCCGCCTCGGCGAGATCCTCGTCCGAGAGCAGGCCCGAGCGCGCACCGGCCATCCGGCCGAAGCCCTCACCGGCCTCGCCCGGTAGCTCAGTAATCTCGAGAGCGGCGAGGCTGCCGTCTGCTGCTTTGCGCACCGCGACCAAGTCGTAAAGCCGGATGATGCCGGCCTCGATCAGATCCATGAGCGCGCCGGCCGTCGCCCCCGATGGCTCCTGGTCGGGAAACTCCAGCAGGATGAAGTCAATCGGGCCGGGCAGCAGGTTCTCGTTCATGGCAGCATCCTTATTCCGTATTTCGTTCTCGCCCTGCGGGTCGGCGGGCAAAAGCGGGCACAAATGTAACACGTGGTCTCCCGCTGAAAGGCAGGGCATGCCGCGGACGGGCGTCCGCGTTGCCTCCCACGTAACCACTCATGACAAAGGAGGATGGGAGAATGCGAATCACGATCGATCGCAGTTCTGAGGAGGGTCCATGGCCATTCACGACGTGAAGAAGCGCGATGCACCAGACGCTCGCGACGACATCTACGCGGCAGCGGATCCGTCGGCGCGGGCCCCAAAGCATCGGATGCCGGACGCCGAGACCGATCCGCGCCTCGCCCACGCCATTGTCCGCGACGAGTTGATGGTCGAGGGCAACGCCCGACTGAACCTCGCCACCTTCACCCAGACCTGGGCCGAGCCCGAGGTGCGCCAGATCATGGCGGAGACCTACGACAAGAACATGATCGACAAGGACGAGTATCCGATGACGGCAGAGCTCGAGATGCGCTGCGTCAATATGCTCGCCGATCTCTGGAACGCACCGGATGGCCCGGACACGATCGGCACTTCAACGATCGGCTCGAGCGAAGCCTGCATGCTCGGCGGCATGGCGCTCAAGTGGCGCTGGCGGGAGCAAAGGCGAACGGCGGGCAAACCAACTGACAAACCGAACCTGGTTATGGGAGTCAACGTCCAGGTCTGCTGGCACAAGTTCGCCCGCTACTGGGACGTCGAGCAACGACTCGTTCCGATGGAGGGAGATCGCTTCGCGTTGAACGCGGAAGAGGCAGTCAACCGTTGCGACGAGAACACGATAGGCGTCGTTGGCATCCTCGGCTCGACGTTTACCGGCGAGTATGAGCCGATCGCCGAGATTTCGGCGGCCCTTGACGAGTTCGAAAAGAACGAAGGGCTGGACATTCCGATTCACGTCGACGGCGCGAGCGGAGCCTTCGTCGCACCATTTCTCCAGCCGGATCTCGTCTGGGACTTCCGACTCCCGCGCGTCAAGTCGATCAATGCCTCCGGACACAAGTACGGCCTCGCACCGCTCGGCGTTGGCTGGGTCGTCTGGAGAAACAGAGACGATCTGCCTGACGAGCTGATCTTCAACGTCAACTACCTTGGCGGCCAGATGCCGACGTTCGCGATCAACTTCTCGCGACCCGGCAGCGAGGTCGTCGCCCAGTACTACAACTTCCTCCGCCTCGGCAGGGAGGGCTACCGCAAGATCCAGCAGGCCTCCCAGGACGTCGCCGACTTCCTCTCCGACGAGATCGAGAAGCTCGGTCCCTTCGAGATGATCACGCGCGGGACCGATCTTCCGGTCATCTGCTGGCGGCGAAAGGATGGAGCGAACTTCACGCTGTTCGAGCTCTCCGAACGTCTTCGCTACCACGGCTGGCAGGTTCCCGCCTACACCATGCCCGAGAACCGGACGGACCTGGCCGTCTGTCGGATCGTCGTGCGCCACGGATTTAGCCGCGACCTCGGCACACTCCTGGTCGGGCATATGAAGGAAGCGATCGACGAATTCCAGGCTGACCCGAATCGCACGCCCTCCGGGACGGCGAGAAGCGGATTCGCGCATTAGCTAGGCAGTGCAGCCATGTTTCGTCCGGCGTTTGCCAACAGAGTGGAATGCGCAAACCCTCCGAGTCAGCGGCATGGATGGATGTGGATCTGGCCCTGAGCGTGGGACGAGGGTCGAATCTGACGCGACGCAGACGCCACCCGTCCGAGCCGGTCGCAGAGTGTCTACTCCTCTCCCAGAATCCGCGCCGCCCGGGATTCGTATTCGGCCTGCGTGATTTCGCCGCTGTCCCGAAGAGCGGCCAGGGCCTCCAGGCCCTCGACGCGACCTGTCTCCGCGGTCGTGGCCGCGGCCGGTTCGTCTCGCACCCGCGAGGTCGCCGAACTGGTTACCTCGCTCGCCCAGCCGAGCAGGCTCCAGCCCTCGCCGAAGATCGCGTCGGGAAACTCGGCGACGATCTGGCGACGGAGAGCGGCGAGGCCCACTGCGGCGAAGGCGATTAGGACGAGGACGGTGACGAGGTTGCTGGTCGCCCGGGTGGGGCTCCAGAGCAGGACGAGTGGGGCGATGAGCACGAAGCCGCCCCAAATGAACTAGGCTGCCGTCTTCCCGCCCGCACCGTCGCGTCTACTGAACACCATGATGGCGATACAGATCGCCGCTCCCAGCCCGTAGCGCCGTGTGACCGTCTGGTTCGTGAGGAAGTAACCAAGCGGGAGCGCCCAGATGATCGTGGTCACGAGCAGCGGCTGGATGATAGAGACGCGCCCCCGGTCGAGTGCAGCGCCTGGAGCAGGACACCGAAGATCTGCGCGACTAAACCCAAGAGCCAGACCCAGTTCGTCAGGAGCCTTGCAAACCCCGTCGGCTTCCCGGCCTCTATCCCTTCGTCCAGGGTGGCACGCTGCCAGAGCGTCGCAGCGAAGGCAAAGGAGATCGCCGCCAAGATCGCCAGGAGTGCCGGTAGCCTTTCCATTTCGTCTCAACGATACGGGAGTTCCAGGCTGACATTCGCAGGAGCCGGACGGTCGCATCGAGGACGAGGAGCGCGCGGATACTTCGAATGAACTGCTGGGAGCTGGCGGCCTGCGCTTCCTGAGTCTCGCGAACGGGACGGAGTCGTTCAGGATCGATTAGGTACCACCCATGCGCGAGACGCAACACGACTCTCACGCTTGCACCGTGCCGAAGACCGAGAAGCGACGCGCATGGAGCACCTCGACCGTCACATACGCGACGACAACCCCGACAATGATGAGCGGAAGTGCCCCCAGCCCGGCTTGGGACGTCAAGACCATCGCGATGATGACGGATGCCAGCGGAAGTCTCAGGATTGAGACGCAAAAAGCGCCCATAAGCACGGCCACCGCTGGCGTTTCGGAAAGCCCCGGCAGGTCGGCAACCATGAGCCCTGCAGCGACACCTAGGAGTAGAGCAGGGAACGTCGGGCCACCCCGAAAGCTGCCCATAGAGATAGCCCAGGCAAGCCCCTTGAAGAGGATCAGCAACGCGAGCGTAGATCGGGACAGAGTCGAGGCCTGGTCGACGAGCGGGCCAAATGCCTCCTGCCCGGAGAAGAGCACCAGATTGGCCGGCTCGCCGGTTGCCTCGGAGAAGACGATCGCAATCCCGCCGATCGCAAGCCCCGCAGCCACCATGAACGCGAACGGCCGCTCTGTCACTACTCGTTCGGATCTTCCCGCGATTTCGACGATGACGACGGTGAGAACGGCGGCCGCAACGGCGAGCACGATCGTCCAACCGAAATCGGCGAAGTCAGGCCGGGAGAACGTGGGCAGGGAAAGCGCGCTCAGCGCATAGTCAGTTGTCGAAAGCCCCGTCCAGGCTCCCATCCCAATGAAGACAAGCGAACCGACTCCCGCGGCGAGGAGTCCCGGGAGGAGCACGACCGTCAAGGTCGCCCCGCCCAATCCGAGGGCTTCCACGATGATCACTGCACCGATCACCGGCGAGCCAAAGATCGAGGAAATGGCAGCGAAGCTCCCGGCTGCCGCCAAGACCGAAACGACCTGATCGGGCGCATCGCTTTTGACCCGGCGGACGGCGAAGATCGCGAGCCCGGCGCCGAGGGCGATCAAGGGTGCCTCGGGGCCCAGTACGACGCCAAGCCCGAGGCCGGCGAGCGCGGCAAGCATGACGCCGGGAAGATCGATCGGCTGGGTCGGTCCTCCACCGTCAAGGCCCCTCCAGGGGACGTGGCCCCCGTGTCCTGGCAGGCGCACGATGGCAAACGCGACGAGCAGACCTGCCAGAGCGAGCCACGGAAGCGGCCACCACGTGGGCACGGAGTCGAAGCCCAACTCGCCCGGGAGATCTTTGAAGATCCACTGCTGCATGTGGTGCAGCAACTCGAGGAAGCCCCAGGCCGCGAGCGAGACCAAGGCACCGACGACCGCAGCCAGGAGCAGCAGCGCGCGGTAGCCCTTGCTCTGAATCAGCGAGGCCGGATCAGCCGGCGGAGTTGATACTGCGTCATTCATCTACTTCAGGTCGCCGCTGGCTCACACAACGAACTCCAGTAGTCAGACCCGGTCGGACAGAAGACTAGGGAAGCCGATCGACTTCTCGGTGCCGCAGCTCCCGGGTTTGTCATTGCTCTTTGCCAGAGCGTCGCGGCGAGGCCGACGAGATTGCCGCGAGGATCGCTAGGAGCGCCGTCAGCCCTTCCACTCGCGCCACGATATGTGAGTCTCCGGCTGGCCTTCGTCTAGACCGCGAGCCGAATGGTCGCATCGAGGATGAAGAGCACGCCGAGCACGAGCGCCGAGATGAAGATGAGCATCTGTGTCTGCGCCGTGACCCAGACCTGCACGCACCCCATCAACTCGTCTGCCCGCTTCCCGAAGATCAGATAGAGGCTGACCGGAACCCACACGACCAATGTCGCAACCACCACGTAGAGGCAGCCCAGGCCGACTTCCTCGAGGGGACTCAGCCCGGAGAGGGCCACCGTAGTCGCAGCGACGATCGTGATAGCCAGCCGCTTTGTGCCGATCCCGAGCATGATCCCGATCCCCAAGGCAACTCCGAGGTTGACTCGTTCCAGCCTTGTAAAAAGGGCCTCTGTCCTCGGTGCGCTGCCCGCGGCCGTTGGCTCGTGCGGGGGCCGTGCGCGCCAGGCAAGGACAAGCAGAGCACAGCCGCCTGCAAACTCAAGGTAGGCGGCTAGGGTGCTGTGTTCGTTCGCCGTGAAGGCCGCGCCGACAAAGAAGGCAACGAGGAAGGCGACCGATTGGCCGAACAGGAATGCGACCATGAATGCGGCGCCAGTCAACCGCCCGTGCCCGCTCCTGAGGACAACGAACGTCGCCAAGAGCGTGATCGGGCTGGCCGCTGCTGCGAGCCCGTAGAACAGGATTCGGGCTACTTCGTCCATGCAGTCGGCTCACGGCACCTTGGTCGTGACGCACTCCAGAAGGACGATGCCAGATAGGTCAGCGGCCTGGATCGTTGCCGTGCATTCGGCCGGACGAGGCGGCGGAAACACCCCGCCTCCTCTCCTGTTCGTCGCTTCGCGTAGCCGGCGACCTCGTGTGCGACGCCAGCCTGCTGCGCTGTCGCGTGCAGCCATTCCACTCCCTCGCGCCCGCGGCGGTCGGCCGTCTGCTCGAGCATCCCAGGACACAAGTGATCATCGTGCCGATTTCTGGAAGGCTTCACCGGCTCGGCTCGACGAGCACCGCAGGTCCACAACCGGAGGTATTCGAATGTCTTGGCGAACGCGCTGGCGAATCGAAGAGTATGTGCGAAACAGCATCTGGATCGTGCCGGCGCTCCTCGCCACGCTCGCGATCGTGCTGGGGTTCGTCCTTCCCGAAATCGACGAGCGAACGACCTCCTCGATCGGGATCAAGTTTGGCGGCGGTGCTGCCGTGGCGATTTTGGGCGCGATAGCAGGTGGGATGATCACGTTCACGGGCTTCGTCTTTTCGATCCTCCTGCTCGCGGTCCAGTTTGGCTCGAGCGAGTTCTCTCCACGCATGCTTCGTCGGTTCCTCCGCGACCGCACCACCAAGCTTGCGCTCGGGATGTTCATGGCCACGTTCATCTATGCACTGGCCGTGCTTCGGACGATCGGCACCTCCCCCGACCCGAACTTCGTCCCGGACAACTCGGTCTCCGCCGCGGTGATTCTGCTTCTGCTCAGCATGCTCATGTTTCTGCGCCTGATCCATCGGACCACCCAGGGCCTCAGGGTTGCGGCGGTGGTCGCAGAGCTGGGCAGGGACGGGGCCGCCCTGATGCGTCGGACCTACCCCGAGCCGGCGCCCGACAGCGCCGCCGAGGAAGCCGAGCCGAACCTTCCCGCCGAGGAGCGGTGTAGGGTGGTCGACTACCGCGGCGAACCGGGAATCCTCCAGAGCGTCGATGTGCGTGGCCTCGTCGAGTTCGCGCGCGATTCGGACGTCGTCATCGAACTCATCCCGCGGGTCGGTGACCTACTCGTCTCCGAGGCGCCACTGTTTCGCGTCCACGGGGGCGGCGCCGATATCGATGAGAAGCGGCTGCAGGGATCGGTCGCGCTCGGCGACGAGCGCACGACGCGACAGGATCCGGCGTTCGTCTTCCGGCTCCTTGCCGACATCTCTTCTAAGGCGCTCTCGCCGGGCGTGAACGATCCCACCACGTCCGCCCAGGCTCTCGACCAGATAGAGATCCTGCTGCGGCTGCTCGCGGGAAGGCGACTCACTCCGGGCGTGCTCCGCGACGAGGCGGGACGGGTGCGGCTTCGCTACCCGACACCATCCTGGGAGGACTTCCTCAGCATCGCACTCGACGAGACGCGCTTCTTCGGCGAGACGTCGGTGCAGATCACCCGCAGACTTCGCGCGTTGCTCGAAGACCTCCAGGCCATCGTGCCGTCGTATCGCCAGCCCGCGGTCGAGGCCCAGCTCGCGTTGCTAGAGTCGAGCGTCGGCCGCACCTTCGCCGAGGCGCCGGAGCGTCAGATCGCGGCGGTCCGAGACCGCCAGGGAATCGGCTCTCCGCGGAGGGGCGACGAGACTCTCGCGGTAACCTCGCCGAACGGCTAACAGCCAGCGGGCTCTTCGCTCATTTCCATGTGCTGGAGGACGAGCAGCATGATGGCGAGGAGCGGGACGACCGCGACCAGCCGTCGCCACACACGGGCGTTCGCAACCGCGGCGCTCGCCAGCGCGGTCGCCGTTCATGCTGCCCCCGCTTCGTGCCGTGCGGCTTCTGAGCCGACGCCGCGAAACACACCGTCGGTCCGCGTGCTTCCAATCCCTTGACGGTCCGCCCGCGCCGCCCGCTGGCGTTCATCCGCATCGCGGAACGAGCGCTTGACGCTCAGCTCGAGGAGACGCATCTGGTCCCGGACTGCAGCTCGCCTGAAGCTCGGCACTTCCTCGAGAAGGTCCTCAAGAAGCGCCCGAAGCCTGCGGGCCACCTGCGGTGAACCTTCGCCGTAGCGTCGAATCTCGCCGATTCCTAGCTCGACGAAGTCCTCCCAAGTGGGGGCCGGAAAGTGGAGTCGCAGCTGTCCATCACGGTCTCTGACCTCACCGATGTCGAGTCGCCGACTTGCTATCTGCCTGAGCAGTGCCTCGATCTGATCGAGTGTCTGCACAGCAGTGGTTGGGTCGTTGATTCCTGGTGAGAGGCCTTTGTTGGCGATGTCGACGAGAAGGCGGAGCGCAAATCGTGGATCCTGTTCGATCGTCCGTTCGTCACCCAGTGCGATGGATCGTCGGAGGCTTCGGTGACTCAGGCGCTTGCGGCCGCCGAAGACGTAGAAGAGCGGCGTGCCAGCGGGAACGAAGTCGCCGACCGCGGGTACGAGGACGACCTCCGCGCCTGCCCGCGTCGCCGTCCGTACCAGCCGTGGCTGATCGATTGATCGCAGGACTCCGGAGCGCTCGAGGTGAAGCGCCGCTTGGAACGACTCTGCCGTGTCCGCAGAACCCTGCGGTTCGTGCTCCGACTCGGGCCCCGTTGCCGGTTGTGGATACAAGCCGTCGATGACTAGGCCGCCCTCCCTTGCGATCGAACTGACGACGCTCGCCACACGAAGAGCCTTGGCGGTCTTGTGAATGAGGTTGATGAACATCGCGACACTCGCAAGCAGGAGAAGAACCGCGACCGCAACGGAGAGATTGGGGACGAAGCTCGGGTCGTCGGCCGGCTGCACCTGGCCGATCACGAGCAACGCGTAGATGAACGTGGCGACGAATGTCCCTAGTGCAAGCTTCATCGAGCGATCGCGGACGAGGACACGTAAGCGCGGGGAGAAGTGGCTACTTCCGAACTGGATGGCGACGAGCACGATCGAGAAGACGAAGCCGGTGAAGGTGATCATCCCGGCGGCGATCGCTGCGAGCATCGTCCGTGCCGCGGCCCCGTCGAAGCCAATATCGACGGACTCCCCGAGGTTCTGGTCGAGACTGGGGACGACCTGTGACAGCAGGATTGCCCAGAAGACAAAGATCGCGGGCACGATCCAGAGGTTGTTTCGAACGTAGAGGCGGAACCGGAAGAAACTCATCGTCGCCCCACTACCAGCTTTCGGGCGCCGGCCCCTTGTAGCTCGACGGTCCCAGTGCCCCGGAGAGCTTCTTCGTCGGCCAGTTCGTTCCCCAGGCCCCGCCGAAGCCGTACCAGGGCTCTTCACGGGCCGAGCGCAGGTGCTCCCAGGTTCGCCAGCCCGTTTCCGAGGACTCGACGAAATCGTAGAAGCACGCGTCGGAGAAGGGGCAGTCGAGTTCGAAGACACCCGTCTCGGGGTTCGAGGCGTGGCTTCCCCAGGCCGAGTAGACGATCGGATGGGTTCCCTCCTCCTTGGGAACGTCGGCCCAGGCAAGCTCCTGCCCCTCGCCGTGGGAGGCGTAGAAAACATGCGTTGCCTCATCGCGCTCGTTAAGCCGAACGCTGACGTGCTCCCAGTCTCCCTCGTGGGCGAGAATGGTCGCCTCCGCGTAGAACTGCGGGTCCGGGACGGGCGATGCGCTTGCCCCGTAGAGGATCCAGTAGGTAACGAAGCGGTTGGGCTCGTACTCGAAGTAGACGGGAATGCCGTCAGCCTTGCCACTGGTGGCGGCGATCGGATCGCCGAAGCGGTAGGCATCGTCGAGCTCGAGAAAGAAGCCCTCTGTCAGGGGCAGACCGAGCGGCCTCTCCTCGCCTGTTTGCTCGGGCCGGGTCAGTTCGTCGGAGGCATATGCGCTGCCCTCTCCTGCGCAGCCGGCAGGATGGGAGTACCCGCCGGTGCCCAACTGATCTGCGTCAAGCGGGGGCAGGCCTCCGTCTGATTCCAGGTGAGCGCCAGCCGCGATCGCGTTTGCCTCGCAATCCGCATGCGCCCACATGAGGGTCGACTGGGCAAGGAAGAGGTCCGCGTCTATCGGATAGAGCCACTCGTTCGGGTGCAAGTAGACGACCGGCGCGTAGCGCCGCACGGGATCGGGAATCGAGGTGGGATCGGGCGGATCGGAACGGAGCTCCTGCTCGGGCAGGCTTGCCGCCTCTGCCTCCTCGGCGCTCAGAATCGGCTGCTCCTCGAGGACGCCGAGGTAGCCCTCGATCTTCTTGATCAGCTCGTTGTCGGGATCCTCGGCTTTGAACCCATCGAGGATTCCGCGGATCTTCGTTGCCAGCTCAGCGAGCTCGGCCCGCGCCTCCTCCAAGGGCTCGGCATCGCCGGCTTCGACGGGTTGAGCGTCGTTTGATGATGCCGTCTTCTCTGCTGCGCCGCAGGCGGCCAGCGCAATCGCCAGGGATCCACCCACGAGGAGCAGAAGCAGGATCCGGGCGAAACTTCTGGAGATTCGGCTTCTTTCATCCATCACAGTGCCACCTCGGCTCAACACTGAAGCCTCAAACGTCCGAGCCCTGTCGCGGCAGCTTCGGGATCAGCCAGGCGAGGAAGCCCTCGGGACTTCGCGTCTGAAGGTAGAAGCGACCCGGGCCGGTCAGCTTGCAGACGAGACCTTCGCCCGAGACAACGGTCGACTTCCAATTCCCGACTCGTTTCACTTCGTAGCGAATCGACTCGTCGAAGGCGACCATGTGGCTCGTATCGACGGTGTAGCGCTCGCCGGGCGCAAGGTCGATCGTGTGGATCGCGCCGTAACTCGAGACGAGGAGCGGTCCTCTCCCGCGGCAGCGGAGCAAGAAGAGCCCCTCGCGTGAAAAGAACGTCTTGCTCCCACCCCATGAAGTATCAACGTCCACGTCGGGGCTCGCTGCCAGGAACGAGCCGGACTGGACGAGCACAGTCTCGCCGGTGAGGTCGATCCCGACCACGTCGCCGGGGAGGGGAGGAGCAACGGTTACCTCACCGGGATCCTGAGCGGTGAAGGTATTGATGAAGAAGCTTTCGCCGCCGAGGACCGAGCGCTTCAGGCCGGACATGAGACCGCCCTTGACGTCGCTCTCGAGCTCGACGGTGTCCGACATGCTGACCATCGCGCCGGCCTCTGCCTGAAGACGCTCGCCCTTCTCGAGATTGATCACGCCGAGCGCGTACGACGGTCGGTGCTCTACTTCGTAACGCATCCTCTTCGCCTCCTTCTGTCTTGAGCCTGTGTCTGCAAAACCCGAATCCGTCCGAGGGGCTCGCCAAGAAGGACGATGCCCCTCGGACGGCAATGCAACTAGGCGCGTGTTGCGCCCTTGCCCTCCCAGAAGCGGTTGAGGGCTCCCTGGACCTTCACGAGCCACACGATCCAGCCGACGATCGGAAGCAGGACCCAGAGGCCGGTGAATCCGCGGACCGAGCTGGTCTGACCGTCGCCCTCGTGCATCTCGCGAACCTCGTACGGCACGAGGAAGAAGTTGATCGGGGCGAGGAAGAACTGAATCACTGCGCCGAAGATTCCACCGACGCCGGCGCCGGTGTAATCCCGCATCTCCTCGTACGTCTTGTACGCCCAGTACAGCGTGTAGATCCCGAGCGTGACGATCGACATGACGACCGCGAACGCGACGCCGCGTGGCCGGCCGAGTGTTCTGCGGCCGGTCAGCGCATCGGATGTTCCGACGGCTGTCGAGGTTGGGTTGGTGCTTGCCATGACTCCTCCTTCTTGTGATCCAAACCGTTCAATTACGGCCTCGGATGGACGGCAAGGACGCTACGACGGATTTGCCCCAGTGTCGTCGGCGCGGCGGCGTATTTCTACGCTGCTCTTCCCGGCGTAAATCCGAGGCCGAGAACTACGGCAAAAGGAGTAGAACTCGATACGAATCAAACGGACGAAAACCCGGGGCCTTGCGACCCCGGGCTTCGAGAGAGGTTGCCTCCGACGTACGATCGGGGCGGAAGGGTCAGTGGGCTACACGCCGGCCTTGGCCTCTTCCTCCAGGGTGGCGATGTCGGAGCTGAAGTCGTCCGGATCGAGAACGACCGTCTCAACCCCCGGCAGGCTCGACGTGATCGTCTCGACGAGTGAGTCGACCTCCTCCTCCGGAGCCAGCACGAAGATCGCGGCTCCGTCGTGATCGACGATCTCGGCGAGATCCTCCATGAACGGAGTGAGGATCTTTCCTTTCGGCATGTAGTGCTTGCCGACGAAGTACCCGATCGCAGCGGGAGCAGGACCGAGCAGCGCTCCCACGCCCGTGCCAAGGGCACGTGCGTGGCTTCCGTAGTACTTCGAAGAGACCTTCCCCCTGTCGTTTTTCCAGATGCCAAGCACCTCCTGGTAATCGGTCTTGCCGGCATCCTCCGCTTCTTCGATCTCCCTGTAAGCGCGCTGGGCCTCTCTCTTTGAGGCGACCTTTGCACCGACGATCTTGAATTCCATGATCCCTCCTTGCTCGACGAACGCCCGAACAGATCGTCATTGGCGGGCGCGAAATCGGGATCGAGGTTACGAGGCTCTGGCCTTTGCGTCGTCGGCCGGACGACGTATCTTCTCGCTCGTCTTTCCGACGTAGGTTTCTGGGCTTTTACGCCAAACGGAGTAGCCGGCGGCCTACACGAGGAAGCCGAGGCCGCTGAGAGAGTCGTCGATTCGGGAGCTCGGCGCTTACGGGTCTTCTCTGCCGCTCTGGGGGAAAACTGATCCGGGAGTTACCACCCCGGTCTCGTACGCGAGGATGACCGCGTGGACACGGTTGTTGAGGTTGAGCTTCATCAGCACACGGCCAACGTGAGTCTTCGCGGTGAGAGGACTGATGACCAACTCCTCGGCGATCTCGTCGTTGCTGAGACCAAGTGCGATCAATCTGAACACTTCCCGCTCACGCTCTGTGAGAGCCTCGAGGGCTGCAGGGTCCGCCTCCGTTTCGTTCGGCTCTGCTGATACGAACCTCTCGATCAGTCGCCGTGTCGTGGTGGGGGCGATGATTGCCTCCCCTTTCGCAATCGTTCGAACCGCGCTCAGGAGATCCGCGGGCGGAGTGTCCTTGAGCATGAAGCCGCTCGCCCCGCTCCGTAGCGCCTCGTACGCATATTCGTCGAGGTCGAACGTCGTCAGGATCAATACCTTGGGAGCGGAGGCCTCCTCGACAGAGCGAAGCTGTTTCGTCGCGGCGAGGCCGTCCATGCCCGGCATCCGAATGTCCATGAGAACAACGTCGGGCCGCTCGCGACTCGCCAGCGTGACGGCCTCCTCGCCATTGCCGGCCTCGCCGCATACCTCGATGTCCTCGGCCGACTCGAGCAACATGACGAGACCGCTTCGGACGAGCTCCTGGTCGTCGGCGACGAGGACGCGAATCACTCGAAGGCCCCAGCTGACTCGAGCGGGAGACGCGCACGCACGCGAAACCCTCTTCCGGCCTGAGGACCGGCCTCGAACTCACCGCCGTAGAGGGCGACCCGCTCTGCCATCCCACGGAGACCATAGTCGTCTCCGTTTCCAGGATCCGCCGCGCGCGGCGGGGCTCCTGCGTCCCACACCTCGACCTGGACGTCCTGAGGTCGATAGCGGATCGCTACGATCGCCCGCGCGGCGTCGGTGTGCTTGAGGGTATTGGTCAGCGCTTCTTGCACGATGCGATAGCCGGCGAGATCGGTGCTCTCTGGGATTTGGCCGCGCTCGCCCTCCACACGGAGCGTGACGCGGAGCCCTGCCTCTTCAGCCCGTGCCACGAGCTCAGGAAGCCGATCGAGCCCGGGCTGTGGCGCGAGCGCACCCTCGGTCTCCGGATCGGTCTGCAGCACGGTCTGAAGCCGCCGCATTTCGGCAAGGGCCTGTCGACTAGTCGCCTCAATGACCCGGAGTGCTCCCTTGGCTTTCGCTGGGTCGTCGTCTGCGAGGTGTGCTCCGGCTCCCGCCTGCACAGCTATGGAACTGAGCGCATGCGCGACGATGTCATGCAGATCCCGCGCGATGCGGTTGCGTTCCGCCCCAATGCGCTGACGGGCGATCTCCCCGCGGGCCTCCTCGAGCTCTCGTGTCTTCTCTTCGAGCTCCGCAGCTTGTAGCTGATGCAATCGGCGATCCTCTTGCCATCGCGAGACAACCGGAAAACGCACCTTGTCGAAGAATCTACCGCGGCCGATGTTGCCTGTAATCGCCCCGGCGAAGTGTTTGCCAGGAATCGATCTACCTCCGCTGGAGTAGCGGTCTCTACTCAAACAGGAGTATCAGCTGCGACCGCTGACTTGGTCGGCGGCTCGGGGTGGTCGGAGTTTTGATGGATAATCGGTGAGCCGCGAAGCCCCGCGGCACTCTTCATGGAAGTCAGGATGAGCCATCGCAACTCGGAGTATCGGCTCCTCGAGTCGTGGCCTGGGGTCAGCGGTGAGGTGTCCCTTCAGGCGCTGCTACACGACGTCGTGCGGCTCGCGACTGAGATCACCGGAGCCCGCTACGGAGCGATCGGCACTCTTGCGCCAGGCCCCAGACGAGTTCTCGAGGAGTTCATCACGGCCGGGATCGATGAGGAAACGAAGAGAGAAATCGGTGATTTTCCGATTGGCCGTGGCCTCCTCGGCGCGGTACTCGGGGACTCAAAGCCGTTACGCCTATCAGATCTGATGGAAGACCCTAGGTCGGTTGGCTTTCCAGCCGGTCACCCGACGATGCGCTCATTTCTCGGTGTGCCGCTGCTCGTTCGAGGCGCAGTTTTTGGCGCCCTCTATCTAACCGAGAAGGAGGGCGGAAGCGAGTTCAACGAGGAGGACGAGAAGCTCGTGACGCTCCTCGCGTCACTCACGGAGGCCGAGATCGAGAAGGTACTGAGATACGAAGGCCATGTCCGCTGGAGTGGCGTCCTGGAAGCTCTCGTGGAGCTCGAAAGGTCGATCGGTAGCGAGCTCGAACTCCCGAGGATACTCGACCAGGCGGCATCAGAGCTTCGCGCGCTGATTTCTGCCGAACGAGTTGTGATCTGGTTGCTGGGTTCCGACGGGTTGCTTCGCGTTTCCGCAGCCGCGGGCCTGATGGCGTCGAGGTATCTCGACGGCACGGTTGGGCCTTCCTCGCGCATGGCGGGAAAGCCGGGCGCGGTACTCAAGCGAGGTCGCGCGGAGCGCGTCGATTCGATCCTGGATGATCCCGAAGGTGATCTCGAGCATGCTCGCCGCGTCAATGCGCGGGCGGGGATCTTCGCGCCGATCATGGTCGGGGAGCGACGCCTCGGCGTTCTGATCGCGACCAATCGCGAGGGCGATGACCCGCGGTTCTCGCAGAACGATCTCCGTATCGCGGAGCTGTTCGCAACTCGAGCTGCGATCGCAGTTGAACTCGCTCAAACAGTTGAACGGGAAACGCTCGAGCAGGCCCTGCAGGCGCAGGAAAACGAGCGGCGGCGGGTCGCAAGCGAACTCCACGACGGAACTGGTCAGGCCCTGATCTTGATCAAGATGGGCCTGAATGCAATCGAGGCGGCGGAGACCGAGGAGGAGCGACGTCGCCAGATCGGCAAGGTCCGTGGCCTTGCCGTCGACGCTCTCGACGATGTTCGGCGACTCGTGCTCGATCTGCGTCCCCGCGTACTCGACGACTTCGGTCTTGTGGCCGCAATAAGGCGACTCGCGGACAACGTGGCCGAACGGTCAGGCCTCACCATCGAGGTGCAATCGGAAGTCGACGATCGGCTCGACCAGAAGCTCGAGACCGTGCTGTACCACGTGGTGCAGGAGGCACTCACCAACGTCGTCAAGCACGCGAACGCGACCACAGTGGGCGTGGAGCTGGGCCGAAGGAGGAGCACCGTGAGTGTGGCTGTCAGGGACGATGGGGAGGGCTTCGACGCGGAAACGGTCCGCCAAGACGCTTACGGGCTCACGGGGATGCGCGATAACCTCGCACTCGTGGGGGGAACGCTGGAAATAGACTCGGGACCGGACCAAGGAACAGTTGTGCGTGCCGAAGCTCCAACCGATGCGCATGCGCCGACAGGCGATTCCGGGACCGCGCCTTGACGAGGCGCCCTCGCTAACACTCCTCATCAATCCCGTAAACGTCCGTGTCCCCGCCTTGCGTTGGCCAGAAGCCTGCCCTCGGGAGTCAGCAGACTCGCGCGGGTAGTCCGGGCATGTGCTGTGGTCGGCGATCTAGAGTGCGCCCCCGTCCACGGCGTTCAAGAACTCGACCTGAAGCGAAGAGGCGTCGACTCCGAGTTCAGACATCCGCTGCTCCAGGTCGGGCCGCTTGAGAAATGATTCGGCCGCGTCGGCCGAATCAAACGTGTGGACGACAACCACCGTGTTGGGATCGCTCCTTGACCGCCAGACATGGTGATGCCGGACACCCGCCTCTCGCTGCTGGGCCCGGAAGTCGTCGTAACCAGCCTTCCAAACGTCAAAGTCTGCAACACGATGGTGTACGAGCATCACAGCGCTCATAATCCCTCCTTGATAGGCAATTGCCAGCGCGGATCCTAGCCGCATGCCGAGCTTCTCGATGACTCGCCCTGAGGCTGAATTGGCCGGCCGGGAGATCGCGAGAATCTCGGACAGGCCGAGGTGCTCGAAACCGAATCCGAGGCTGGCCTCCCCGGCCGAACCCGGCTTCGTCCCAGTGGCGGATTCGATCGTCCGAGCCATTCCTCGGCGTCAGCTCGGGCGTGAACCCGACCGTCGGCGATGTACTGCACTTCGGGCTTCGAGTGGAGTTCGGCCAGCCAGTCGATGTGGCCCGCGGCAAGGGGCCGGAGCCTCAATCGGGCTGTCTCGAGCTCACCGCTCATCGTGGTAGGAGGAGGTTGCAGGGCGCACCATCATGGGGCGATTCTGACCGGACCCATGCCGGGGAATAGGATTTCTTGCACAGTCGAGAAGAGGAGATCGAGTCATGCACCTGACCGACCAGCAGCTGGCTGAGTTCGACGAGAACGGGTTCCTGTTGTTTCCCGAACTCCTGAACCAGGAGGAGATTCAGATCCTCCGCGAGGAGATCGGTCGCCTATCGACCATCGAGTCGGATCACGTCGTTCGTGAAAGGACGGGCGCTGCGCGCACGATCTTCCGCGTCCATGAGGACAGCGGCCCGACCGAATCCAGTGCCTTTCGAGCCCTGTCGCGAACGCCGCGAGTCCTTGAACCCGTGATGCAGGTGCTCGGAGACGACGAGGTCTACATTTACCACTCGAAGATCAACACGAAGGTTGCAATCGAAGGGACGGTGTGGCTCTGGCATCAGGACTACGGGTACTGGTACTGGGACGGCGTTCCGGAGCCACAGCCGGTGACGTTCATGATCTCTCTCGAGGAGGCGACCGAGATGAACGGCTGTCTCTATCTCGTCCCGGGCTCACACAAGCTCGGACGCCAGGAGCCGTACGCAGACGAGGAGACCACTTCATACAAGCAGTGGACGATCGATCGCGAGCGACTTCTCGAGATCCTCGACAGCTCGCCCGATCCGGTCCCGATTGTCGGAAAGCCGGGCATGGGAGCGCTGTTCCACTGCAACATCCTTCACGGCTCCGGCCACAATCTGTCCTCGACCGATCGCTGGCAGGTCTACTACGTCTTCAATCCGGTTGCGAACAAACCGAGCGACGTCGAGAACCCGCGGCCTGACTACGTGAGATCGGTCAACTGGGAACCGATCCGCATGGGGGAAGACGAGGGGCTTCTCTCGGAGTTGGCTGGCACGACGTAACCGACGGCGGGGCTTAGCCCACGGCGCCGATCAGCGCTGCACCTGCAACGACCAGGACGGCAGCAAGCACGAGGTGTCTCCCGACGGCCTCGATGTGGCCGATGAGCAGGAACGAGAAGAGCACGCCCCACAGCGCATACGTGCCGTTCAACGGAGAGACGACGGTCACCGGACCTCGATCGAGCGCGGCGAGAAACGTCGCGTAGGCTAGACCAAAGAGCGCACCGGTCGCGAAAAACGGAGCCGCGCCGGCGCGCAGTGAGTCGGCAAGCGCGCCGTCCGAGCGTGTAACCATCAGGTAAATGAAGATCGTGACGGTGGCGGCCCCGAGGAGGGCAGCCGCTGCGACACCGGGTGGCGTGCCCCGTTCGCCCGCAAGCCACCGGGCCAGGTTGTCGCGTGTGGCGAAGAGCGCGACGGCCGCCAGAACCCAGAAGACACCAACGATCCTGTAGTCGGCCGGGCGCGAGGGTTCCCACGCGAGGAGTCCACCTCCTGCAACGATGAGGATCGTTCCAACGGCGAGAGCAGCGCGGAGCGGCTCGTCGAGAAAGATGACGGCGCCGATCGCTGCAATCAGGGGTGCGGTCGCGACGATCACGAGGGTGCGTGAGGCACCGATGTCCTTGACGCCCCGAACGAAGAACACCTGCGAGAAGCCGGGGACGATCACGCCCAGCGCGAGAAACGGCCACAGCTGCGTGAAGTCGACATCGTCGAACTCGCGGAAGATGGCCACGAGCGGAAGGACGATCAGAAAGCCGAATGCCGCGCTGTAGAACGCTCCGCTTTCCGCGTCTGGGACACGATGGAGGGCGGCGCGAAGTGACACGCCATGGGCGCCGAAGAGTGCCCCGGCGAGGCAGGCAAGGAGTACCGCATCCATCGCGCGAGCCTACAGTGGGCGTAGAGCTCACCGGACCGGCTAGTGGTCTGTGGCTATTGCCACGGCTTCCGCCGAGGTCTACCTTTCCCTTACGAGCCCACGGTGGATCGATGGGCTGCGGTCGAGCTCGGGGCTTGGCTTGCGCGGGCATCTGGCGCTTCGCTCGTTCTGCTTGGCGCCACCGCCGACGAAGAGGTCGGCGGCTCCGACGCGAGTCGGCTCCTTGCCCACGCCTCGCTCGCGACCCAGAAGGTCTCGGCATCTCTGCGGTGCCGAAGCTCGTCCCGAGAGGGGACGAAGGCGTTATTGAGGCATCGGCTGAAGCAGGGCTGCTCGTCCTCGGGCTCTCCGACCGCTGGCGTCAGGACGGGCTCGGCGCGACACGAAAATCTGTGCTGCAGCGGGCGCCCGTCTCGACGCTGCTCGTTCGAAGCGGGCTTCGCCCCGGCGGGCTTGCGCCAAGGAATTCGCTCACCCGCTTCACCTGGGCGCTGTCCGGCGAATTCCGGTAGAGCGAGTCCCCTGACTCCAGATTGCCGCGGGCGGGCCTGTGCCATGCCCTTACCGGTCCTTTACCGCACGTCGTACTGAGCTGTGGGCATCGCCGTGTTGTCTCCGAGGCATGGAGATCGAACAACGTCCTTTGGAGGAGACGATGGAAGCTCATGAACACACACGAGTTGCCGGCGGACTACCGGTCGTCGATTCACCGACCCACGAGACGGCCCGATCCGGAACGCGGCGCCTCCGGCGGATGGGAGGGCCGGCGAACTCGGGGACGCTCGATGTCATCGTCGTCGGTGCGGGTCAGGCCGGACTCGGCGTTGCGTACTTTCTGAAGCGCCAAGGTCGACGGTTCGTCGTTCTCGAACAGGGCCGGATCGGAGAGACGTGGCGCTCCCAGCGGTGGGACTCCTTCGCGGTAAACACACCGAACTGGCTGAACGGATTGCCAGGGAGTCCATACCCGGGACCAGAGCCAGATGGCTTTTACCGGCGAGACGAGCTCGTCGCGGCTTTCGAGCGCCATGCTCAGGATCTCGAACTTCCGATCCGGACGGGCGTGACCGTCACCTCTGTCGAGGCTTCGGCGAGCGGCGGCTTCGAGGTCCGAACGGAACAGCGCGACGCGTCGGCCGAAACCCTGACAGCACGAAATGTGGTCGTTGCCGCAGGTGCATTACGGGTCCCGAAGATTCCATCCCCGAGTGCTGAGCTTCCGGTCGATATTCACCAACTTCACAGCGCGGATTACCGGTCGGCGGGAGCGCTTCCGCCAGGCGCTGTCGCAGTCGTCGGCGGTGGCCAGTCCGGTGTCCAGATCGCCGAGGATCTGCTCCACGCTGGCCGCACGGTCTACCTCTTCACGAGTCGAGTCCCGCGGCTGCCGCGCCGGTACCGCGGGCGCGACGTCCTCGACTGGTGGGCCGAGATGGGCTTCCTCGACGTGACTGCCGCCGAGCTCCCAGATCCGGGAATGCGCTTTATGGCCCAGCCTCAGATCTCGGGCATTGGCCGACATGGGCACACGTTGAGCCTGCAGCAATTGGCGCGCGACGGCGTAAGGCTGAGAGGCCGCCTCGTTGGCGTCGAGGGAGACACGCTCGTGCCGGACGACCGACTCGTGGACCATGTGCAGTTCGCGGACGAGCGATCCGGGATGTTCAAGGCTGACATCGACGCGTATCTCGAACGCGGAGAAACCGACGCTCCTCCGCTCGAGGGCGATCCGGCCGACATCCCTGCCGATCTCGCTCGGCTGGGCACGGGCGCGAGTCGAGTCGACCTACGGTCGGCCGGAATCAGCTCGGTGATCTGGGCGACCGGATTCAAAGGGGACTTCAGCTGGATCCGGCTGCCTGTCATCGACGACGACGGGCGACCGATCCACCAGCGCGGAGTCTCGCCGATCTCCGGTCTCTACTTCCTTGGCTTCCCGTGGCTCCACTCACGCAAGTCCGGACTGATTGCGGGGATCGAGGAAGACGCCGGGCATGTCGTCGATTCGATCGCTCGGGTACTCGCGTGACGACCACACGAACCAGTGCGCTGCGCCCGCCGCCGTCGATCTCCTGGCGAGCGAAAGGCGAGGCAGTTTCGGGACGCCGGCTCGCGCTGAGCGTTCCTCGCGCTTGCGCTCGTGCTGACGATGACGACGTGGTTCTCGGCCACTGCCGTCTTGCCTCAGCTTCAGGCGAGCTGGACCCTGTCGGGCAACACTTCAGCTTGGCTCACGATCGCGGTGCAACTCGGCTTTGTCGCCGGAGCTCTTGTCTCGGCTGCGATCAACCTCGCCGACGCCGTCCCCCCGCGTCTCGTCATCGTCGGTGGCGCGGTCGGACGGTCGTACGCGGACCAACGGAGTCCTCATGACGATCTCAGGGGCCTGCGCCGTCGTGATCGGACTCGCCGCGGGAGGGCCGGTTTGGCTCCCAGTTCTGCTCGCCCTGGTGTGGGGGTTCAGCGTCGTCGGCGACTCGGCCCAATTCTCAACCGTGGTTACCGAAGTTGCAGACCAGGCTTACGTCGCAACCGCGCTGACGCTCCAACTCGCCCTCGGCTTCACGCTGACGATCTTCACCATCTGGCTTGTTCCACTCTGGGTCGACTTGGTGAGTTGGCGATTCGCTTTCGCATTTCTCGCAATCGGACCGGTACTCGGCGTCGTCTCGATGATCCGGCTCCGCGCAAGCGGGCTAAGTGGTTAGATGACGATTTCGTCGTCGTTGATCAACGACGGCAATGCCCCTCGAGCTCTCACCTCAGCGTCTGCGGAACCGATCCGGTGTAACGTCCTGGTTCAACCGCGAAGGAGGCCTCGATGGAAGACCCAGTAACCCCACCGGAGGAGAGCTCGATCGACGAGCAGGCGCTCATGGGAGACGCACCTCCAAGGCGTCCATTAGGACAACCGCGCGGGCTTCTGTTCGTCATTCTCATCTCGATCGTGACGTTCGGGATCTACGGCTGGTACTGGGCATACAAGACATTCGATGAGATGAAGGCCTACACGACCGTCGGAATGGGCGGCGTGCTCGGTCTCGTGCTGCAGATCTTGCTCCCGATTGTCAATGTGTTCGTTGCTCCCTTCGAAGCTCGGCAGATGATCGAAGGGGAAGGGCAGCAAAGCCCCGTCAGCGGCTGGACGGGCCTCTGGATCTTGCTGCCGTTTGTCGGCTGGATCGTCTGGGTCGTGAAAGTCCAGGGAGCACTAAACAGGTTCTGGGAGAGTCGCGGCGCGGTCGCCTAATCACGCAGGCAGGGCCGCCGAGCGAAGTGTCGGAACGCAGACCCTCCGGCTCCGTCGAGCATCGAAAACACGCAAGCTCGACGGGCACGATCTCGATCGGAATCGTTACCGTCAGCGACTCGAGAACCCAAGAGACCGACACCAACGGGATCTGGCTCCGTGAGCAGATTGAAGGCCTGGGTCACGAGGTCAGCGCGCACCGTGTCGTCAGAGACGAACCTGACCAGGTAGCCGAGGCTCTCGACGAGTTGGCTGAGAGTGCGGCACAGATCATCATCTTCAACGGGGGCACTGGGATTTCAAAGCGGGATCGGACCTACGACGCGCTGAGCAAGAGTCTCGAGAAGACGCTGACCGGTTTCGGCGAGCTCTTCCGGATGCTGAGCTACGAGCAGGTCGGGGCGGCGGCGATGCTGTCGAGAGCCACGGCCGGTGTTTACCGAGACACACTCGTCATCTCCACACCCGGCTCGCCGGCGGCCGTTCAGCTCGCGTGGGAGAAGCTGATCGCCCCCGAGCTCGAGCACCTTGCGTGGGAGGTTGGTCGGTAGGCGCGAGTCGTGCCTGCCGCGCGCGGGGCTCCGAGTGATTTCGCTTGTATTCTTCGGTCGCCGTGGCGCCGATTGATCACACGGAGCAGCTCCGCGAGATTCCCCTCTTCGCCGAACTTGACGATGCCGCGCTCGAGCGGGTCGCCGCGCGCACGAACGAGGTCGAGTTCCCAGAGGGCGTCGTGCTGATCGAACGTGGCCAGCCCGGCACCGGCATGTTCATGATCGTCGAGGGCACGGCTACCGTCGAGCTACCCGGGCGAAAGGTCGAGCTCGGGCCGTCGGAGTTCGTCGGAGAACTCAGCCTCCTTACAGACGAGCCGCAGCGCAGCGTGCGTGTGTGCTCGGCATCCGAGCTTCGCTGCCTGACCCTCAGCCGAAGCGACTTCGTCGAGTTGCTCGAGTCGGAGCCCAAGATCGCGGTCGCAATGCTCTCGGCGCTCGCACGGCGCCTTCTCGACGCTATCAGTCCCCACTAGGCCCCAGCTTAGGGTTAAGTCCCCCTTTTCTTTTAGGATGCCGAGTCCGAGGACAACTCCACGATGATCTCCTTGGCAGCGAAGGGATAGGTTTGCCGTGACCACGACCATCTTCGATCGAGCGGGCGGATTTGCGACGGTGCGGAAGGTCATCTCCGCGTTCTACGAGAAGGTGCTCGATTCCCCGTTACTCGAGCACCACTTCGTCGAGGTCGACATGCGGCGGCTCATGGACCATCAAACGAAGTTCGTCTCTTCGCTGATGGGTGGTCCCGGGAGCTATACGGACGACCACCTGCAGCGCGTCCACGCACGGCTAGGTATTACCCACGACGAGTTCGTGGAGGCGGCACGTCTGCTGCGCGAAACTCTCGAGGAGTTCGGCCTCGACGCCGCGGACATCCGACACGTCGACGGCGAAGTCATGAAGCGCGAGCGAGTGATCGTCTCCCCCTAGGATTACTCAGCGCGGATGGACGAGAACGATCAGTTTCTTCAAGACGTCCTGCGGAGCCTCAATACGGGCGTCGCCG
This sequence comes from uncultured Gaiellales bacterium, assembly GCA_964436315.1. Taxonomy (GTDB): domain Bacteria; phylum Actinomycetota; class Thermoleophilia; order Gaiellales; family Gaiellaceae; genus CAYTCZ01. The sequence goes on along the minus strand of CAYTCZ010000055.1, from coordinate 1,962 downwards.
TCGTCGACCCGGACGACTGGTCGGTCATGTTCGAAAACGCCTGCTTCTTCAAATGGTTCGAGCCCGACGGCGAAGAAGTCGACACGATCGAGGCCCGGATGCCGAAGTTCGATATCGCGGAGGCGAAGGCGTCCATCAAAGAGGGCAAGACGTATTCATTCGAAACGCAAAGCGGCAAGGGAGCCCGTGCGAAGACCATCGAAGTCGATGCCCGACCGGTCGCCCACGGGGATCGTCAGTTTCTGTTCGTCGAGTGCCAGGATCTGACGAAAGTGAAGGAGGCCGAATACCTGCTCGACTCGTACTCGAAGCTCGCCGAGAAGAACGCTCGCGAGCTTCGTCGCGAGAAGGAGCGGGCCGAGAAGCTCCTTCTGAACATCATGCCGAAGGCGGTCTACGAAGAGATGAAGGACTTCGGCAGCGTGACCCCGCAGCGCTTCGACGAGGCCTCGGTCCTGATGCTCGACTTCGTCGGCTTCACGGACATGGCGATCTCGCGCGACCCGACGGCCCTGATCGGGGAACTGAATGACATCTTCACCGCGTTTGATCGGATCGTCGAGCTCTTCGACTGCGAGCGAATCAAGACGATCGGGGACGCCTACATGGCCGTGTCGGGCGTGCCCGAGCAGACTCCGGATCACGCCCAGAATGCGGCCAGAGCTGCGCTTCGCATCCGTCGGTACCTGGAGCGTCGGAACTCATCGCATCCCGAGCAGTGGGAGTGCCGCATTGGCATCCACTCAGGCCCGGTCATCGGCTCGGTAGTCGGAATTCAGAAGTACGTGTACGACATCTTTGGCCCGGGCGTGAACCTGGCCACCCGGATGGAAGCACTCTCCGAGGCGATGCAGATCAGCGTGACCGAGGCGACGCGCAACCTTATTGAAGAGACGTTTCTCTGTTCGGAGCGTGGCGAGATCGAGGTCAAGGGCTTCGGAAAGATCCCCGTCTACACGCTCGAAGCCGAGTTGGCCTAGCGTCGCGTAGCCCGGAAGAGTTCAACCGTCGAACTGCAGCGGAAGCCCGAACGACGCGAAGAGGCTCGAGCCGGCAAAGCCCATGATCTCGGCCACCCGAGCCTGCTCCGGCCTGAGCACCGTGATTCCGTAAGCACGAAAGACGCCGTCCCGCGGACCTCTGATGTACGCGGCACAAGCGGGCTGGCGGTTCGCGCGGGTCTCGATGAGTCGAATCTGTGTGGACGGGTCGGCATAGACGACCGACCCGATGAAGATCAGGATCGCGGGCCTGTCCGTCGAACCAGGGACCCGGCATGGTCAGGATGGCATCGTTCCTCAGGAGATCTGCGAGGGCGTCCATGTCAGCCCGCTCGAGGCGGCCATGTAGGCGTCGAGCAGCGTCTGATCGTCGTCGGCAGCAGAAGCGGCGGCGGTCTCGCGGGTGCCTGATGGAAGTTCCCGGGACAACGTGGCGCGCGCTCTCTGGAGAGCGCTGTTCGCTGCTGCGACGGTGCATTCGAGTAGTTCGGCGACCTCCTTCGCCGTCCGGCCGAGCACTTCGATACCACTTTTTCACCAGAGCATGACCGCACGGCCACAGGAGGTCGTGTTCGGGCCCTTCGCCCAGACGACTGAATCGGGGCCGGACACCGCGACCCACCCGCCTCTGCGGAAGTTCGCTGCGCGGGTCAATACCGTAGATTCCCGGAGTGGCTCTCGACCAGAAACCGCCCGCCGGAGAATGGCCGCTCGCGGTCGTCCTGATCACGGCCCTTCTTGTCGGGGTGGTCTGGATCATTGTCGCCTTCTTGCGAGCGCTCATGCGATCGTCGGTCTCACGGGTTCGCGGGCAGTCGGAGACCGGTGCTTGGGCCCAAGTCGAGCAGCAGCTTGGACTAAGGAGTCAGATGGGCGACCTTCGCCGCTACTGAAAAGGGCCTTGGCGAAGTTCGCTAAGCCACGAATCGAGTTCAGTGCGGATCACGCGCTGAACCTCGCA
>CAYTCZ010000054.1:0-25736 GCA_964436315.1 uncultured Gaiellales bacterium | reverse complement strand
GTAGCCGTCATCGGGGCTCGCGCCATGTCTCCGTAGGAGCCCCGACAGGCCTGAATCGAGTCCGCCGCTTTTGTCAGCCGACGCCGTACACGATCAGAACGAGCAACGAGCCAATCACACAGAGGGTCAGAAAACCGATGGAGAGATCCACGGTTTTCCCGTTCCCGTTCTGCCCGTTGTCTCGCTTCGATCCCTACTTCGCCGGTGCGGTTGAGAGGACGTCGACGAAACGGTTCAGGGTGAGTCGATCGGCTCCGACACCGTACGTGTACAGAATCGCGGGGCGCTCTTCGATCCCCGGCGCTCCCTGATGATCCAGCGAAAGTCATCGAGGCTCTGGTCCTTGTGCCCCGCAAAGGGCCGGGCGGAGTGATCCGTCGCGACGACCTGGAGGCTCCCCGAGCGAAGCCCCTCCCAAAGAGGCTCCTGATGGCTTTTCTGGCGGAGTGGCGGTGCCATGACGTACTTTGCTCCCTGTCCCTCCGGCGCGCTATGGGCCGATCGAGCCGGCTCGCCAGTCGTCGACCGTCGTGTAGTTCCCAAACGTCGTGTCGATGTGAGTGTGAACGTCAAGTGCACCCGGAAACACGTACTTGCCGGAAGCATCGATCTGCTGCGCGTCTGGAGCACTCAGGTCGGAACCAATCTCGGCGATCCTTCCCTCGTCAACAAGGACATCGGCGTCGCGAGTGTCGTCGGCTGTGACGACGGTACCGTTGGCAATGAGCGTACGCATAAGCCTTGACCGTTGACGGAAACCGCCGTTTCCCGACGCGAAGTCCTAGGACGCTATCTGTGCGTACATCTCAGGTCTCCGGTCCCGGAAGAAGCCCCACTCGTTCCGAAGATCCTCGATTACCGAGGTATCGATCTCCGCGTAAACGATCTCGTCCTTGTCCTCACTCGCCTGAGAGAGAATCTTGCCCTTCGGATCGGTGAAGAAACTCGCGCCGTAGTAGCTCTGATCGGTCGACCCGCCCTTGTCGAACCCGACCCTGTTGACACCGCCGACGAAGTAGATGTTGTCGATTGCGTGGGCCTGGAGCTCGATCTCCCAGAGGTAGCGAGACATGCCACCGGTCGCCGTGGGCACGAACACGAGATCGGCGCCGTTCAACGCAAGGAGGCGCGCGTGCTCGGGGAAGTGCCGGTCGTAGCAGATCATGACGCCGACGTTTACGCCGAAGGGCGTTTGCCAGACCGGGAACCCGAGATCGCCGGGCTTGAAGTAGTACTTCTCGTTCCCGACGAGGCTCGGCGTCTTGACTAGCGGGATGCTCGTCTTGCGGTACCTGCCCATGATTTCGCCATCCGGGCCGATCACAACCGCGGTGTTGTAGAGCTCTCCCTTGATGGCCTTTTCGTAGATTGGAGCGACGAGGACGATCCCGTGCTCGGCCGCGAGCTTGGACATCTCGTCGGTCGTTGGGCCAGGGACCGGCTCGGCAAGTTTCCAGAAGTCCGGATTCTCGACGTAGCAGAAGTAGATCGTGTTGAAAAGCTCCTGCAGGCAGACGATGTTGGCCCCGTTGGCAGCGGCCTCAGCCACGTACGTCTTGGCCTTTTCGATGTTCGCCGCCTTGTCCGATGCTCCGGTGAACTGAATAAGAGCTGCCTTCGTCAGGCTCATGAACGACGCACCTCCCGCCTCCCTAGCGGTGCCCTACCGCTCCGTCGAAAAACGTCGGAGCACGCGCTAGTGGTCGTGTGCTCGATTGCGGAGGCGATGATAACTCGTCGCTCAAGGACGACTACGGGAAGCGAACGTCGAGGGCACTCAGTGCGGCTGGTGCCTAGCCGCCGGCGGCGTCGGCGACGAATTGAGAGACGTCATTGATCTCTTGCTCGGTAAGGTCGCCGCCGAACGCGGGCATGCCGCCACCACCGTTCGTCACTTGCTCGACCGTTGTTTCGAAGCTCGGCATGAGGTCATCCAGATTGGGACCGACGGCACCGCTCGAGCCGGCAGCGGCGAGCGTGTGACACCCGCCACATCCGGCCTCTTGGAAAACAACCTCGCCGGCTCCCGGATCGCCTTCCATCGCTTCTTCCTCTGCCGGTTCCTCTGCAGGAGCCGGCTCGGCCGGGGCCGGCTCGGCAGGAGCGGGTTCCGCCGAGTCATCGTCGCCACCACAGGCTGTGACGGCGAGGGGCACGACAAAAAAGGTCAGCAAGACGAGGAGAAGCAGCGGTCGTTTCATATCCTCACATACGTCTACGCCGAAACCGGGCAACTAGTTTTCCAGTGCCGAGTACAATTGGTCAAGTCGTCCGAGGCCTTGTGTTTCTCTAATGCAAGAGATGGTCATCTATGGCGTGAGCTTCGACATGGTCGGCAAGCAGCCGATCGTCTTGTTGAAGACCGCTGACGGAAACAAGTTTCTGCCCATCTGGATTGGGCATCCGGAGGCAGCCGCGATTCTGATGAAGCTCCAGGGCGCGAACACTCCCCGGCCGATGACGCACGACCTCGTGACAGACATGTTGAGCCAGCTCGACGCGCGTGTCGCTCGGATCGCGGTCACCGATCTGCGAGAGAACACGTTTTACGCGCTCGTGACAGTTTCGGTCGACGGTACCGAGATCGAGATCGACTCGAGACCGAGCGACGCCATTGCGCTGGCCGTACGCGCCGAGGCGCCGATTTTTGCTGCCGACTCAGTGATCGAGGAGAGCGCGATCGAGTTCGAGCACGAGGACGCGAGCGAGGAAGAGCTCGTCGACGAGTTCAAGAAGTTCCTCGAGGACGTCAAGCCCGAGGATTTCTCGTCCGAGTCTTAGAGATTCTCGGCTCGACGCCGAGAATCTCTACACGAACCTCTCAAGCCCTCAGATTCGAGCCAGTGCTACGCCGCGAATCCCGTCTCAAGCTCGGTGGCGGCTGGCGGGTGTTCCGAACGACAATTCGCGCTTCGTGAGATTGAGGAGCGCGGCGACGAGCTCTCGCAGACCGTCGTCTGAGAGCGGACCGGCATTTTCATTGGCTAGATGGGACACCAGCCAGTCCTCGCGTGCGGAATCGACTCTTTCGTAGTTCCGAGCAGCCTTGTGGTCCTGGAGTTGAGCAACGAGACGAAGCCGCTGATTTACGGCCTCGACGATGGCGCGATCGTTGTCGGTGATCTGCTCGCGGAGTGAAGTGACGATCGGGTCATTGGCAATCTCGGTCATCTGGCTAGTAAATCAAGCTCGAAGCTCGCCTCACAGGGGCAAGCTCCTCACTGCGTAATCGTGAGGTACGCAATCGCGACGCCTGCCGCGTTGTACAGGCCATGGGCGATCACGCACGGCCAGACGCTGTCCGAGGACAGGCGCACGTACGCGAGTCCAAGGGCAAACAGAACGAGCGGTGGTAGAGCGACCCAAATGCCGTGTGCAAGGCCGAAGATGACCGCCGTTCCCAGAACTGCGATAACGCTTCCGAAAACCGCGAGCACGCGGACCCCGAGACCACGGAAGAACAACTCTTCGGCAAAGGGCACGAGCGTAGCGACGATGATCGCGTTCACGAGGAACACACCGGCGCGGTCCGGCCGCCATTCCTCAGGTGCGAGTCCCTGCTCCTCGCCCGCGTGAAGAACAGGCTCGAGCGCCGCCGCGACGACGACTGAGCCGACCACGACTCCGAGCGCAATCCAAATCCAGCGTCGTTCGAATGACCTCAATCCGAGTGCGGCTCGGGCGCTCGGGTATGCCGAAGCGATCCAGAATGTCACTCCGATGAGGATGCTGTAGAACACGATCGCGGCGACGGCGAGGTCGATCTCGTAGAAGGGCTCGGAGTCGCTTTCGACACCACTTCTTCCGAGGGCAAACGCAATCGCGACCTGTATGCCCGCGACGGCGAGCCACGCAATCAGAGCGATGCGACTCCCCACGTCGCGCGGTTGCTCGGCGACTGTGCTCGGGCTTTCCATGCGAACAGCGTAGGGCTAGGAGGTGAAGCCAGGGGCCGCTGGCGTCCCTATCGAGCTCATCATCGCTCAAGCCCAAGGCGAGCCGGAAGAGTGGCGAGCGGGGCCGGCTCGAAGTCCATGCCCGCGGCACGCGCACCGAGCCGGTCGACCTCGTCGTCTCCGATGTGAAGTGCGAGATCCGGACTCACGCCGAGTTCCCCGAGTGCGAACAGAAACGATTCCGGAGCAGGTTTCGGCGCTCCGGTCTGCGCAGAGCTGACGACGATGTCGAAGAAGTCTCGAACGCCCGCGTGTGTCAGGTGCCGTTCGAGGGTGATGTCCCAGTTGGCAACGCACGCCAGTGCAAACTCGGCCTCTCGAAGGATCTCGAGCGTCCGAACAGCGTTTGGTACTGCCTCGAACTCGATCGCTGCGAGAAACCGCTCGACGAAGGCCTCCGGCCGAGTGTCGGCCCCGAGGGCCTGAAGAAAGACGTTGACCGCGTCGAGCTGAAGCTGCCGAAGAGAGCCCGAATCACTCCCAAGCGATGACCGCGGCACGTAGAACTCGACTTCTGCACGGAAGGCGGCGCGAACGGCCTCGGCGCTGTGTGTTTCGCCAATGCTCGAGAGCTCTGTCTGTAGCCGGTCCACCGGATCAACGAGTTGAACGACCGTGCCGGCGGCATCGATCGTGATCGCCCGAATGCCGCGAGCCGATGACCTCCTACTGGAACGCATCTGGATGAAGCGCGGCGGCAACCTCTTCGAATCCCTCAACGATTCGCGGACCTGCGCGAGTGACGAGTTCTTCGTCCAGAGACACGACTCGCCCGTTCTGGACTGCCGTTGTTCGGCGGAGAGTCGGGTTCCGCTGGAGCGTCTCGATGCTCGTGCCGCTGTTCGAGGTCGCGAGGTACACCTCGGGATCGAGCTCGGCGATTCTCACGGGGCTCACCGGTCCGTTCGCCGCTTCCTCCGACGAGACGTTCAGGCCATGCGATCGATTCACAAGCGAGCCCAGCAACGACTCGTCCGCGACGGTGATGAAGAAGCCCGTGTCGACGAAGACTGTTTGGGTTGCGCCGGCGGCGATGCGTTGGTCAATCGCCTCTGCGTCCCGCTGAATGGATCCGGCGAGCTGACGTCCTGTGACCGGCTCACCAACGATGGCTCCAAGCTCGAGGGCTGCGCGCTCGATCTCCTCGATCGAATTCGACGGCTGCAGATAGAGAGTCGCGTTCGTCTCATCCATGGCCTGGCTGATATTGAGGGAGTTGGTTTCAGGCGTAGCGACGATGAGGTCCGGGTCGAGTTCACGTATGGCGTCGGCATCAAGTCGGCCGTTCGGAAGGATGACGTTGCTCACGTCCGTTCCCTGCCAGTCGTATGGAGCGCCGACCAGGCGCTCTTCTGCTCCGAGTGCGACCAGCATCTCTGCGGAGCCGGAGTCGAGGGACACGATCCGCTCGGGCGGGGCCGAAACGTTGGTCGGGCTTTCTCCTGCGCCCTGGACTGTGACCGGATAGGGCTGCTCGAGCTCGCCCAGGGGCTCGCTTCGCTCACCGCAGCCGGCTCCGACTAGCGCCGAGACGAGGAGGGCAGCGAAGCAGAGGCCGACGATAATCCGAGTCCGGAAGAACACGGGCCGAAGGGTAGAGACCGTGCATTCTCGCAGGGCCGGCTGAGTGCCGGTCGCGTGTGGTACGAAACCTCCGAAATCCTCGGCTACCATCCGAATAGTCCCCGCAATCACGTTGTTTTGAGGCCGGGAAGCGGGGATTCGGTCGGCCGGCTCGAAGCAACGCTCCGAGACGTCTTTCGATGACAGGAAACGGTCCAAACCATCGACGCGGAAACGGCGGCCGTGAGATCTTCGTCCCACGTGGCCGAAGGCGCGCCAGGACGCGGCGCCGGCAGGCGAAATCGAAACGACGGCGCGTACTCGTTCTCGTCGCACTCCTCCTGCTCACTGGCGCAATTGCCGCCGTTGCAGGCGTCGCGTGGTCCGGCGCCCGTGCATTCGCATCGAGTTGCTCGCTCGACTCGCTCCAACCCGTCGCGATCGGCCAGAACTCGTTCGTCTACGCGTCTGACGGCTCTCTCCTCGGTGCGATCCCGTCGGAACAGAATCGGCAGCCGGTCACCGTCGACGAGATGTCGCATTGGATCATCGAGGCGACGGTCGCCATCGAGGACCGACGCTTCTTCGAGCACGAGGGCGTCGATTATTCGGCGATTCTTCGGGCGGCCCTTCGGAACCTCGAGAGTGGGGAAATCGTCGAGGGAGCGTCGACGATCACGCAGCAGCTGGTTCGGAACCTCTACATCGGCCGGGAGCCGACTTTCGAGCGAAAGGTGACCGAGGCCTGCCTCGCGCTCAAACTCGAAGACAACTTCACGAAGACCGAGATCCTGGAGACCTATCTCAACCAGGTCTACTTCGGCAACCTTGCGTACGGCATCGAAGCGGCCTCGCAGACGTACTACTCGAAGCCGGCGAGCGAACTCAAGCTCAAAGAGGCCGCACTGCTGGCGGGCCTACCGCAGCAACCGTCGGTGTTCGATCCCTTCCAGCGTCCAGAGGAGGCCGTGCGGCGGCGAAATGTGGTGCTCCAAGCCATGCTGGAGGCGAACTTCATCACGCGGAACCAATATGACAAGGCAGTCGAAGCACCGCTTGAGCTGAAGCAGGGCCGTCTCTATACCCGCATCCGGGAGCCGTTTTTCTTCAGCTTCGTGCGCGATCAGCTCATCGAGGCCTATGGGGCGGCAACCGTGCGGACCGGGGGCCTGCAGGTATTCACGACTATCGATCGCGATTTCCAGAGGTACGCGCGGCAAGCGATCCGGGAGAATCTCGACGAGCCAACCGACCCCGCCTCGGCGGTCGTCGCGATCAATCCACGAACAGGCGCGATCAGAGCCATGGCCTCTGTCGCACCGGGGCGATCCGATCTCGAGTTCAACCTCGCTGCACAGGGTCGGCGTCAGGCAGGATCGGCCTTCAAAACGTTCGTTCTGACTGAATCGATTCGCCGTGGAATCAGTCCGCAGTCGACCCACTACCTGTCAGCGCCGTTTCTCTACCAGCCTGATCCGTTGGCCGAACCGTGGGATGTCTCAACCTTCGATCACAGCTACTACGGTCCGACGCCGATCTCGGTGGCCACGCTACGATCTGACAACACCGTCTACGCCCGACTCACGGTTGACCTGGGTCCAGAGTCCGTCGCCGATCTTGCTCAGGAGATGGGCATCCAGACGACTCTCCAGCCGGTTGCCTCGATCGGGCTTGGCTCGAACTCGGTATCGGTGCTCGAGATGGCGAGCGCCTACGCGACGCTTGCAGCGGGCGGCGTGTACTCGAGTCCGTTCGCGATTCGGAAGGTTGTTCTCCCTGACGGGACCGAGGACGAAGAGTCCGGTTGGGGGCGTCCTAGGCGCAAGCGCGTTCTCCCCGACTGGGTTGCCGCCGAGGTAACGAAGATTCTCGAGCAGAACGTGCTGGGCGGTACTGGCACGCGGGCGAACATCGGTCGTCCTGCGGCCGGCAAGACGGGTACGACTGACGACTTCGCCGACGCCTGGTTCGTCGGGTATACACCCAATCTCTCAACAGCCGTGTGGGTCGGCTTCCCGAACGCCCAGATCGAGATGAGGAACGTGCACGGCATCTCGGTCTCCGGAGGGAGCTTCCCGGCGCAGATCTGGGCCGCATTCATGAGCGCGGCACTCGACGGAACGGAACCGGAGGACTGGCCAGTCCCGAGCGAAGTTCCCATCTGGCAGCCGTTCTTTGGTGAAAACCAGTACTCGGGCCCGCTGACGACGACTGAAGAAGAAGAAGAAGAAGAAGAGGAGGAGGAGACGACGACAACAGAAGAGGAACCGCCTCCTCCGCCGAGCGAGCCGATCGAGCCGCCGGGGCCTCCGGAGGAACCGCCGCCACCGACTGAGCCACCGCCTCCCCCCCAGCAACCGCCCCCTCCCCCCCAGCAACCGCCCCCTCCCCCCCAGCAACCGCCCCCACCACAGCCACCTCCTGAACCACCGCCGGAGCCGGCAGTCGAGGCTCCCCCGCCCGAGCCATAGTTGTCAAAATCGTCAACGACTGACCAAAGACCGTCGCAGCGGCCTTCGGTCATCTAGCGTATGCGCCGCATGAATGAGCTCATCTCGGTCTCCGAAGCGCAGGAGTTGATTCTGGATCGGGTTTCGCGGATCGACGGCGAGCGCGTCCCAATCGAGCGGGCTGCCGGGAGGGTTCTCGCCGAGGCCGCAGCCGCGTCGGTTGATCTTCCGCCCTTTCCAAGCTCGGCGATGGACGGTTACGCCGTGCGGTCGGCGGATACCGAGGGCGCCCCGGTCACGCTTGCTCTGACCGGTCGGATTCCGGCGGGCTCGCCGGCCACAAAGCCTGTCGAGGGCGGCGAGGCGATGGCGATTTCGACAGGTGGCGTCGTTCCGGAAGGGAGCGACGCGGTTATTCCGCTCGAGTTCGTGGAGGAAAAGGACGGGACTGTCGAGATTCCGAATCCGGTTGTCTTGGGTGACAACGTGCGGGGAAGGGGTGAAGATATTCGGGCGGGTGTCACCGTACTCGAGGCCGGAGTGCGCTTGACTCCTGCCCGCGTGGCCGCCCTGGCGGCCGCCGGGCTGTCTGAAGTTCAGTGTGCGAAGCGGCCTCGGGTGGGAATCCTGGTAACAGGCTCGGAGCTGCGGCCTCCCGGCGAGACGCTCGGTCCCGGCGAGATCTACGAGTCAAACGGACTGCTGCTTGCAGCGCTATGCCAATCGGCGGGGGCAGTACCGGCGCAGCTCGGCGCCGTGGCCGACGACGCCGAATCACTCAGTCGGGAGATGGAGCGCGCGCTGCTCGGTTTCGACATGCTGATCACCTCGGGCGGCGCGTCCGTTGGACCTCACGATCTCGTACGGTCGACGTTCGACGAGTTTCGGATCGAGGAGGTCTTCTGGGGCGTCGCAGTCAAACCAGGTCGGCCGGTGAGCTTCGGTGTTCGGCGGAATCACCCCGTGTTCGTGCTGCCGGGAAATCCGGTCTCGGTTCTCGTGACGTTTGAGTTATTCGTGCGCCCTGCAATCAACGCGGCGCTCGGCCAGCCAGATCCGTTACCGCGGTTCGAACTCGGGACGCTCGGGTCGTCGTTGAGCCGACGTCCAGAACGAGACGAATACGTTCGCGCGCAGGTCTCCTACGAGACCGACCAGGCGGTCGTCACGCCTGTCTCCGGACAGGAGTCGCACATGATCGTCCGGGCGGGTCGTGCCGATGCGTTGATCCGCATTCCGGCCGGCGATGGTGAGATCGAGGCCGGTACCCAGGTTTCTTATCTCACGCTGGACTGACGTTCGCGAGCCGGCCGGCTTTCTACGTGCCCGCGTGTCGAGCCGCTTCGCTCGGGAGCTGCCTGTGAGGGTTTTCCTCTGTGGCTCAAGAGCACGATCTGCCGTATGCCTTCCCGCACCGGTCCTCGGCGTCGGTCTCGAGGAGCTGGGTACGGGGCATAGCGGTGGAATGCGACCGCGCCCACCTGACTTGCCCCCGCGCCCCAGATCAGGAAGGCGATGAGAAGCGCGAGAGAGATGTAACCGACAGAGACGAGAGACAACAGGTACCAGAACGCGTCGAAACCGAGGTCGAACCGGACGGCGAGCGAGACGATGAGGAGCGCTGGTCCCACGAAACCGGCCGCGTACGCGAGTACGCGCGTTCGGTGAGCCAGCAGCTCGAGATGTGGAATCCAGAGCCAGATGTGAATCGAGGGAAGGACGAAGATCAACGCGAACGGATTCACAGCCGCGACGATTGCGGCCGAGACCGCGAGCGCTGTCATCGCTGCTAGATGGCCGGCGAGCTCGTCGGTTCGATCGACCGCGCGAGTTGGCATCAGGCGTTGTCTTGCGACGAGCCAGCCGAACGCCGACATGGCTGCGAAGGCGACGAGTCCGCCGACGGGCCAGTCCGTTGCGGCCGCGAGGTCGGGTGGGATCGGCCTCGACTCTCCCGTTGGAAAGACTCCCATGAAGGCGAGAAAGGCGAACACACCTCCCGCCCAGAGCCACACCCCGAGCCGGCTCCGCAGGCTCCGGAATGCGGGCAAGAGCGGGATGCTCCGGCGATAGCACCGGGCGGCGAAGTCGATGACGGCGACGAAGAACGGTAACAGTGCTGCGATCAGGATGAGCTGCAGTGCCCAGCCGTTGATGAATCGACTTTCGACGTAGAGGTACGACTGCGTGCCGCGGGCCACGTCGGCCGCCTGGTCGAGAGAGAGGAGGAGATTCTCAGCACCCCGGCCGATCTCTCCGAGCCTTTCGACGTCGAGCGTTTGCACCGTGTCATGGAACGGTGAGGGCGGTCGGACACCGCTGCTCGTCAGCGTCACTGCCGACAGGCCGGGAGGGATGAGCGGGCCTTGCCCATAGAGAGAGAACGGGAAAGCAAGGTCGATGAGCTGCGAGGCCGGATCGGGAATCGCGACCGGATCGCTCTCGGCCTCGAGCCGTGCCCGCGCGGTCGAAACGAGAGCCGCGGCCGGTGCCCGTGGGACTTCGCCTGCGAACTCAATTCGAGGTTCGCCGGGCCCGGCAATGGCGTCAAGGTTGACAATCGCCAGGAGAGAGGCTTCGGCGCCGATCAACTCCGTGATTACCTGCTGGTTTTGCGCAAACTCGGCCGCGCCGAAGGAGCCATATGTGTCGCCGTCGGTCGAGAGAAAGACGATCGTGTGATTCTGCGCGATCTCCTGCTCGTCAGAGGGCGCGATGACGTTGCGAGCGAGCTCGAGCAGCGCTGCTGTTCCTGAGGCGTTGTCGTTTGCACCGGGCGACGTGCCCAAGTTGTCCCGATGAGCCATGACGACGATCGTTCGAGACGAGGCGCCGGGCGCGATTGCTGCGATGTTGATGAACGTCTGGGTGCCAAGGCCGGGAACGTCCGCGGAAAACCGGATTGCGTGTGTCTCGAGCTCGAATTCCTCGAACCGCTCGAACACCCAGCGTCCTGCGTCGAGGGAGCCGACGCTGCCGGCCGACCGGTCGGGGAAGCTCTGCGAGATCTCGGTTGCAAGCGCTTCGGCGGAGTCCTGATCGAACGAGGGCGGCAGCTCCGACTCGGGAAGTGGCGGTTCCTGGGAGACGCTGAAGGCAAGCAGTAGGATTGGAATAAGGACAACGAGCCACGCTGCTCGATAGAGGCGAGTCGAGATCGGGCGGTCGAGGGAACCGCGCCGCGGGCGTTGGCGTTCCGGCGCTTCGTCCATCCCGGCGCCAGTGTAAAGACCACCTGCACCCATCGAGACCGGTCCGGAGCCTATTCTTAGATTGGAGCACGACCACGAGAGGCTCGGGGTGACAGTGGAGAACGCGACGGTTCTGCTCGTTGATGACGAGGAATCAGTACAGAAGCTCCTGAGCTACCCGCTCGAGCGCGAGGGCTACCGGGTTGTGCAGGCCCGCGACGGTGAGGAGGCCCTCACGCTCTTTGCCGCAAATGAGGTCGACCTCGTCGTACTCGACATCATGCTCCCGAAGCTCGATGGACTCGAGGTTTGCCGGCGACTCCGCGCCCAGAGCGCGGTTCCGATCATCATGCTCACTGCCCGGGACGATGAGGTCGACAAGGTCATCGGTCTCGAACTTGGTGCCGACGACTACATCACGAAACCTTTCTCGATCAGGGAGTTCCGCAGCCGAGTTCGGGCCATCCTCCGCCGTGCTCAACTTCCTCCGTCGGCGACGCGCACCGAGACGATCGAGGTCGATGGACTCGCAATCGATCTTGCGCGTCGTGCTGTCGAGGTGCGCGGCGAGCCCGTCCAGCTCACGTATCTCGAGTTCGAACTCCTTCGGACGCTCGCGGCGAATCCAGGGCGCGTTTACTCGCGCCGGGTGCTCCTCGACAGCCTCTGGGGAGGCTCCGAATACCGAGATCCGCGGACGATCGACGTGCATATTCGCCACCTTCGCGAGAAAATCGAACGGAATCCGAAAGAGCCGGAGTACATCTTCACGATGCGGGGCGCCGGCTACCGGTTTCGAGACGCCCGTTGACCGGCTCGCCCGGGATACGCCGCCTGAGTGTCAAGCTGGGCCTCGTCGTCTTCGTCGCCGTCGCCGGTGCGCTGGCGATCGTCTACCTGGCGGTGCTCCCGCAGCTCGAGACACGCCTCGTCAATGAGCGAATTAGCGAGCTGGAGCGCTCTTCCGTCGTCGTCCAGGAACGCTTTGAGGAGACTGGGCTGCCCTCGCTTTACCCAACCGTGGCGGAAGAGCTCGCGCGGAGCGTCAACGCACGTGTTGTCGTCTTTGAGAAGCTGAATCCGACCACTCTTCGCTCGATTGCCGAGACGGGCGGATCCTCGGCCGATGTCCAGCGCGATCCGGTTGCCCTCGCGACTGCCCAGAGCGGCTTGCGGGAGTCGGGTCGGGTCGAGCGCGATGAGAGGGATTTCGCTCAGGTTGCGGTCCCAATCGATGTTGACACCCTCGTGCTGCTGTCAGCGCCTCTCGACGACGCGCTTTCGGACGTCAGGCTGGTGCGACGCTCTCTCTTCTTCGCCGGTGCCGTCGCGTTGCTGGTCGCCTGGGCAGCGGGCTTTCTCGCGTCGTGGAGCATTACGCGCCGGGTAGGAAAACTCGAGGCGGCGGCCGAGCGAATTGCCGCCGGCGACTTCGACCAGCCGGTTCACGTCAGTGGTCGCGATGAGATCGCGCAACTCGGGGAGGCCTTCGAGTCGATGCGTCTTCGTCTTGCCCACCTGGATCGCGCTCGGCGTGAATTCATTGCCAACGCGTCGCACGAGCTCCGGACGCCGCTTTTCTCCCTCGGAGGGTTTCTTGAGCTATTGGTCGACGAGGATCTTGACGATGAGACTCGGCAGGAGTTCCTCCTGGAGATGAAAGAACAGGTAGACCGACTTACTCGACTGGCAACAGATCTGCTCGATCTATCCCGTCTCGACGCCGGTCAGCTGGCCGTCGAGGTCACGGAGTTCAACCTGACGCGCACTGCTCAGACTGTGACGGAGGAATTTCGTGGCATCGCCGAGGCCGACGGCTGCGCCATCAGCCTGGTCGAGAGTGACCAGGTACGTGCGTTCGGCGACGAGCAACGGGTGGTCCAGATCGCGCGAATTCTCGTTGAGAACGCCATCAGGCATACGCCAAGCGGAACACGGGTCGATGTGACCGTCGGGCGCTGGGAGGCTCGAGCGATCCTCGCCGTTCGAGATCATGGCCCCGGGATTCCGCAGGAAGACCTCGAGCATCTCTTCGAGCGTTTCTATCGCGCGGACGGTGGGAAGACCTCGGGGAGTGGTCTTGGTCTCGCAATCGCCCACGAGCTCTCACAGAAGATGGACGGCACCGTCAGTGTGGAATCGCGGACGGGCGAAACGACGTTTACGCTGTCGCTTCCGCTGGCGCGGGCATTTCCGGCCGAGCCGTTTTCACATGAAAACGGAGCTGACACCGAAGTCGAGTCTGGTACCGGCGAGCGGAGTGGCGCGGCCCACTAACCAGACCACTAGAGTGAGATTACGGTGACTCGCGCGGCGCTTCTTGCGGTTCTTGTACTGGCCTCCGCCGTTCTCGGCGGTGTTGCGGCGCTCGCGATCGGGGGCGCTGCTGGTTGGCTCGGCGACGGGAAGACGGAGACGGTCGTCCTCCCGGCGCCGCAGGAGTCACTCCCGCCACCACAGCCCGCGGTCGATCGAGACGTCCGTCAGCCCCTCGTTGGTGACGGGTTCAATCCGGCGGAGCTCTACGAGAAACGTGCCGCTGGCGTCGTAACCGTCTATTCGATCTTCCCAGACCATGCGATTACCGGCGGCGCGGCGCAAGGCTCTGGGTTCCTCGTTTCCGACGACGGCTACATTCTGACCAACTCGCACGTGATCACAACGGCGGGCGAGGGCAGTCTCGTCGACGAGCCTGAGCAAGCGTCCGAGGTGTACGTCCAGTTCCACGATGGCGATCGCGTTCCCGCTGATGTCGTCGGCTGGGATGTCTTCAGCGATGTCGGGCTGCTCAAGATCGAACCGTCCAGTCGCGAGCTCAGCGCCCTACCGCTCGGGGATTCCGGCGCGGTCGTCGTCGGAGAGCCAGTGGCGGCGATCGGAAGCCCGTTTGGCAACGAAAACTCGCTTTCGGTCGGCGTCGTCTCGGCGACGAAACGGTCGATCGACTCCCTCACGTCGCGATACAGCCTCGTCGACGCGATTCAAATCGACGCGCCCATCAACCGTGGCAACTCGGGCGGGCCCCTGTTCAACTCGAACGGTGAGGTCATCGGCGTCAATGCGCAGATTCGAAGCGAATCCGGGAACGCCGAAGGTGTCGGGTTCGCCGTCCCGATCAACAGCGCTCAGCGGTCTATGGAACAGCTGATCGCCACCGGGGAGGTTAGCTACGCCTGGCTCGGGGTCTCGACGCAAACCTTGACCCCCTCGCTCGCGCGACACTTCGGTCTCGGCGCCGAGCGGGGAGCCGTCGTCCAGTGTGTCGTCGAGGACAGTCCCGCATTGAGCTCGGGGCTCGTCGGAGGTCCGCGGGAAGAAGAGTTCGAGGGCGTTCCGTTCCGCCCTGACGGCGATCTCATCGTCGCGGTCGACGGAAACCCGATCGATAGCGCCGAGGATCTCGTCCGAGCAATCAGCCAGGAACTGCTTCCAGGTCAGACCGCCGAACTCACGGTCGTGCGCGGCGGAAGGACGATGGAGATCGACGTGACGCTGGCAGAGCGAGGCGTGGGTCCCGACGACCGCGAATGTCTGTAGAAGTTCGCTGACTCTCGCAGAGCTCTTGACACCGCCGTCCGCTCGTTCCCGTTAATCTGCGGAGTCGGCGCTGAGGAGTGAGGCCAGACCAAGATTGACGCCCACCGGGGACACACTTCTCCTCGGGGATAACCTCGAACTTCTTCCGCGGTTTCGGGACGAGACCTTCCAACTCGTCTACGCGGATCCGCCCTTCAACACGGGTCGTCGTCAGCGCCGGACCACCCTTTCGACAGTCGGTGCTCCTGATGGAGATCGGACCGGCTTCGGTGGCAGGCGGTATCGGTCGACAGTCCACTCGATAACCGAGTTCGCCGACGCGTTCGGCGACTATCTCGGCTTTCTCGCACCGAGGATTGAAGAGATCAAACGGGTCCTCACCGCGACGGGGACGCTGTACGTCCATATCGACTACCGCGAGGCGCACTACGTCAAGCTCCTCCTCGACGAGATCTTCGGCCGCGAGTGCTTCCTGAACGAGATCATCTGGGCGTACGACTACGGAGCTCGGGCCAAGCGCCGTTGGCCGGCGAAGCACGACACGATTCTCGTCTACGTACGCGATCCCGAGCGGTACTACTTCGATTCGTCAACTGTTGACCGTGAGCCGTACATGGCCCCGGGCCTGGTCACGGAAGAGAAGGCTGCGAGGGGAAAGCTCCCGACGGACGTGTGGTGGCACACGATCGTGTCGCCAACCGGTCGCGAGAAGACGGGGTATCCCACCCAGAAACCCGAAGGGATCGTCCGGCGCATGGTGGAGGCGTCGAGTCGCCCGCAGGACTGGTGCCTTGACCCGTTCGCGGGATCCGGGACGCTCGGGGTGGTCGCAGCGAACCTCGGGCGCCATTTTGTGCTGATCGACTCTAATGCCGAGGCGTTCGAGCATTCGCGCCAGCGTCTGGAGAAAAACGGCATCAGCGTTTTGGCAGAAGCGGCATGAAGGCTTCTTGCCTTGGCGGACGAAACGTTTGCGCAGGGCGATCGCGATCCCCTGGTCGAGCTGCCCTGCATGGAGTTGCGGTGAGAAGAGGAACTGGCGGATAAACCTTGGACGCGGTGCAGCTTCAGCCCGTCAACGTAGGTCATAAGTCGCTTGCCGACTACGCAAGTCTCTCGAGCAGGGGCCTGATGGAGGAGATCCGCTCGCTCGCAGCGCCGCTCGCCGGGAAACGCGTGTTGCATGTATCCGCAACGGCGTTCGGAGGAGGCGTCGCCGAGATCAACTACACGCTGATCCCGCTCATGCGCGACGCCGGTCTCGTAACCGAGTGGCGCGTCATGTTCGGGCAGGACGAGTTTTTCGAAGTGACGAAGGCGATTCACAACTCGCTGCAGGGAGACCCCCGCGTTCTGACGCCCGAGGAGGAGGGGATCTTTCGCGAGTACAACCGAATGAACGCCGAGGCCCTCGATGAAACGTGGGATTTCGTCATCATCCACGATCCACAGCCGCTCGCCATAATCGAGGACGCTCGCGAGAAGGCTCGGCATTGGATCGGCAGGGTGCACATCGACCTTTCGACGCCGAATCAGGGCGTGCTCGCCTTCCTACTGCCGTGGTTCGACCGCTATGACGCACTCGTCTTCCACCGAGAGCAGTACGTTCCGTCGTCGAACGGCCAAGCGCCCGCGTACATCTGGCCGCCCGCGATCGACCCGCTCGCTCCCAAGAACATGGCGCTTTCGCGAGAAGACGCCGCCTACATCGTCGATCAGTTCGGGATCGACGTCGAGCGTCCGCTCGTGACCCAAGTGTCGCGGTTCGATCCCTGGAAGGATCCACTCGGTGTTATCGAGGCATGGCGGAAGACACGAGAGGAACATCCGGGTATCCAGCTGGCGCTCGTTGGCTCGATGGCGCACGACGATCCTGAGGGCTGGGACTACTACAACCGCACGGTACAGGCTGCCGAGGGCGATAGCGACATCTTCATCCTCTCCAACTTGAACAACGTCGGATCGGTCGAGGTCAACGCCTTCCAGGTTCATTCTCGAGCCGTGATTCAGAAGTCGATCCGCGAGGGCTTTGGTCTCACGGTGACCGAGGCGCTCTGGAAAGGCCGGCCCGTCGTGGCCGGACGGGTGGGCGGCATCCTCGATCAGATCGAAGACGGAGTCACGGGCTCCCTGGTCGACTCCGTGGAGTCGTGCAGTGAGGCGCTCAATCGGATCCTGAGCGATCCAGAAGGCGCTCACCAGATGGCGCTCAAAGGGAAGGAGTACGTTCGCCGTAACTTCCTCACCCCGCGTCTTCTCCGCGACTGGCTCGCCCTTTTCAACTGCCTCGACGGAAGAGACATCGGCGAGTCGAAGCTCACGGTGGCGAGCCGTGACGCGCTCGCCTAGGAGCCATTGTCCTTCGTGCTAACCCGCCCTTGTAGGCTCAGCGTCTGAAATGCGCCGAAAGCTCGTTGTGGTCTCGAATCGAGGCCCGGTCACGTTCGCCCGCGACGCCGAAGGTCGCCGCATCTCCAGGCGTGGCGGCGGCGGCCTCGTGACAGCGCTGAGCGGGCTGATCCGTCATCACGACGTCACGTGGATCGCGAGCGCGATGTCGGACGAGGATCGCAACGTGACAGCCGAAAGTGCCGTGGTCACCGAACGAGGGAGGGACGGCTCACCGTATCGTCTACGTCTCGTCGCGCACGATGCGGAGGCGTACGAGCGGTTCTACAACGTGGTCGCGAACCCGGTGCTCTGGTTTCTACAGAGTTACCTGTGGGATTTCGCCGAGGCGCCCACGTTCGATCGAGCTCTCCATGAGGCCTGGACCAACGGCTACGCGGTCGTGAATCGCGCCTTTGCGGAGGCTGTTCTCGCAGAGCTCGAGGCTGAGTCCGACGCAGCTGTCTTCTTCCACGACTACCACCTGTATCTCGCACCGGCGCTCGTTCGGGCCGGTGCTCCCGACGTCACGACCGCTCATTTCGTCCACATTCCGTGGCCGCAGCCCGACTACTGGTATGCGCTGCCGGAGGGAGTCAGGCAGGAGCTCTTTGAAGGGCTCCTCGCGAACGACGTTGTCGGGTTTCACACCCGGCGCTGGAGTGACAACTTCCTCCAGTGCTGCTCGGAGCTTATGGGTGTTGCGATAGACAGAGAAGATCGATTCACTCTCGTTGGAAGTCGCCGGGTTGACGTCCGCACCCGTCCGATCTCCGTTGACCCGACCGAGTTCGCCGAACTCGCCGAGAGCCCCGATGTCTTGGCTGAGGAGCGAGCCATCGTCGACCGACGGCCGGAGATTCTCGTTCTTCGCGTCGACCGAACCGAACCGACGAAGAACATCGTTCGCGGTTTCCAGGCTTTCGAGCTCTACCTCGATGCCAACCCGGACGCGCGCGGGCGGGTCGGCTTCCTCGCGCTACTGGACCCGTCGCGCCAGGACATACCGGCATACTCCAGGTACCTCGAGTCGATTCACGCCGAGGTCGACCGCATCAATCAGCGGCTCGGGACGACGGAATGGCAACCGATCGAGCTGTCGGTCGAGGACAACTTTACGCAGACCGTCGCCGCGTACAAGCAATACGACGTTCTCCTCGTAAACGCTCTGTTTGACGGCATGAATCTGATCGCGAAGGAGGCCCCGCTCGTCAATACGCGTGACGGGGTTCTCGTTCTCTCGAACACGACCGGCGCCGCCGAAGAGCTTCGGGAGTGGGCTGTCGCTATCAACCCCTTCGACGTCGTCGAGCAGGCGCAGGCGATCGAGGCGGCCGTCGAGATGACGGTGGGGGAACGCCGCCGGCGAATCGAAGGAATCCGTGGTCATGTCAAGGCTCACGACATCTCACTGTGGATCGCGGGCCAACTCGACGACTTAGACTCCGCCGAGGCCGCAGCGCGACCTCAGAAGTAGACTTTTCCACATCGCGTCGAAGAAGAAGACCCTGAGTCATGTTGCTGAGACAGGCAACGTCAAGATGGTCGACGTCGGGCACAAGCCGGCCGTGAAACGCCGTGCAAAGGCGCAGGGATTCGTGTCGATGCGACCTGAAACCGTCGGGCAGCTTCGCGGCCTGCCGAAGGGTGACGCTCTCGCGACGGCTCAGGTGGCCGGGATCATGGCGGCGAAACGCACGGCGGAGCTCATCCCCTTGTGTCATCCGCTTCCGCTCTCCGTTGTGGATGTTGAGATCGTGCTCGAGGACGGGGGAGTCGGGATTGCCGCGACGGCGGAGACAACTGCTCAAACTGGAGTTGAGATGGAGGCGCTCACCGCGGCGAGCGTCGCAGCTCTCACGATCTACGACATGGCGAAGGCGATCGACTCGGAGATGGTCGTGCGCGAGATTCGGCTCGTCGAGAAGACGAAGCAAACGTGAGCGAGGCGCTGCTTCGCTATCCGAGGCTCTTCGCCTCGCTCGTCAAGATCGAGCACACGGTCTTCGCTCTCCCGTTCGCCTACGTCGGCGCGTTCCTCGCCGTTGGGGGAATCCCCGCCGGTGGAGATCTGGTGTGGATCACTGTCGCAATGGTGGGAGCGCGCTCGCTCGCGATGGCGCTGAACCGTCTGATTGACGCTGGGGTCGACGCTCGAAACCCACGCACTGCCGGTCGCGAACTGCCACGCGGCGCCCTGGTCTCCTGGCAGGTCATTCTCTTCTGCCTGCTCTCGCTGGGCATCTTTCTCTTCGCCGTCTGGCAGCTGGATCCGATCGTGCGTTACCTCTGGCCGATCCCGGTGATCGGCTTCGTTGTCTACCCGTACCTGAAGCGGGCGACATGGCTGTCGCACTTCTGGCTTGGTGCCGTTGACGGCCTCGCACCGGTCGGCGCCTGGGCTGCGGTGACCGGGGAGCTTCCCTGGGAGGCATGGGTGCTGGGCGCTGCGGTGGCCGTATGGGTGGCCGGCTTCGACATCCTCTATGCCCTGTTCGATCTGGAATTCGATCGCGCCACCGGCCTGCATTCCTTGCCCGCGAGGTTCGGGGTGCCAGCTGCGTTCTGGTCTGCCCGGGCGTGTCACATGCTCACGGTCGTGTTCCTCGTCGTCGCCGGACTCGGGCTAGGGGTGGGGGTCTTTTACTGGCTCGGGGTTGCGTCGGTCGCTCTCCTGTTGGCGTACGAGCACTCTCTGGTCTCTCCCTCGGACTGGCGGAGACTCGATACCGCCTTCTTCACGATGAACGGCGTGATTGCGATCTCCTTCTTCGTCTTCGTCCTTCTCGACATGCTCGTCTAGTGGTCGGATCTCCAGTCATCCAGGCAGTAGGTCTCTCTCGCAGTTACGGGGACAAGCGGGTCATCCACGAGCTCGATCTCACCGTCGGTGCGGACGACTTCCTGCTCGTGACGGGCCCGAACGGGTCAGGCAAGTCGACGCTGCTCGGTTTGCTCGCGGGTTTGCTTGCGCCGACAGGCGGATCTCTCAGCGTTGATGTCAAACGTGGCGAGATTGGCCTGCTGGCCCACGAGTCGCTGCTCTACAACGAGCTGACCGCACTCGAGAATCTCGAGCTGTACGGCCGCCTGTACCGAGTCCCGGAGCGACGCGAGCGGGTTGGGATGCTTCTCGAGCGCTACGGGCTCTGGGACGTGCGCCACGAGCGAGTGAGCTCTTTCTCACGGGGGATGACCCAGCGCCTCGCGTTTTGCCGCACCCTTCTCCACGACCCGAGGCTCGTGCTCCTCGACGAGCCCTATGCGAGCCTCGACAGCTCGGCAGCAGAGATCGTCGATCGAGAACTCGACGCGCTCAGAGCAGCATCGACGGTCGTCGTCTCGACCCACGACCCGAATCGGCTCTCCTGCCTGGCCACGATGACCGTCGCCTTCGCCTAGGAGAATCCGATTGCAGCCGTACTCGAGTAGAGCTCTAGGAGGGACGTGAGGCTCTACCTGACAGACGTCGCGGCGCTCGCGAAGAAGGATCTCCTCCTCGAGGTTCGATCGAGAGACACGCTTCCCGCGATGTTGCTCTTCGTCTTCTCGACTCTCGTGATTTTCCACTTTGCGCTTCCGGACGACGCAGGCGATCTCGCGGCCGCAGGACTGCTCTGGATCGCGATTCTCTTCACCGCGTTGCTTGGGCTCACGCGTGCCTTTGCGGCCGAGCGGGAACAGCGCCTGCTCGATGGTCTCGTTCTCGCGCCCTGCGACCGGAGCGCGATCTGGTTTGGGAAAGTGATCTCGATCTTCGCCTTTCTTCTGCTTGCCGAGGCGGTCGCGCTACCTGCCTTCGCACTCTTCTTCCAGGAGGTCACGGCGGCGATGGTGGCCGGGATCCTGCTCGCGAACGTCGGAATTGCGGCCGTTGGAACGCTCTTGGCAGCCATGGCTGCGGCGAGTCGAACGCGCGAGTTGCTGCTGCCACTCCTGTTTCTCCCCCTGACGATTCCGATCGTGATCGGCGGCGTGGGGGCAACGGTCGTCGACGATCCGGCCAAATTTCTCGGGTTCCTCGCCCTCTACGACCTCGTTTTCGCGATACTTTCGTGGGCCAGCTTTGAGTACGTCGTTGCGGAATAACCATGCTGTCGTTCTGGCGGCGGGCGCGGTCGCGCTCCTCGTTGCCGGCCTTGGCATGGCACTGTTCTGGGTTCCAGACGATGCCGACCAGGGCTTTAGCCAGCGGATCTTCTACGTGCATGTCCCTGTCGCGCTGACCGCGTACGCCTGTTTCGGCTGGGGCGCGTGGAAGGCGCTTCGCCTGCTCTGGACCAAAGATCAGAAGTACGATCTCGAGAGCTACACGGCCGTTCACATGGGCGTCATCTTCGGCGTCCTGACACTCGTCACGGGGATGATCTGGGCCAAGGTCTCATGGGGTATCTGGTGGACGTGGAGCGAGCGCCAACTCGTCCTGTTTCTCGTTCTCTTCCTCTTCTACGCGGCCTACTTCATGCTCCGTTACTCGGTGGAACCCGGTCCGCGCCGGGCGAACATGTCGGCCGTCTACGCGCTATTCGGGGTCGTCCTCATCCCGATCAGTTTCCTGGCCATTCGGCTCGCGGAGAACTTCATACACCCTGTGGTATTTACGCGCCGAGGGCCGCAGATGTCGGATGACATGTTCCTGACGTTCTGCGTCTGTTTTGCCGGGATGCTTGCGCTCGCGGGCGCCCTCTACGTCAATGAGCTTCGCGGCAAGCGCGTTGACGCCAAGCTACGAGAACTCCGCAGCCTCCTCGGTGACGGGCTCGAGCAGCCTGTGGTCACGACGTCGGTCGCGTCGAACGGTGCACCACAACCAGCATCGCCGACGGTCGTTCGAGTTGAAGGGAGTCAGGAATGAGCACCGGCGAGAAATACGTCGCCGCTGCGTACCTCGTCTTCCTCGGCCTGGTGCTGCTCTACGTCGTGATCTACTCGTTCAAGTTGCAGCGTCTGGAACGAGAGCTCGGCGAACTGACGGAGCTTGCCGAACAGCGCCGGGCACGAGAAGAGCTCGGCGAGCCTCGTGCCTGAGGCAGCGCTCCTGCTTTTCTGGCCGGCGCTTGCCGGGTATGCCGAGGCCGCCATCGCCTACGCAGGTGGCACCGTGCGTCCCGGTCAACTCGGCCGCTCGGCGATCTGGGGTGTGCGAATTGGATGGCTCCTTCAAACGTTGCTCCTGCTCACGCAGGCGCTTCGAGCAGACGGCTTTCCCTGGGGAACATGGGCGGAATCGCTCAACCTGTTCGTCTGGCTGACGGTCGGCGCCTATCTGATCTGGGGCTGCCGCTCGTCGTTCCGACTCCTGGGCCTCGCCGTCATGCCGCTTGCGGCCGGGCTGCTCGCAGCGTCGTGGGCAGCCGGTGGGATCGGAGATGTCGGCCGCAGCGAGTTCGGAACTATCTTCCTCGCTCTCCACGTCGGCCTGATTCTCGCGGCGTTCGCCGGATTCACGATCGCCGCCGCGCTTGCCGCTCTCTATCTGTGGCAGGAACGACGGCTGAAGCACCATGCCCCCGGTGTGCTCAAGCTTCGGGCCCCGTCGTTGAGTTCGCTCGATCTCTTCTCGAGTAAGGCGATTCTGGTCGCGTTGCCGGTTCTCACCCTTGGAATGGCAATCGGATTCGCACGGCTGGTGACGTACGGTGGCGGGCTCGACCCAATCGTTGGTTTGACGCTCCTTGCCTGGCTCGTCTTTGGCTCGTATCTCCTTCTGCGGTTCGAACTCGGCTGGCGCGGCCGTCGTGCCGCCTTCGTCGCGCTCGCCGGCTTCGGGCTCATCGCCGTGGTCCGCCTCGGTCTCACACCGGTGACGCACTTCTGATGGAAGTCGTTCTCGTCGGTACCTCGCACCATCTCGCGCCCATCGAGGTACGCGAGAGAATGAGCTTCGAGCCAGCGAGCGGAGCAGCCGTTGCGGCCGAGCTTGCCGGGACAGACGGCGAGGCCGTCGCCCTGTCGACCTGCAATCGGTCGTGTCTCTACATCGCCAATCGCGATCTCGAGGACGCTTGCACGCAAGCGCAGACGCAGCTCGCAGAGTTCTCAGGTCTTACGGCCGACGAACTCGCAGACTTCTGCTACGCGAAGACTGGAGAGGATGCGGTTCGTCACCTGTTTCGGGTTACCGCAGGCCTTGACTCCATGATTCCGGGCGAGACGCAGATTCTGGGTCAGGTCCGACAGGCCTACGAGGTCGCCGACCAAGCAGGGGCGGTGGGACCACTCTTGCATCGTCTTTTTGCCCAGGCTCTGCACGTAGGTCGTCGAGTACGAGCCGAGACACGAGTCGGCGAGAATCCTGGCTCCATCTCCGAGGCGGCCGCCGAGCTTGCGGCCAGTGTTTTTGGAGATCTGAGCGATCGTCGAGTTCTCGTCCTCGGCGCCGGCAAGATGGCCGAGTTGGCGGTCGCGAATCTGGTCGATCGGGGCGTCGAGTCCCTGGCGGTCGGCAATCGATCGGTCGATCGAGCCCGTGACTTGGCGGAGCGCTTCAACGGGCACGGCGTTGGGTTAGATGCACTTGAAGCCGAACTCGTGAACGCAGACGTTGTGATTGCTTCAACCGGCGCGTCAGACCTCGTCCTCGGCGCAGCACAGGTGGAGGAGACCATGCGCAGGCGCCGAGGTCAGCCAATCTTCTTCATCGACATCGCGGTTCCCCGTGATCTCGATCCCGGGATCAACGATCTGGCCGACTGCTACCTGTACGACATCGATGATCTCGAGACCGTTGTTTCGGAAAGCCTGGCCGGGCACCGCGAGGAGTCGGCCAAGGCGGAGTCGATCGTCGACGAAGAGACCGGGCTCTTCATGGCCTGGCAAGCGTCACTCGACGTCGTCCCGGCGATCGCTTCTCTGCGAGCAATGGCCGAAGGCATTCGCGCGGCGGAGCTCGAGCGAGTTGAGGGCAGACTCGGATCACTCTCGGACCGTGAGCGACGTGCAGTCGAGTCGCTAACTGCTCAGATCGTCAACAAGCTGCTCCATCTGCCCACAGTTCGGATGAAGCAGGCGGCCGCAGGCGCCGACGGGGCAGTCTACGCCGAAGCCGTCCGTCACCTGTTCGGGCTTCCCGAAGAGCGCGAGTAGTGTCCCTCTCGGTCTTCTTGCCACCGAGCGGATGCTGATCCGGCTCGGCTCACGAGGCAGCCGGCTGGCACTGACCCAGGCTGAGCGCGCGGCTGACCGGCTGCGTGACGAGGTCTCAGACGTCCAGATAGCGCTCGTACCGATCACGACCTCCGGCGATCGCGATCGATCGAAGCCGTTCGGCGAGATCGGCGCGCGCGGGGTGTTCGTGAAGGAAATCGAGGAGGCACTCCTGGCCGGCAAAATCGACGTCGCGGTCCATTCGGCGAAAGACATGACGTCAACCGATACCGAGGGGCTCACCGTCGGCGCGGTGCTCGAACGCGATGACCCTCGAGACGCTCTCTGCGGAGTGTCTACGCTCCGCCCGGGGCTGCGGATCGGCACGGCCTCGGTTCGTCGAAAGGCCCAGCTGCTCGCGCTCGAGCCTTCGCTGTCGATTGAGCCGCTTCGTGGCAACGTCGATACCCGACTGCGAAAGCGCGATGAGCGCGGTCTGGACGCGGTGATGCTCGCCGCGGCCGGCCTCATCAGACTTGGCCTCGAGGGCGAGATCGACCACTGCTTCGATCCCGAGGAGATTCTTCCCGAGGCCGGCCAGGGCGCACTTGCTCTCCAGGTACGAACCGGCGAGGAGAACCTCGTTAGCCCGATCGACGATACGACGACCCGCGAACGCGTCCAAACCGAGCGAGCCTGTGTGGCCCGAATCGGTGCCGGATGCACGGCACCGGTCGCCGCGTTCCATGACGGCTCCGTCTTGAGCGCTCTCATCGCAACGGAGGACGGCTCTCGCATCGAACGTCGGCAGGGCGACGACCCGATCGCTCTCGCCGACGAGCTCCTCGCTGCGATGCCGTCGGGATGACGGTTAGCGTCGCGGTCACCCGCGCACGAGAGGGGTCGAGTCGTCTTGCCGAGCGGCTTCGCGCCGAGGGCTTCGAGGTTGCGGAAGCTCCATTGTTGGAGATCGAACGCATTTCGGGCGAGGAGATCGTGGCGAGCGAGTTCGACTGGATCGTGTTGACGAGCCGGATCGCCGTCGAGGAGTTCCTCGGTCGTCTACGCGGCCAAGTTCCCAAGACCGCCGTCATCGGGCCCGGCACTGCCGAAGCACTCCGAGACCATGGGATCGAGCCCACGCTGGTCGCCGAACGCTCGACCCAGGAAGGACTTCTGGAGATGTTCCCGCGACCACCCGGTCGGGTTCTGTTTGCCGGAGCCGAAGGCGCGAGGCAGATGCTCGCGGAGAAACTAGGCGCCAAGGTCGTCTCTCTCTATCGGACCGTCGAGGTGAAGCCCGAGCAGTTTCCGCGTGTGGACATCGTCGTCCTCGCGTCGGCTTCTGCCGCACGGAGCTACGCAGCCCTCGAGTTGAACTACCCGTGCGTTTCCATCGGTCCGATCACTTCTGCGGCTGCACGCGAGTATGGGCTCCACGTTGTCGGCGAGGCCCGCACGCATGATCTCGACGGACTCGTCGAAGCCGTTAAGCTCGCGGCATCGAGCGCCGGTTCATCACCCTCCTAACGGACTTCGGTCTCGAAGACGACTTTGTGGGCACG
>CAYTCZ010000053.1:0-26329 GCA_964436315.1 uncultured Gaiellales bacterium | reverse complement strand
AGCAGGTAGCCGACGACCTCTTCGGCCGTCATTCTTCTGGTCTCGGCCATCGTGGTGCTCCTTTCGTCGATTCTGTGGTAAGAGCCGACGATTTTGAGCGCCGCGGTGGCCGGAGCATTCTCAGGCTCCGTCCGATGCGCTCTTACACCCAGCTATGGGACGTGACCGCCGGTCATCGCCTTGCGCATGCGATGGCCCAGGCTCTCGGCGGGCGCTTCGATGTTCCGCACGGCGCTGCGAGTGCGCTGTGCCTTGCTCCCGCGCTTCGGTTCAATGCTTCGGTTGCTGCGGACGCGATCTCGCGGTTCGATGGCGCAACCGGTTCCGAGGATGTCGTACAGGCGGTGGTCAGCCTCGCTCAGCTCGGAGGATTTCGCCGATTGCGCGACTTCGGTGCCGGGCGACGGGCTTCTCGAGATCGCCGAGGCCGCGGTCGAGCGGCCAGGGGCGCGCATGAATCTCCGCCCGGCGAGCCCCAAGGAGGTAGGGGAGCTCTACCGCGGCGTCTGGTAGGCATGGCCACACCAGAAGATCCCGAGCGCAAGAACATTGTGGTTCCCGCCGCCTCCCGCGTATCTCGGGGCCCCGTAACCCGCCTCCCATTTCGATCCGACGGTCAAAAACCGCACGTGTGGGCCACCGCGTCGAAGAGGTACGGATCAGGAGTGTGACGCTATCGCGCGGCTACTCCGGCGTCTTCGGCGCGAATGATCGTCAACAATGTCGTCGATGCACGACGACTGGCGACTGACCGTCTCGTTCCGCGACTCCGACGAAATGAGGAAGGCGCTCGATGCGCTCCTCGGCCTCGAACTCGAAGGCCACATGGAGTTCGAGGAGCGCTTCATCGTCAGTCACGAGGGGTCGCAGCTGATGATCTACGGGGACTCCGAAGAGGCGCTAGGTCAGGCGCGCGAATTGGTCGACGAGGTGCTAAGCAAGCACGGGCTCGGTGCGATCGTCACCGCGAGCCGCTGGCATCCGATCGAGCAGCTCTGGGAGGACGCCAGTCTCCCTCTTCCGCGCACTGACGAGGAACGTGAGGAGGAGCGTCGAGTGCGGCTCGATCGTGAAACCGCTCGCTCTCTCGAGACGGGCTACGCCGAGTGGGAGGTCCGGGTCGAGCTTCCGAACCACGACGAGACCGCCCGACTCGCGGCTCGATTGGAGTCGGGAGGAATTCCTGTAGTCCGGCGACACACATTCCTCTTGGCCGGAGCGGCGAACGAAGACGAGGCTATCGCCCTCGCCGACCGGTTGCGTGAGGAGGCACCCGCATCCGCCGAGATCCAGGTCGAACCAGGCGGGCAGATGGTATGGGAGGTCGCGCCGACCAATCCCTTCGCGATCTTCAGCGGGCTCGGCTCTGATGTCCGCCGCCTTATGGGGCGCGGGTCGAAGCATAAGGATAAGAAATCCTAATGCATTAAATAAGCATCACTCGGTATACTCCGGGCGTTGAGCGAGCGGGTTTCCTTTGATGTCCTGGTGGTCGGCGGCGGCGCTTCAGGGCTCTCGGCAGTGCTTACCGCGTGCCGGAACGGTGCCAGGGCTGGGCTGGTCACGAAGGGCACACTCCAATCGTGTAATTCGGCAAAAGCACAAGGGGGCATTCAAGCAGCGGTCGGCGAGGACGACTCGGCCGAACGGCATGCCGAAGACATCTGGCGATCGTCCCACGAAACCGCAGACATGCGCCTCGTCGAGGTTCTCACCAGCGAGGCTCCGGACACGATCGGATGGCTCGAACGAAACGGAGTCGAATTCACGCGCGAGAACGGCGGCTACCGGCTCTCCCGCTGCGGCGGGGCAACGCGCAAACGACTCCTCCAGGTTGGAGATCGAACGGGCCACGCAATCACCAAGGCGCTTCGTGCTCAAGTTACATCCACGAACGTTAGGACCTATCCGAATTCGCCCGTGCGTTCCATTGAAGCGCTCGCCGACGGTTTCGTGGTCACGTGCTGGCCTCCCGACGGAGAGCGCTTTGAGCTCGAGGTTACAACGCTCGTACTCGCGAGCGGAGGACGCTGTTTCCGGGAAGCAGAGGAGCGCGGCGAGCTTTCCACCAACCATTCTGGTGCGACGGGTGAAACGACGGAAATGGCGCTTGGGCTCGGTGCCGACTGCCGCGATCTCGATGCGCTCCAGTACCACCCGAATGGTGGCGTGTGGCCCTCGAGCATGCGCGGGTATTCCATCCCTGAGACGACGCGCGCGTACGGTGCCGTCCTGTTGAACGCGAATCGGGAGGAGTTCACGGACTCCTTGGGACATCGCGACGCGGTCTCGAAAGCGATTGTCGACGAAGTCGAGGCCGGGCGTGGCGTCGAGACACCGGACGGACACCCGGCTGTCTGGCTCGATACAACACGAGTTTCGGAGGCCGACGCTGAGATCTCGCTCCCGTACATGCTTCGCCGGTACCGGGCGGGAGGGGTCGACCCTCTGGCGGAGCCGATCCTCACCTATCCAGTGCTCCATTACCAAAACGGCGGTCTCGTGATCGACGCAGATGCGCAGACCACGGTTGAGGGACTGTTTGCGTGTGGCGAAATCGCAGGCGGGACCCACGGCCGCAATCGCATGATGGGGAACTCGCTGCTCGAGTGCTGCGTCTTTGGGCGCAGGGCCGGAAAGTCCGCCGCCGAACTCGCAAAGACATGAGCGCCGTTGTCACCGATCTCCGCCAAGTGGTTGCGGATGCCGCGGCACACCTCTACGTGTGGGCGCTGAAAGACATCCCGCAGGATCTGCGTGATGCCCTCGCCGACGCGCGGGAGAAGGAGACTTCCGAGCCCGGCCGACGGGTTCTGGAGACCATCGTCCGCAACGTTGACGTCGCCGACGACGAGAAGAACCTCGTCTGTCAGGACACGGGAATCGCCGTCTACTACTGCCGTGTCGGTGAGGGCTTTCCGCTCCACCCAGCGCGTATCTATGAAGCGCTTTACGACGGCACAGAACTGGCGACGGCCGAACACTCTCTCCGCTCGAACACCGTGCACACCTTGACACGCCAGAACACCGGCCAGAACGTTGGCCATCGGGTGCCGATCGTCCACTGGGAATTCGTCGCGGAATGGGACGGCCTCGATGTCAAATGTGTTCCAAAGGGCTCGGGCTCCGAGAACATGAGCTTTCTCAAGATGTGCGTTCCCGCCGATGGAGTTGCGGGGATCAAGCGTTTTGTTCTCGACTCAATCGTCGACGCGGGTGGGAAACCGTGCCCGCCGGGGATCGTCGGTGTGGGTATCGGTGGTTCGGCCGACTATGCGATGCATCTCGCCAAAGAGGCGATCGCAAGACCCGTCGGGACGAGGAACGCCGATCCGGACGTCGCGCAGCTCGAGGATGAACTGTTCGAACTCTTGAACGAGACGGGGATCGGCCCGATGGGCCTCGGCGGTGACGTGACGGTGCTGCAGTGCCACATCGAGCACGCCGATACGCACATGACTCTCAACCCGGTGGCGGTCAACTACCAGTGCTGGGCGGCACGACGTGCCACGGCCCACATTTCGCGCGATGGCGCGATTGAGTACGACCGGGAGGCCTGAGAACCGGTGGCGCAGATCAGCATGACGTTTCCAGCCACGGAGGAGGAGATCCGCAAACTACGTGCCGGCGACTCGGTGGTCGTGGATGGGCACATCATCGGGATCCGTGATCGCACGCAGATTCGCATGTTCGATCATGGACAACGTCCTGAGATGGAGCTCGATGGGGCGCTGTTGCTGCACACGGCGCCAAACGTGAGGAAACTCGACGACGGGCGATACGAGAAGATCTGCATCGGCACGACGACCAGCGCCCGGATGGCGCGGTTCACCGAGCCACTCGGTCGCGAGTACGGCGTTCGGGCGATCTGTGGAAAGGGTGGGCTTCCCGACGACGCGATCGAACCGATGCGTGAGCAGGGGATGGTCTACTTCGCGATCGTCGGCGGGGCAGCGGCGCTCGAGACGACTCAGATCGAGGAGATCGAAGAGGTGGAGTGGGAGGATCTGATGCCCGAGTGTCTTTGGAAGTTCCGGGTGAAGGACTTCGGCCCCCTGACAGTCGGCATCGACTCACACGGGAACTCGCTTTACCGCGAGGTTCAGACGGCGGCAAAGAAACGATTGGAGGAGCTCTATGCCAGGCTCTGAGAAGGACCCTCAGCCTCTTGGCGCCCAACCGGACGGCTTCCTCGCGTTGCCCGGGCGGCCACCGAAGCCGAGGTCGAGCGGACTCACGCATGTGATCGACAAGGGGATGAACCTTCGCGAGATCGAGGGCCTCTTCGATACCGCCGGTGACTACGTCGACGTCGTCAAGCTCGGTTGGGGAACGTCGTATGTCACGAACAACCTCGAGAAGAAGATCGCGCTGTATCGCTCATTCGGCACGCCCGTTGTGTGCGGAGGAACGCTCTTCGAAGCTGCATATGTCCGGGGAAAGCTCGACGAGTACCGGAGTTGGTTGACGGAGAATCGCTTCTCTCACGTCGAGATTTCCGACGGCACAATCGAACTGTCGCGTGAGACCAAGCTCGAGCTGATCGCTGAGCTCGCTCAGGACTTCACCGTGCTCTCTGAAGTTGGCTCGAAGGACGCGGACGTCGTCTACGCGCCGTACCAGTGGGTCGAATGGATGAAGGACGAGCTCGCTGCGGGTGCGTGGAAAGTCATCACGGAAGGCCGCGAGACTGGAACCGCCGGAATCTTTCGGCCGACCGGCGAAATGCGGACCGGTCTCATCGATGAGATTGCCCACGAGATCGACGTCGGCAACGTGATTTTCGAAGCGCCGACCAAGTCGTCGCAGGCCTGGTTCGTCAAGCACTTCGGTCCCGAGGTGAACCTCGGCAACATTCCGCCCAGCGAGGTCATTCCGCTGGAGACGCTCCGCTTGGGCCTGCGAGCCGACACGCTTCCACACCTGCTCCGGACAGCAGGCGAGGCGAAATCGCTCGAGGGTGTTGAGGCTTGACGGGCCAGCTCTCGCCACCGCCGATCGAGGTCGAGTCGCTCTCAGCAGAAGACATCATGCTCTGGGCTGCGGAAGAGTTCGGCGATCGGCTCTGTCTGTCGTGCTCATGGCAGAAACAGTCCAGCGTTCTCGCACACATGGTCGCCGAGCTCGACCTCGAGATCGACGTCATAGAGCTCGACACTCACCTCTTCTTCAGAGAGTCCTACGACACGCGGGCGCGGCTCACAAAGAGATACGGCCTGACTCCGATCAGGCCGGAGATTCCGACGATCGCAGAACAGCATCGACGCGAAGGAGCCAATCTCTGGGAACGGGATCCCGACCGATGCTGCTACCTCCGCAAGGTCGAGCCGCTGATCCGGTGCCTCGAACCCTACGACGCCTGGATCTCGGGCATTCGTCGTCAGCAAGCTCCTTCTCGCGCAGAGACGCAGAAGGCGGAGTACTCAGAACGCTACGGCGTCTGGAAGATTCATCCACTCGCGGGCTGGTCCGAGGAAGACGTCTGGAGCTACATCGTCGAGCACGACATCCCGTACAACCCCCTTCACGACGCGGGCTATCGATCGATCGGCTGCATTCCCTGCACGCGGCCGACCGAGCCGGATGAGGAGGAGCGCGCGGGCCGCTGGGCGGATTCCGACAAACTGGAGTGCGGCATTCACACCGAGGAAGACGAAAGGACAGGATGACGAACGGATTCACGCTCTGGTTCACGGGGCTCTCGGGCGCCGGGAAATCGACGATCGCGCAACATGTCGGCTCAGTGCTTGAAGATCGCGGACGCGCGGTTGAGTACCTTGACGGCGACGTCGTCCGAACCCATCTCTCGAAGGGACTCGGGTTCTCGAGGGAAGATCGAGACACGAATATTGAACGGATTGGCTGGGTTGCCTCGCGGCTCACGCGTCATGGAGCGACGGTGGTCGTCTCGGCGATCTCGCCGTATGAGGAGACGCGCCAGAAAGCGCGGTCGATGGTGGAAGAGTTCGGCGCGTTCGTCGAAGTGTTCGTCCAGGCGTCCGTTGAGGCGTGTGCGGAGCGTGACACCAAGGGCCTGTACGCAAAGGCGTTCGCCGGCGAGATCAAAGAGTTCACGGGCGTGTCGGATCCGTATGAGGAACCGGCGAACCCCGAGTTGATCGTGCCGACCGAGATCGAAACGCCGGAAGAGAGCGCAGAGCGGGTTCTCGGACGACTCGACGAACTCGGTCTCGTACCGACCGAGGCGATCCGGTGAGCGCGCGCCTGGGATGTGGCGGTGTCTCTGGCCCTCGACCTCCCGCGGGTGCCGCGGAATCGGTCCGGTCGGTCTGGCTCACTGTTGGTGCAGAGCGTGAAACACGCGCGCGCCTTTCCCCAGTAGGCTGGAACTGGAGGGAGGCAAGCGGCGGCCCCGACAAATTCGGAGAGGGGGTGACGGCGTGAGCGTCGTGGCCGAAAGTCATCTGATCAGCCCGCACGGCGGTGCGCTCGTCGACCGATTTGGTGAGCGTCCGGAGGGGCTCGAGAAGCTCGAGACCCTCCGCCTCACGTCTCGCGAGCTCTCGGATCTCGAGATGATCGCAGCGGGCGGACTGTCGCCGCTGACCGGATTCATGGGACCGAGCGATTACGAGAGCGTCGTCTCGGAGATGCGCCTCGTCGACGGACTTCCTTGGGCGCTTCCGGTCTGCCTCGCGGTTGAGACGGCGCCAAAGGGTGACCAGCTTGCGCTCGCCGACGAAAACGGGAATCCCGTCGCCGTGCTCGATGTCGAGGAGACGTTCGGCTACGACAAGTCGCGCGAGGCCCAAAGCTGCTTTCAAACCGCGGACGTCGAGCACCCGGGCGTGGCACGGCTCTGCGCGCAGCACGATCTCTACGTCTCCGGCCCGGTGACCGTGTTTGCACGGCGAGAGCCGCCCTTTCCTGAGTTGGCGAAGGATCCCTCCGAAACGCGCGCCCTCTTCGCCGAGCGTGGCTGGCGTCGCGTCGTCGGGTTCCAAACGAGAAACCCGATCCACCGCGCGCACGAGTACCTCACGAAGTGTGCGCTCGAGACCGTCGATGGACTTCTTATTCACCCGCTCGTCGGCGAGACGAAATCAGACGATGTTCCGGCGGCCGTTCGCGTCCGTGCGTACGACGCGCTGATCGACAGCTACTACCCGACCGATCGCGTCGTGGTCTCGGCGTTCCCGGCAGCGATGCGCTACGCGGGGCCCCGCGAGGCTATCTGGCATGCGATCTGCCGCAAGAACTACGGCTGCTCGCACTTCATCGTGGGCCGTGATCACGCCGGCGTCGGCTCCTACTACGGAACGTACGATGCACAGCTCATCTTTGACGAGTTCGAGCCGCACGAGCTCGACATCGAGCCGATGTTCTTCGAGCACTCGTTCTGGTGCAAGGCCTGCGGCCAGATGGCCACCGCGAAGACCTGTCCGCATCCCGGCGAGGAGCACGTCTTTCTCTCTGGGACCAAGGTTCGCGAGATGCTCGCCGGTGGCGACCTTCCGCCGGCGGAGTTCTCGAGGCTCGAGGTCGCGGCCATCCTCGTAGACGCCTACCAAGACTCCTAGGACAGCGCCAGCGGGTGCACCCGTGGCCTCGGTGCATCCGACTCGTCCGCGTTTATGAGAGCGTGTCAGTCGCCGCGGTCTCCGAGAACGAGGCAGCCTCGGAAACGGAGCCGCATTCGATCGAATGACGCAAGCGGAGCAGCCGACCAACGCGCTTACTGCCCGGGAGCCGAGTCGCGGGCATCGATTCGTCTGCCCTAGCGAACGGGGTGTCTCATGACCTGGGAGCTGTCGCTCACCGGGCTTTTGATTGGGCTTCTGGTCGGGTTCACCGGTGTTGGGGGTGGCAGTCTCATGACACCGCTGCTCGTTCTAATCTTCGATTTCAGCGTCATCACGGCTGTTGGAACCGACATCCTGCACGGGGCGATCTTCAAGACTTTCGGCGGCTGGCGGCATCGAGTGCTCGGCCATGTCCATGCGAGGCTGACGTTTTGGATGGCACTCGGTTCTATCCCCGCTGCGCTCGCCGGCGTCTTCTTCATCGAGTACCTCCAAGACACCTTCGGTGACGACGTCGAGACGATCACGAGCCGAATCCTGGGTGGTGCGCTCATAGCTGCGGGCATCGGCTTCATTGCCAAGACCTACGTGCACGGCGGCGTTCCAGACGACCGCCCCTATCGAATCACCCGCCGTGATCGTGTGTTGGCGTTCGTGATCGGCGTGCAAGGTGGGTTCATCCTGGGTCTGACCTCCGTCGGTAGCGGAACGTTCTTTGGGCTCATGCTCCTGCTCCTCTTCCCCTTGACCGCAGCGAAGATCGTCGGGACCGACATCTTTCACGCGGCGATCCTCCTCTGGGCCGCGGGCATCGCCCACCTCGCTGCCGGAAACGTCGACCTGAGTGCGACCGGCTGGCTCGCCCTCGGGTCGATACCGGGCGTCGTGATCGCGAGTCATTGGACCGTCCACCTGCCCGATCGGACGATTCGCGTTGCTTTGGCGACCGTTCTGTTCATCACCGGTCTAAAGCTCGTTGGCGCTTTCTGACGGCGGCCGTTCGCTCGTACTGCACTCCTCGTGGGGTCTTGTCCCTAGACTTGAGAGGTTTGCGAAACGTCGCGGTTACCGTGCTGGTCCTGGCTCTTCTTGCCGGGACGACAGCCGCCTTCGCTGTCACCGAGGCGCTGAAGCTCGAGCGCTCCCCGGTCACCGCCCCACGCGTCGACGATCGATTCGCTCCCGACTGCGATTGCGATGCTGCGACTGCCTCGCTCCAGGTCCGGTTCCGCACCTCTGACGTCGTCGATGCAGAGATCGTCAACGATGACGGAGACACGGTCAGGGTTCTCGTCGAAGGCGAGGAGGTCTCACGGGGGAATCACACCTTCGAGTGGGATGGCCGCGACGATGAGGGCAGCGTCGTCGAGGAGGGCAAGTACCGCCTCCGAGTTCATCTCGAAGACGCGGATCGGACGATTCTGATTCCGAGTCCGGTCGAGGTTGACAATCAATCGCCAGAGATCACGCTGGTCGCAATCTCTCGCGAGACCTTTTCTCCGAATGGCGATGGCAAGGCGGATCGGATCCGGTTCACGTATCGGACGGCTGAGCCAACTCGGGTCAACGTCGTCGTCGACGGCGAGGTTGCGGTTCGAGGCAAACGTCGAGAGGCGGGTCAGTGGCGGCTCAATTGGAACGGCAAGGTGGGCGGGAAGAAGCTGTCGGCCGGCACGTATAGCGTGTCGCTCGCGGCTCACGACTCGGCGGGGAACATCACCGAAACGGAGACAGTCCTCGTCACAATCCGCTACATCGCGCTCACAGAGGACGAGTACGAGACCCGTGTAGGCGAGCGGTTGCGATTCCGAGTGGTGACGGACTCGCTTCCGTTCACCTGGGTCCTCCGAAAGAAGGGGAAGAAGCCGTTCGCGCGCGGCGAGTCGAGCTCGAACGCGGCGTCCGTGAAGATTCCGAAGAAGACGCAACCTGGTCGGTACATCCTGCGCGTGGAGGCCTCGGGCCATAAGGACACCGCGACCGTCAGAATTCGAAAGGCCGCCGGATGACCGCCGAGATCTTGACGCGTGCGGGAGGGCCGGTCGCCGCTGCCGGGCTCGCCTTGCTGATCCTGGCGCCGGCGCGAAACGCCAGGCTCTTCGGGCTGGTCACCTGGGGTCTCGGAATGGTGCTCTTTCTCCCGCTCATGGCGCCGGAGGGCGACGAGCAGCGCCTCGTGTTTGCCGCTATCGCCGGGATCGTCCTCGCGGTCGCGCTCGCCGCAATCTTTCGGCGTTGGCCGTGGGCCGTTGCCTTCCTCGCCCTCGTCGCCGTCCCGGCGCGGATTCCGGTCACCGTCGGGGATACCTCGGCCAATCTCCTGGTTCCGTTCTACGCGGTCGTCGCCGGCGCGGCTCTTGCACTCGCTTGGAGCCTGTACCAGGACCGATCCACGGTACGGGAACTCGGAATCCTGGCCTGGCCATTGACCTTCCTCGTCGCGTGGTTTGCGCTCTCGGGCCTCTGGACTGATCGAGCGGAAGAGGCAGCAATCGCGATGTTCTTCTTCGTGCTGCCGTTCGCCCTGCTCGCCGTGGTGCTCTCGCGCCTCCCGTGGGATCGGCGCGCGCTGATTGGCCTCGCCGGCCTGCTGACAGGAATGGCTCTCCTCTTCTCCGCTGTCGGGGTCTATCAGTGGGCTGCGCGGGACATCTTCTGGAACCCGAAGGTCGTCGTCGGAAACATCTACGGCTCGTTCTTCAGGGTCAACTCCCTGTTCTGGGATCCATCGATCTACGGCCGGTTTCTCGTGGTCGCGATTCTGGTGCTCCTTGCGATGGTGGTATTCCGTGCCCGTCCGCGCTGGGATCCCTACCTCATGGCAGGCATAGGCTTCATCTGGCTCGGCCTTCTCTTCTCCTTCTCCCAATCCAGCTTCGCGGCCCTCATGGCGGGGATCATCGTTCTCGCCGTTCTTGCCTGGCGCTCGCGGACCGTCGCGGCAGTTGCGTTGGCAGGCGCCGCGTTCGCGGCGGTCGGCTTCGCGTGGCCGACAGTCGACGCTCTCGAGGCTCCGGTGATCGCCCAAGAATCGAGCGGGCTCAACCGCGCGACGAGCGGCCGTGCTGAACTCGTGGAGAACGGGATTCGCGTTGCAGTCGACCATCCGATCGTAGGAGTCGGTGTGGGCGGATTCGAGGACGCTTATGCTGCCCGCCTTGGTCTTAACCGTGCTCCGCCGAGCGCCGCATCGCATACGACTCCCGTGACGGTGGCCGCTGAGACCGGCATCGTGGGGCTCGCTCTGTTTGCTTGGCTTGTTGTTGCCGGCTTGGTCGTCGCGTTCCGTCGCAACGTGTCCGACCAGAGCTTTGCCGCTCGAACCGGTCTGATTCTCGGCGTAGCCTTTCTAGCGATCTTCGTGCACTCGAACTTCTACAACGCGTTCTTCGAGGATCCGATGACGTGGGGCCTGCTGGCACTCGCCGCGCTGGCTGCCTCGCAGCAAAGGGAGGCAACCACGTGATTCGAGCCTGGAAAAGCGTTCTCGTGCTCGCGCCCCATACCGACGACGGCGAGTTCGGTTGCGGCGGGACGATCGCCCGACTCGTGGAAGCAGACGTCGAGGTACGTTACGTGGCTTTCTCGATCGCGACCAAGTCGCTGCCGGCTGGGTTTCCTCCCGACACTCTCGCGCGCGAGGTCCGCGAAGCAACTGCCGTCGTAGGGATACCGGAGGCCAATCTCATCGTCCACGACTTCGAGGTTCGGACGTTTCCCGAGCATCGTCAGGCCATCCTTGAGCTCTTGATCGAACTCTGGGAAGAGTCGGCGCCCGATGCCGTCCTGCTTCCGAGCCGGCGCGATATCCACCAAGACCACCAGGTCGTCGCGGCCGAAGGGCTACGGGCGTTTAAGCGGACAACCGTCCTCGGCTATGAGATTCCGTGGAACAACTTCGAGTTCGACTACCAGGCCTATGTCGGGCTCGAGGAGTGGCACGTAAAGAGCAAAGTCGACGCGCTTGCCTGCTACGAGTCACAGCAGCATCGAAATTACGCGAACCCGGACTACATCTGGAACCTTGCGCGGACGCGCGGGATCAACGTCGGCCACGCGTTTGCGGAGGCCTTCGAGGTCTACCGGGTCGTCGAGTAGTCGATGGAGGGCTCCACTCGAGGAGGAGAGACGGGAAGCACGGCGCCTCATCAGCACGGTACCGCAGAAGGGACGTTTTCCGCGTTTAGCGGACGGGTCAGTGCGTCAATCGCCGAGCTCGGCGCTCAGTCGTCACTCGGGGCGCGGCTGCTCGGCGGCTCGGCGCTCGTTCTTCTCGCGGTCGCCGTGCTGTCGGGGGGCGGCGCCGCGAACGGCGAGTTGGCGTGGATCGGCGGCGGCGCTGTGTTAGTGCTCGCGGTCGGCCTGGCAGCGGTTGCCCTCGGCAACCTCGTTGCACCCAGCCTCGACCGTTTGGCGATCGCATCGATCGTCCTCTTCACCGGCTTTGTCTTGTGGAGTGGTGCGTCCGTTGCCTGGTCTGCGGCGCCAGATCGCTCCTGGGACTACACGAACCGAGGGTTCGTCTACCTGGCCATCCTCGGTGTCGGAATCCTGCTCGCGGGCGCGGTCAAGCGAGCTCCGTTGTTCGTTGCGTACGGCTTTGCCGTCATCCTCGCGATCGCAGTTGCCTGGGCGCTCGCCGGCAAGATCGCGCCGGCGCTCTTTCCGGACGGCGCGCGTGTTGCGCGACTCCGGGAGCCGGTTGGCTTCTGGAATGCGCTCGCTCTGCTCACGGCGATGGGGGTGCCGATCTCACTTTGGCTTTCCTCGTGGCGGCGCCACCCCGATCTGCTGCGCGCCGGTGGGGTAGTGCTTCTTTACGCATCCGGGGTCGCGCTGGCGCTCACGCTCTCGCGGGGCGGTGCGGTCGTCGCGGTCATCGCCGTGGTCGGATGGCTCTTGCTCGGGACGAATCGACTCGAAAGCATCGTTGCGTTGCTACTCGCGGGGATTGTCGCCGTTGGCGTCCTTGCGTGGGCCCTCGATCAACCGGGGCTCACGAGCGATCTGCAGGACTACGACGTCCGGTTCGCGGCAGGCTGGAAGTTCGGAGTGATCTTCAGCCTCGGCGGCTTGCTCCTCGGGGTCGTCGCATATGGGCTCTCCCGCTGGGAACGTCGCAATTCGCTCTCGGAGGAGCGGCGGGCGATTCTCGGCCGCGCGGTCGCGATTGCGCTCGTGATTGTGCTCGTCGTCGGCGTCGCCGCCGGCGCGGCACGGGTCGGCAATCCGGTGAGCTGGCTCGACCGCCAGTTCGACGAGTTCACGAATCCAAGCGAGGTTGCCACCGATCCGACCCGCCTCCGCTCGGTGAGCTCGTACCGTTGGGTTTGGTGGCAAGAGGCGTGGCAGGGGTTCGAAGAGGATCCGGTCAAAGGAACCGGCGCCGGCAGCTTCGAGCTCACCCACCGGAAGTTGCGCGAGAACGACTTGAGTGTGACCGAGCCTCACAACGTCCCGCTCCAGTTCTTGAGCGAGCTCGGGATCGTCGGCTTCGCCCTGGCACTGGGCGGCATCGCGACAGCTCTTGTCGGGATGAGCAGGAGGTTTCGCGAGCTCGATGGCCTCGAACGCGCCGCTGCCGCGGCCCTACTCACAATCGTTGCGACGTATCTGGTTCACTCGCTGGTCGAGTGGAGTTGGGACTTCGTGGCGCTCAACGCGCCGGTGTTCCTGATCATTGGCGTGCTCATCTCCCGTCGCGGCTCGCCTGCGCAACAGCGACGAGCCTCGTGGATCTTCGGCGTCGCGGCTATCGCCGTGGCCTTGATCTACGCGCTTGCCGCCCCGCGGCTGGCCGAAGAACGCGTGGATCAGGCGTATGCCGCAATCGACCGTGGCGACTATGAGGCGGCTGTCGATCGCGCCGAAGAAGCGCACTCGCTGAACCCGCTTTCGTTGGATCCGTTCTTTGCCAAGGCGAGCGCCCTCGACGCCATCGGTGACGAGACCTCGGCAACTCGGTTCCTGGTGCAGGCCGTCGAGCTTCAGCCCGAGAATCCCGAGGCCTGGTACGAGCTCGGAGTCTTCGAACTTCGCGTAACAGAGGACTTCGGTCATGCCTTCGAGCATCTCGACACGGCCTACAGCCTCGACCGGCACGGTCCGGCGGGTGCTCCGCTGGATGAGCTCCGCGAGATCTTCCGCGATGCCCAGGAACGCTGCTGGGAGGAGGGGACCTGCTGACCGCCTCCGCGCCAGGGACGACGGGCGCAGAGACTGATCGTGTTTGGTGGGGCATCCTCGGCGGTCTCGCCCTCATTCGTTTGGCCGTGCCGCTCATTGCTCTGGCTGCCTCGGGCCGTCAGCTGCCGAGTTTTCCGGCCTACGACTACGAGGCGACGCCGGGAGACGGATTCGCATACTACTCCGCCGCGCGGGAGTTCATCGCCTCATGGGGTCGAGTCGGCGCCGGCACCGCGCTCCTCCTGGTGATCGTACTCGTCGTCGGTGCGGTGGGTTTGATCTGGGCCTGGCGAAAGACCGCGTTTCCGAGAGTCTGGCTCGCGCTCGGTAGCGTCTTTCTCGTTTCGCTCGTTTTCGGGGCCGTCGTGCTCGAGATGGCGACCACCGGTGCCGGTGCGGTCGGCTGGCCGCTCCTCTGGGGCATCGTCATGCTCCCGTATCGGGCAGTGGGGGGTCCCCTCGATCCTGACGTGGCGTTCGCCTTTGGCTTGGCGATCTCGCTCGTCGCGAACGTTGTGACGGTGGTTGCTGTTGGGTTGGCAGGCCTCTACGCGAGCGGACGCCGTTCCGTCGGACTTCTCGCGGCGTCGCTTATCGCCTTCTGGCCGCTCATCGCCCGGGCCATCAGCGGTACGAGTTCGTTCGAGAACGGTTCATGGAACGTGGACGTCGGCCTCCACATGTACACGGAGCCGGTTTCGACGGCGCTTATCGCCGTCTCGCTCGCGCTCTTGCTTCGCCGTCAGACGAGCGAGTGGCTCTACGCGGGGGCGGGGGTGGCCGCAGGGCTCGCCATCGCGGTTCGGCCGACGAACGCGCTACTCGCGCTCGCAGCGTTCTTCGTCCTGGTGATCGTCAGGGGCGTCCGTCCAACGCTTCCCTACGCCGGTGGCGTGCTCAGCGTAATCGTCATTCCGGCCGCGTTCTGGCCGAGGCGGTTCGGCTACAGCGTGAGCGTCTCGGGTGACCCCGAGGGGGCAGGGCCAACCGAGCAGTTCGCACTCAGCTACTTCGGCGAGAGCTGGCTCGACTCACTCGTCTTCTCGCCCGTGATGCTCCTTGTCCTGCTCCCGATTGCGCTTGTTGGGATGGTCACCCTGCGCTACCGCTACGCCGCGGCTCTGCTTGCCGTTTTCGTGCTCGCAAACCCCGTGATCTACAGCTTCTTCTGGGCAACCTGGCAGCATCCGCGCTACATCTACGGGAGCCTGCCGGCGACGGTGGTGCTTTGGGCGGCCGGGCTGTCGTTCCTCGTGCTCGCTATCGCCAAGCTCGGTGAGGGCCGCCTGTGGGCCGCAAGCCGGGACCCGGCGAAGTTGTCCTAACACGGTTCGAAACGCAGTTGGTCCGTCGCAACGAGCGTCAGCACGATAGCCTCCTGTCCGTGCCGCTCGATCCCCAGGCCGAAGCCGCGATCAAGTCAGGACAAGCCGTCGGCACAGCTGTCTACGAACTCGGCGTCGAACAGGCGCGAGCGGAGGTCGAATCGCACGCCGCAGAGCTGTTCGGCGAACCGGATCGTGTCCCGGTCGTGATCGATCATCGAATCCCCGGTCCGGGTGGCTCGATTCCGATCCGGATCTATCGGCCGTCACCTGAGGTTCCGTCGCTTCCCGGTGTCGTCTACTTCCACGGTGGCGGCTGGGTGTATGGAAGCCTCAACACACACGACGGCGTCTGCCACACCCTCGCGAAGAAGGGCAACTTCACGGTCGTGGCAGTTGGCTACCGGCTCGCTCCGGAGCACACGTTTCCGGCGGCGTTCGAGGACGCCTGGGCCGCGACGGCTTGGGTCGCGCAGCACGGCCCTGAGGGGATCGACGTCCGGCGGCTGGCGGTTGCCGGGGATAGCGCGGGTGGCAATCTCGCGGCGGCGACCGCGCGGAAGGCTCGCGACCAGGGACTTCCCTTGCGCTTGCAGGTGCTCGTCTATCCGGTTGCCGACTGTGACACGGATACGCCGTCGTATCGGGAGTTCGAGGACGGATACGGACTGAACAAGAAGGCGATGGAGGCGTATTGGAACCACTACGTGCCCTCGGAGTCAGACAGGGTTCACCCTGACGCCTCGGTGTTGCGAGCTGACGACGTGTCCGGCGTTGCGCCGGCGCTCGTTCTGACGGCGGAGTACGACGTCCTCTGTCACGAGGGTGAGGCATACGCGAAGCGCCTTGCCGAGGCGGGCGTTGACGTGAAGCTGTCTCGTTACGACGGCCTCATCCACGGCTTCTTCCGGATGCCGGCCGTCATCGACCGCTCGAACGATGCGCTCGAAGAGGCTGCCTCAGCGCTCCGAGCCGCGTTCGCCGCCTGAACTACCATCCTTGCCGTGGCTTCCCGGATGATGGTCATCGGCCTCGACTGT
The DNA here is from genome assembly GCA_964436315.1 of uncultured Gaiellales bacterium. Taxonomy (GTDB): domain Bacteria; phylum Actinomycetota; class Thermoleophilia; order Gaiellales; family Gaiellaceae; genus CAYTCZ01. The sequence goes on along the minus strand of CAYTCZ010000053.1, from coordinate 10,234 downwards.
GCTACTCCGCAACTCGTTTTCGACGAGTGGCTGGATGAGCTGCCGAATATCAGGGCGCTGACAGAACATGGCCGGCACGGCGTTCTCCGAAGCTGCGATCCGCCCATCACGGTCCCGGCATGGTCTTGCATGACCGCTTCTCGAAACCCCGGAGCGCTCGGCTTCTACGGATTTCGAAACCGCCGCGATCACTCATACGATCGACTAAGCCTCGCCGACTCGCGCGCCGTTCGTGTTCCGCGCGTCTGGGATCTCCTTTCAGCGCGCGACCGGCCGGTGATCGTGCTCGGCGTCCCGCAAACGTACCCGGTGACGCGAGTCAATGGAGTGATGGTTTCGTGCTTTCTTACGCCCAGTACCGAGACCGCCCAGTACACCTATCCAGCGGAGCTCGCCGACGAGATCCAGGACCTCGTTGGCCACTATCTCGTCGACGTCGAGAACTTCCGCACTAATGACAAGGAGCGACTGCTCGCCGACATCGAGGAGATGACGGAGAAGCGCTTCCGACTTGCCGAGCATCTGCTCGAAACGCGCCCGTGGGATCTCTTCTTCATGGTCGAGATGGGGACTGATCGGATCCATCACGGCTTCTGGCGGTTCGCCGATCCGGACCATCGCCTCTACGAACCTGACAACCCGTACGCGTCAGCGATGCTCGATTACTATCGGGCGCTCGACGAGAAGGTTGCGTCGCTTGTTCGGTTCGCCGAAGAAGACGACACCGCTTTGCTCGTTGTCTCAGATCACGGGGCGAAGAAAATGGACGGCGGGATCTGCGTCAACGAGTGGCTCAGACGAGAGGGCTACCTCGTCTTGAAAGAGGAACCAAGCGAGCCGACCCGTCTCACCCCCGAGATGGTGGACTGGACTCGAACCGCTGCCTGGGGCGAGGGCGGCTACTACTGCCGCCTCTTCCTCAACGTGCAGGGTCGGGAGCCTGAGGGCCTGATTCCGGCGGCGGACTACGATCGTGTACGGGCGGAGATCGCGTCGAAGCTCGAGTCGCTCGGTGACGAGAACGGTACAACTATCGGGACCGTCGCTCACCGACCCGAGGATCTCTATTCGGAGCGCCGGGGTATCACACCTGACTTGCTCGTCTACTTCGGCGACCTCCGCTGGCGAAGTGTTGGCCAGGTTGGGACGGGCACCGTGCATGTGTTCGAGAACGACACTGGTCCGGACGATGCGAACCACGCGCACGAGGGTCTCTACATCGCCGTGGCCGACGGAATCGAGCCGGGGCCCGGCCCCGAATATGACCTTCGCGATGTCGCGCCCACTATCCTCACTCTGCTCGGCGAGGCGGTTCCCGCCGAGATGGAGGGCGAGAGTTGGGTCTAGACGTTTGATCGGATTCTCCGATCAAACGTCTACGAGTGCACCCTAGGAGGCGCGCTCCGTGCCGCGCCTGGGATTGACATCCCGTTGGGCCGCGAAGCGGCCCCGTCAAGATGGATGATTGATTGAAGGATTCAGAGATCAATCATGCCGTCAGGAGCCGAGCGCGGCGGCGAGTTCTTCCCAGGCCTCCTCGCTTCCCTCACCGTAGAAGTCGCCGACGAAAACCGCCGCTCTCGTCGATCAGGAACACCGCCGGATGGCCGGGGATGCCGTAGCGAGAGACGTTCTCGTCGTTGTCATCGGTCGACGGGAAGGTCCACGCGTAGCGATCGAGGAAGCCCCGAGCCTCCTCCGGGACGTCATTGATGTGTAGCGCGATGAACTCGTACTCGGGGTGTTTCTCGACGTACTCTGGTAAGGCGACCGCCTCGGCCTTGCAGTGCTGTCACCAGCGAATGGCAGGAATCTCCTCACCGAACGCGGTTGGATGACCCGCTCGGCTCTGTCGCAGAGGTTCTTCAGAGCTGAGCGGCCAGCGCTTCCCACTCCTCGGGGCTTCCACCGCCGACGTGGGTGCCGACGATGCCACCACCGGCGTCGATCAGGACGACGACCGGCTGATACGCGGCACCCAAGCTGCCCGCGAGTGTCCTGTCCTGATCGACGATCGACGGCCACGTCCAGCCGTAGTTCTGCAGATGAGCCTGTGCGCTGTCTGGCGTGTCGGCGACGTTGAGGCCGAGGTACGCGTACTGCGGGTTACTCTCGACGAACTCTGCGTAGGCGACCGCCTCGCGCCGACAGGTCGGTCACCACGAGGCCCAGACGTTGACGAAGACCGGCGTACCCAGGAAGTCGGCGAGGGCGACCTCTGTGCCATCGAGCGTCCGCCCGCGAACGGCTGGAGCCGGATCGCGAGACGGGTCGGGAACTGGGGCGACCTGCTCCGTCTCGCCGGCGGGCTCGGGCTCTGCGGGAGGCGAGGGTGTCGGCTCCTCCGTGACTTCGTTCTCGTCCGGCGCTGGATCGGGAGAGGCCACCGGCTTCTCCGGTTGCTCAGTGGGACTCGGCGTCTCCGCCTCCCTGACCGTCAGCGGCTCTTCGGTAATCGGTTCGGACTCAGGCTGCGCGGTGTCGCCGGTGCTTCCGCAGCCGCCGGCCACCACGAGCACGGGCAACAGAACGAGCGCGATTAGCAGACCTCGCATCGGCTTCAAGGTAGCCGACGATCCTTACGGGAATCTGAACGACCGATACCGACTCACGCCGCCGGTCAGTTGGCCGCTCGCTCCGCCTCTCGCGTGAACACGAGCATCCGCTGGCTGCGGGGATGCTCCCACTCACCGATGTACTCGGGCAGCAGGCTTGTCCCCTCACAGATCCACTCAAACGTTGCAAAGTCGTAGTGGTACAAGTCTCGGTCGAAGTGGGTGATGACGTCTCCCCGAGGCTGATGGAGGCTCTCGAGATTCTGCTTCCCTTGTGGATTCTCGAAGAACGTTGCGAAGAACTTCCCGTCCGGGGCCAAGACGGGCTCGATGCTCATCAGGCAACGAATGATGCTGTTCAGGGGGAGATGGGTGAAGACCGATTGAGCGAGGGCGAAGTCGAAGGTTCGTTCGAGTGATGCGAAGTCGAAGTTCGCCATCTCCACCAGCTGTGGCCGGCGATCGGTAAGGCCTGCCTTCGGGAGCTCGATCTCACGGCCGGCCCGAATGATGTCCGGGTTTGCGTCGACCCCGATGTAGTGACCGGGCTCCAGGTAGCGAATGAAGTGGACACCTCCGCGCAGGCTTCCGCACCCGACGTCAAGAAACTGGTGATTGGGCTCGAGTCCCTGGGCGACGAGGAAGTCGAATTGGAGCTGACCCATCTCCTCCCAGTATCCGCCGACCTTACGGCGATGCCATTCGGGTCGAAGATGTCGGTGGTACTTCGACGGGACCACGCGCTTGATGGAGCGTTTGACCGACACAGGTGTGACGCTGTGGAGGCGTTTGGCGAGCGCAGTGCTTAGTTCGGAGGTGCTGGGTGTCATCGATGGGATTCCTAGAGCCGGTCGGTGCGACCGGGATCCGATGCCCGGGGTGAGCGGACGATACCGTCGTGCTCCGCCGACAAGTTAACTCGGTGTCGTTCCGGATCCGACACAAGGAGCCACACACACACGCGTTTTTCTCGGCTACGCTCGAAAGCGGGTGGTGGGAGAGGGGTGCCCCAAGAAGGTGTGAGCGGTGGTGAGGGCCTACTCATAGCCGAGATCGCGGAGTCGCTCGACGATCTCCGCCTCCTCCTCCTCGGAATACGCCGAAGGCTCGAGCGCCGGAGCGGAACCGTCAGCGAGGACGGCCGCCTCGCACGTCAGCGAGTCATCGAGGATCGCTTCGATTGGCGCTCCGTCGAGCTCGGCCGAGAGGCCGCACAGCGCTAACAGCGTAGCCGCCATCTGCTCGATCTCGGCCCCGGAGGGAACCTCGGCCATCCGGATGCCCGGACCGGCGGCGCCAAGGATTCCCGTCATGCCGTGATGGCCCGAGTAGCCGTAAAAGCTCTCAGGGTCGAGGTGCTCGTGTCGTTCGAACGCCGCGTCCCAAGCACGGCGCGACGAGTCGACGTGAATCCGTTCGTCCCGCGGAAGAAGCACCAACTCCGGAGCCTTTTCCGCGAACGGCCCCTCATAGAGCTCTTCCTTCCGCTTGACCTCGAATGCTGACTCGCCGGTCTCGGGATGTGCGATCGAGCTGAGTGCATCATGGAGCTCTTCGAGGAGCTTCGCATCCGTTCGGGCGCCGCTCGCCTCTCCGAGAAAGATCTGTCCGCCGGTTGCGAAGCAATAGGCCTTCGTCGAGCCGAAGTCGATGTCGGCGAACGCCCGATCGACCGTCGGCCGTGAGGCCGGCAGCCGGTCAAATGCCCTTGCATAGTGACGTCTCGTTCTTGCGAGCTTCTGATCCACCTTCGAGAGGACGTCGAGGCGCGTCTTCTTGAGTGCCTGAAGCGACCGGCGCCGGTAGCGGAGGTATCCCGCCTCCTCGAGCCAACGGTTCGCGTGGAAGTTCCAGTAGATCGGCTTCATTCCGTGATCGGAGAGGACGATCGCTGTCGGTTCCTCGTCCCAACGCTCGCCCGCTTCGGCGATCAGTTGGCCGCACACGCGATCGATCGCTTCGTATACCTGGACGATCTCGTCGCCAGTCTGGGTCGGATCGTGAGCAGGGTGCTCCGGATCCAGCCGGTTCCAGCCGAGGTGCCCAGCGTGATCAGCGCTCATGAAATCGACGCACAGGAGACCGAGCTTCGGCTCGAGGTCCAGAACCAAGCGGCATACGCCGGCGAGCTCGTCGACGTGCCGAAGGAGTTTCTGCGTGTAGCCCTCGAAGTCTTCCCACCAGCGCTCTGCCAGGGGATGGTGCGCGGTCACGAGGTCCGGATAGGCCTCGAGAATCCTTTGCGCCGCAGCCTCAGGAAGGATCTCTGGCCGAGCCGGTCCTCCGTAACCCGTCACAACGATGCCGTCGATTGGCTCCGCCGGGTACGTAAAGGGGAGCGTGATGTAGGCCGACGGAATACCCGCTGCGCTCAGTGCTCGCCAGATGGGAGTGCCGGATCGGCTGAGGGCGCTTTCCACTCGCTGGCGGTCTCGGTTCGGGTTCGACGAGAAGTTGAAAATGCCGTGGCGGCCTGGGTTCAGGCCGGTGATGAATGACGACCACGCCGTCGGCGTCACCGCTGGGATGGTCGACCGGAGCGGTCCGAAACTGCCTTCTCGAGACAGCCGAGCGATCGTCGGCAGCTTGCCCTCGGCGAGCAGCTGTCGGACGAGGTCGTAGTCCGCCCCGTCAAGCCCGAAACAAAGGACTTTCATGCGACCGCTGGAGTCTTCAGAAGCTCGAGATAGAGCTCCTCGAGCGCCGGGCCCGGGTCGGGCAGGCGCTCGCGCACGAGACGCTCGTTGTGATCCCCGTACCGCCTTCGCAGTTCCGGATCGGCGAGCAGCTGTTTGAGTGCGGCGGCGATCGCGTCCTCGTCCCGCGTCGAGACGATGGCACCTCCTTGCCCGTCTTCGACCCATTCGTCGATCGACCAGGTGGTGCCGGCGATCACGGGCAGTCGCGACGCCATAACCTCGAGCAGCGATGCCGGTGTCGAATCCGAGTCGGCGATCGTGATCGCGAGATCGCATGCTGCGACGAGCGCGGGCAGCTCTTCGACCTCTGCCCGGTTGAAGGCGACGCGCTCGCGGATGCCGAGTTCGTCGACGAGTGCTTCGATCTCAGGTCTAGTCGGTCCGCCGCGCGCCGAGAGGATCAGGCGTGCGCGCGGTTGGGTCTCGGCCGCGCGGGCAAACGCCTTCACCACGACATCGACGTTCGTGTACGGCCGGAAGTTCCGGAGTGAGAGCACAACGAGGGCGTCTTCCGGCCATCCCAGTCGCGATCGCAACTCGGGATCGGCCCGGTCTGGGCCGAAACGATCCAGCTCCGCGTACCAGATGATGTGTGCGATCCGATCTGGATCAGCTCCGAGTGCCACGGAAGCTTTCTCGTTCGCATACGAGTTGAGCACGAAGTAGTCAGCGGCCTCGATCGCCTCGATCGCTCGTTGGCGACCACGCCCTTCCTCGGCATCGACGAAGACGTCGCGGCTCCAGGGGCTCATGACGAGCGGGTGCCGATCTGCCTTCGCCGCCCAGTAGCCGTAGGGAAGGAGGTAGTGGGCGTGCACGACGTCAATCTCGAGCTCGTCGGCGAGCCTGGCGATTGCGGGCCCGAATCTCGTCCGGCGAACGACAGGAATCTGCGTCAGGGGCTCGAGAGTCCGAACGTCATGAGCGGTGATCCCTTCGAGATCCCGCTCGCGGTCGGTGATCCGGTCGCTGACGATGTGAACCTCGTGACCACGCTCAGTGAGCCGCCGTCCGAAACGAAGGAAGTTGATCGAGCGGCCGTCACCGACTCCAAGGATTCGCAGCGATCGTTCTGTCACGGCAGAGCATGTTAGTCAGAGCAGCTCGTCGCACGGCTCTGTTGCCGCTACGAACCGCTTTAGCCGAGTAGACGACAACAAACGGGGGGTTCCCCTAATCAGGGGCGGGATTCGCCCGACGCGACGAGTCCCCACCGGCCCCTACGGTCGAACTGGAAACGATCGAAAGGAGTGAATCATGGGTCTGTCTGGACGTCTCTCACTCCTCTTCAAGGGAAAGACCAACGCGGCTCTCGATCGCTTCGAGGACCCGCGCGAGGTCTTCGACTACGCCTACGTTCAGCAGCAGGAACTCCTGCTCAGAGTCAGGCGGGGTCTCGTAGAGGTAGCGAGTTCGAAGATCCAGCTCGAGCGACAGTCAGAGAAGCTCCGCAACGGGATTCCGCGGTTGGAGGAGCAGGCTGAGCGGGCACTGACGCTCGGGCGAGAGGATCTTGCCCGCATCGTCCTCCAGCGCAAGCACACGACGTTGGCGGAGCTGGAGAGCCTTGAGTCTCAGATCTCCGAGGTCGGCGAGGAAGAGGCACGCCTCACGGAGGCCCAACAGCAGCTCGCGGCCCGACTCGATGAATTCCGGACCCGCAGGACGACCCTCAGGGCTCGGTATACGGCGGCCGAGGCTCGTGTCCGAGTGACGGAGAGTCTCGGCGGAATCTCGGGAGATCTCGCCGAGCTCAACCTGGCGCTCGGCCGTGCGGAGGAAAAGACCGAACGGCTCCAGGCGCGGGCGACTGCGCTTGACTCGCTCATCGATGCGGATGCTTTGGCGCTTCCTCTCGTCGGCGGGGACGGCGTCGAGCATGAGCTGCGCCGCCTGGCCACTGGCCAAGCGGCCGAAGAGGAACTCGCGGCCTTGAAGGCGCGAGTTGCGTCAGAGGAACGCGACGGCGACTCCGGGGCCGAGGAGCCAACGCACGAAATCGAAGCCGACCCGGAGGGATGAACCATGTGGACCACAGCCATCGACGATAGAGAAGCGAGGCGCGATCTCCAGCTCGGACAGCCGGTCATCATCACTGCCCGCTGGATTCTGATCGCGACCGGATTGTTTCTCTCCATCTTCCAACCCGGGCCAATCGAGGAGCTTCGCGTTGAACTCGCGGTGATCTTCGGGCTCAGCGGTCTGAACTTCTATCTCCATACCCAGTTGCTTCGAGGTCAGCCCGTGTCGCGCCGACTCGTCTACGCGGCCAGCGCTGCGGATCTCGGCGTGGTCTCGGCTCTTCTGCTCGCCCAGGGCGGTTTTGAATCGAACCTCTTCGTCCTTTACTTGCCAGCGCTGCTTGCGCTCTCGGTCGCATTTCCGCCGAGGGTCACATTCGCGTACACAGCGGCGACGGTGGCGATCTACGGCCTGATTGCTCTCGCCACCGCGCCAGCTCTCGAGCACGAGGCGCAGATCATCGTGGTGCGCCTGATCATGCTCGTTGCCGTCGCGTTCTGTGGCGGCCTCTACTGGCAGATCGAGCATGCGCGTCGCCGGACTGCCGCCGAAACGAGGCGACGCCTCGAGACGGAGCTCCGTGCGCACGAAGACGGTCGAGACGCCGAGGTCATCCGCGGTCGGCTCGGAGAGCCGAATCAGGCGACGTGAAAAGGAGGAACGATGCAGACAGTGCGCATGACTGCAAGAGACCTCGCCGAGGACCTCTTCTTCGGCCAGGAGGTCTTGATCTGGGCCCGTTGGTTCCTGATCACGGCGCTCGCGATCCTTGCGCTTTGGACGGCGACCACAAGCTCAGAGCTCGCTCTCGCGGCGCTTCCCATCGCGGCGCTGATGGGCATGAACTTCTTCTTCCATGGACGTCATGCAATGGGGAGGCCGGCGAATCGGACTCTGGTTGCGCTCGCGAGTCTGATCGACGTCGCGATCGTCACCTCGATCGTCCTCTTTTGGGACCTGGGTACCGTCGAAGCCGGGTTCGCGAGCCCGTTCTTCATCCTCTGCTACCCCGCGCTTCTGGCGTTTGCCTTCGTCTTTCCGCCGCGACAGACGGCGATCTGCGTTGGCATGACGCTCGCGCTGTACGTCGGTGCCTGTGTTCTCGCGCCAGACGTCTCTCAGGCTCCGGTGGTCGATTCGGCCCTCGAGCTGAAGGGAATCATCTTCCGGGTGATCACGATGGCGTCGGTCGGTGCTCTCGGAACCTTCTACTGGCGGATTCAGCGAGATCGTCTTCGGACCGTGACGGGCCGATCCCCGTCGCCGACTCGGTCGGCGAGGCCGGAGGCGATGTAGGAACTTGAGATGGGCGGACGGATCAAGAAAGCCTGGCGGGCCGTGATGGCGCCGGCGGAGGATCCGCGCAGGGTCCTCCCCGACGCCCACGAGCGCCAGCGAGAGCTTCTCGGTTCGGTCCGGCGTGCTCGCGCCTCGGTACGGGCGTCGCGCAAACGGCTCAATGCAAGAGCCGATTTGACGCGGCAGCGGCTTCCCGCTCTCGAGGCGCAGGCACGGACGGCGCTTGTCCGCGGTCGAGATGACCTCGCCCGCGTCGTGCTCCAGCATCGCGAAGTCGCGGCCGCTGAGCTGCAGGCGCTGGAGACCCAGGCCGCCGAGCTCGGCGACAAGGAACTGCAGCTGGGACTGCTCGAACAGCGGCTGACCAGCGAAATCGAGGCGTTCCTCGAGCGCGAAGACCTGCTCGAGGCGCGCCAGAGCGCCGCGGCGGCGCAGGTGCATGTCAGTGAGTCGCTCGCCGCTGTCGCGCAAGAACTTGCCGATTTCGACCTCGCACTCGAACAGTCGGAGGCTACGGCCGAAGAGCTCGAGACCCAGGCCGCCGTGATCGATCGGATGGCCGAGGCCGGAAGATTGGACGATCCCGACCGACTCCTCGAGGATCTCATCGAACGACGGCTGCCTGGGATTGACGTGTCCGCCGCGGTCGAGAATCGCCTGGATGCCCTGGCGGACGAGGTACGAGAAGCTCGGGCTCGTCGAGAGTGAGCTACGCGGGCGAGTCCGGCGGTCAACGCGAACGCCAGCGAGAGACCACTAGGATCTCCAGCCTCGTGGATCACCGTTTCGTCTTCGTCGGCGGGTTGCATCGCAGCGGGACAACGCTGCTGACCCGGGCGCTCGGCGAACACCCCGACATTAGCGTCTTCAGCGACACCGGCGTCCCGGCAGACGAAGGCCAGCACCTGCAGTCCGTCTACCCAAGCGCCCGCGTATACGGTGGCCCAGGTGCCTTTGGATTCTCGAAGGACGCACATCTAACGGAGTCCTCACCCCTCGTCAGCGACGAGAGCCGCGAGCGGCTCCTCGACGAGTGGAATCCCCACTGGGCGCTCGAGAAGCCGGTGCTCGTCGAGAAGTCACCACCAAACCTGATCCGGGCGCGCTTTCTGCAGGCGCTGTTCCCGGGCTCGTACCACGTCGAGGTCGTGCGTCACCCAGTGGCGGTGTCTCTCGCCACACAGAAATGGCGGATCAGCCGGCGCCAGAGCTCCCGGCGGAATCGGATCCGGTCGCGCAGTTCGCTCGCCTCGTTGCTCAAACACTGGCTCGTCTGTCACGAGGAGCTCGCCTCCGACTGCGAGCAACTCGACAACGTCCACACCGTTCGTTTTGAGGAGTTCGTGCGGGATCCGTCCGGCACTCTTCGGAGGGTGTTCGAGTTCCTCGGACTCGAGGCGATCGAGCCTGCGCTCGAGATACGGCCCGACGCCAACGAGCGCTACTTCACCGCCTGGCGAGAGAGACGGCGTGAGGCGTCGGGTCGGATCTACATCAACCTCCTCGAACGACGATTCGAGTCCCGGGTCCGCCCTTTCGGCTACAGCCTGCGGAATCTGGATGCCGTGAAGGAAAGCGAGAGCCTTTCTTAGAGCCTATCCCGCTAGGTGCAGCACCCCCGGCTGGCGGCTGAGACGCGGCGCATCTCGCCGCGATCGC
>CAYTCZ010000052.1:0-26673 GCA_964436315.1 uncultured Gaiellales bacterium | reverse complement strand
CGCGTCTCGCGTTGGGAAGCTGATGCTCTACCGACTGAGCTACGTCCGCGTCCACTGAACGATAACGGCAGCCCCAGGAGTCTGCCCACGGGCGCCGAACACACGAGGCAACACCAAACGGGCAACCACCCGAGACCTCGTATGGGACTCAAGCGGATTCTTCGAAGACCCTGGAAACGACGCGGCGAGCGCGCGCCGGACAACGGCCACGCCTCGAGTACGATCGCGCTTCCTCCCGTATCCGAGCCGCAGCAGGGATCGGGCTCGGCAGAACAGCCTCGTCGGAAGGCCCCAAGAGACATTCGTGAATGGATCGAATTCCGGGAACGAACGAACGGGACTGCGGGTGGATTCGACGAGCCACCCCCCTCGCATCCGGATTCAGAACCCAATGGCCGGTTCCGCGGGCGACTGGTCGACGGACTCGAGTCGTATCTCGCCAAGAGCGCCGCCGATCTCGACGAGCGAGGTGAGGCGCTGCTTGAGCGCGAGCGTCAACTCGCCACCGCTGAGCAACGAATCCGAACCGAGGAAGACGAACTCGTCGAGCGCCACGAACGGATCGCGACCGAGCTAGCGGACATCGAGACGGTTGGTGCTCAGGTCGATCAGCTGCTCAACGAGCGGGCCGACCGCAGCCGGCGGGTTGCCGCCTTAGAGGAAAAGCTTGGTGATCGTGAGGCAGAGTTGCGGATCGCCGAAGCAAAAGTTGCCGAGGCGGGCGTCGTACTCGCCGATCGGGAGACACAAGTCCGGTCGCAGGCAGCCGAGCTTAAAAAGCAAGGCGCCGAGCTCGACGACCTGCGAACGCGCCTCGAGCGTGGTGCTGCAGCGCTAGAGGCGGCCGAGGAGCGCGTCGCAGAACTCGAGCAGAGAATGTCGGAACGCGCAACACCCCAGCGACGCGATGGTCCAGACGCCGAGTCTCATCTCCTGTTCGTACCAGGAACGACTCGTTACTCGATGATCGAGCGGGCAGGGGATCCTCCCCCGCTGGGAAGCGAGGTTGCGGTCTTTCTCGGCGACGGTGAACGGCGTTTTCTGGTCTCGAAGCTCGCCGGATCTCCCCTGCCCTTAGACGGTCGGCCCTGCGCCTATCTTCAGGCCACGTTCTAGACGGCCCGAGTTCCCTCGCGACCGCTCGAGGTTCGGGATAATCTCGGCTGTGGAAGCGAGGGACAGACGACGGAGGGGTTGGTTATGACACATCTCGATCTCGAATCAGTTGCGCAGGCGATCGTGGCTCCGGGCAAGGGAATCCTCGCCGCAGATGAGAGCTTCCCCACGATTGAGAAACGCTTCAAGAGCATTGATGTCGAATCGACTGAGGACAATCGCCGTGCCTACCGGCAGATGCTCTTCACGACTGAGGGCGTGGAGGAGTTCATCAGCGGCGTGATTCTGTTCGACGAGACGATCAGGCAAAGCACCGACGACGGCACTCGGTTCGCAGACCTCCTGACGGGCAAGGGCATCGCGCCCGGAATCAAGGTCGACACAGGCGCGAAGGATCTTGCCGGGGCCCCGGGAGAGAAGGTGACGGAGGGCCTCGATGGACTACGAGGCCGCCTCAACGAGTACCACGATCTCGGCGCTCAGTTCACAAAATGGCGAGCGGTCATCACGATCGGCGACGGAATCCCGACGTACGACTGCATCTCGGCTAATGCGCACGCTCTCGGACGCTTCGCCGCGCTGAGCCAAGAAACCGGACTCGTGCCGATCGTCGAGCCAGAGGTGCTCATGGACGGTGACCACACGATCGAGACCTGCTACCGGGTCACCGAGTGGACACTCAAGGAGGTCTACTACGAGCTCTACAAGCAGAAGGTCGCCCTCGAGAAGTCGCTCCTGAAGCCGAACATGGTCCTCTCGGGCAAGGACTGCTCGGTCCAGGCCGGTGTCGAGGAAGTCGCCCAGGCGACAGTCCAGTGCTTGCGGAACACTGTCCCCGCCGCCGTGCCAGGCATCGTCTTCCTCTCAGGCGGCCAGTCCGACGAGGACGCGACTGCTCACCTGAACGCGATGAACGCCTTTGGCGAACATCCGTGGCAACTGTCGTTCTCATACGGGCGGGCCCTCCAGGCTCCGGCGCTCAAGGCCTGGGGTGGCGATCCGGACAGCCTCGACGCAGGCAAGCAGGCCTTCTACCACCGCGCGAAGATGAACGGCGCAGCCCGCTACGGCACCTACACACTCGACATGGAGAGGGTCGCCGCGTAGTCGCTTTCCTCGACGGACGGACGTCGGGGCGGAACGCCCGCCTCAAGAATGCGAGGTTCCTTGCACTTTGACCGGCGACTCCGCGCGACGAGTTTTCTCAGACCCGACGTAGGGTCTCCAATGTTCGACCCGAGCCCGTGCGAGATCGTGCGCTACGGTCAAACGTGGGTGGCGGGTGGACCTCCTTCTGCACCCGGGTGGGGAAGTGATTGAAACGATCCGCCGCATCCGCTTCGACCCCTCCGCCGCCCGTGAGCCCGCCCGTCCGGTGAGCCGAGGTCAGAAGCCGCGGTCGTAGCGGGCCTGTTCTTCGACGGTGCGCTCGGCGAGGGGCATCGCCTCGAGCCGCGCATCCGGAATGGGCTCGCCGCTCTCGACTGAGAGGCCGTACGTCCCGTCGGCAATCCTCTGCTCGGCGCGCGCGACTGCCTCGAGCTCCTCGCGCAACTGTTCGACGAGGCCTCTGTCTCGTTCGTCCATCGCAAGCTCGGAGCTTCGATCCTCGCCCGGCTGATCACCATGACTCGCCTCGTCGAGGCTTTCCGACTCCAACTCGCTGAGCGCTTTCTCGATTCGCTCTCGCTCAGCAGCAACAAGTTCTCTCGCCCGTTCCTGATCCATCAGAGTCGATTCTTCTCGGTGGCCCGTGATTACCGGTACTCGCGGCCCGAGAAGGTCGAGAGCTTTTCGAATCGATGCTGAGCCTGAACGCGACGGACCGTGCCGGACATCGATCGCATCACGATCGAGTCCGTGACTGCCCCGTCCTTGGTATAACGAACGCCCGTGAGCAGAGCGCCGTCGGTCACGCCGGTGGCAGCGACGAAGATGTTGTCGCCGCCGACAAGATCGTCTGTGCGAAGCACAGCTTCGATGTCGTAGCCCGCATCGACGAGCGCCTGCCGTTCCTGATGGTTCCTTGGCCAGAGCCTCCCCTGGACGGCACCGCCAAGGCATTTCACAGCACCGGCCGCGATTACGCCTTCCGGCGTTCCACCGATGCCCATCATGAGATCGACTCCGCTGCCCGGAGTTGCGGTCGCTATGGCCGGAGCAACGTCGCCGTCGGTGATGAGGTTCACCTTGGCATGACATTCACGCAGCTCCTCGATTAGCGGCTGGTTGCGCTCGCGATCGAGAACGACAACTGAGATATCAGTCGGCTTCGCGCCCTTTGACTCCGCCACGCGATGAATGTTCTCGGTCGGCGACAGATCAAGGTCAATCGCATCAGCGCAATCAGAACCAGCCGCGATCTTATTCATGTAGACGGCCGCACCCGGAAAGAACATCGTGCCGCGCTCGGCGACGGCGATGACGGCGATCGCGTTTGGTTGACCGACCGAGGTCAGCCGTGTTCCCTCGAGGGGGTCGACCGCGACATCGACCTCTGGAGGATTGCCATTCCCGACCTCCTCCCCGTTGAAGAGCATCGGCGCCTCGTCTTTCTCTCCCTCGCCGATCACGACGACCCCGTCCATCGCGACCGTGTCGAGAACAGCCCGCATTCCGTCAACGGCCGCCTGATCGGCGCTCTCCTTTTCTCCACGGCCGATCCAGCGGCCGGCGCCGAGCGCAGCGGCCTCCGTCACCCGTACGAGTTCGAGAGCGAGGTTGCGATCCGGCGTCTTTCCGTTTCCCTGCGCCATACGGGCATCCTATGTCTCTGGCGGTTGCTGGGCCAGAATCCGAGAGCACGCCCGAGGAAATAGTCTTCGTGTCGTGGAGTCGCCGGCGACGGATCTCGCGAACGCATTCAACGTCGCGATTAACCGAGCCGATCTCGCCGACCTCACGGCGCTTATGTCCGAGGACCACCGTTTCGTCGACTCGGCTGGATCGACCGTGGCTGGCAAGGAAGCATGTGTTGCGGCCTGGGCTTCCTTCTTCGAGTCGTTCCCTGACTATCGCAACGTGTTCGACTCGGTCGACCTCATTGCCGAAGGACGAGTTGTCGCCACCGGCCGCTCGGAGAGCACGGTCGGGGCACTGAATGGGCCAGCCCGCTCGTACGCGACGATTTCCAACGGCCTGATTTCGGAGTGGCGGGTTGAGGATCCCGACGCCCCCAGTAGAGGCCTTCGGGCTCACTCGGGATTACTCGTACGCCTCCCAGAGCGGATCTGACGCCACTCCGTCAAGGGGAATTCCGGCGATTTCGTCGAAGTTTCTCTAACCTCGATGTCGATGCTCGCACGTCTCCTCCTACGACCCTGGCGGCTGATTCCGCTCGCTCTGATCCTGACCGCCGTCATCGTCGGACTGATCTACAGCTCGTGGATTACCGCCCAAGCGCGCGCCGTTGTCGTTCTGTCCTCGACCATGGATACGCCCGTCCTGACATGGGCCGTGGACAAGCTCACCGATGAGCCTCGTATGAAGGAGATAACCATCGCCGGCTCGGAGGCGACACTGGCGCGTCCGGGCAGCGGAGACGGGCCGTGGCCCGCCATCTTCATCGTCAACGGAGCGACACCGCTTGGGCGCATGGAGCCCCAGGTTCAGGGCCTGGCCGAAGGGCTTGCTCGAGCCGGCTGGCTGGTCGTCGTTGCAGACGTGCCTGGCCTCGCGGCGGGGCGACTCGGCGAGGGCACGGTCGAAGCCACGTACCGGACAGTCCGGGCAACCACCGACCGCAAGGACGTGAAAGACGGAAAGGTTGCGCTCCTGGGCATTTCTGTCGGGGCGACGTTGGCGCTGCTCGCGGCCGAGCAGCCCGATCTCGCCGACCGAGTCAGCATCGTGGCAGGGATCGCTCCTTACGTCGATCTGAAGGAGGTCCTGCGAATCGCCACGACCGGGTACCACCGAGTCGACGGGAAACTCGAGCCGTATCCGGCCGATGCGTTCCTGAGTCTGGTCACATCCAGGAGTGTCACTGCCTGGCTGCCTGACGGGCCAGAGAAGCAAGCCCTCGAGGGAGAGCTCGCGAACATCGACGACGACGAGCCCGACCCACTCGCAATCTTTCGGACGCTGCCGGTGGAGCTACTCAGCCCTGCGACGGCCGCCGCGGTTGAGCTCCTTGGGAACCGCAATCCGGAGCGCTTCGACGCGCTCTACGACGCGCTGCCGGAGGAAGTGAAAGAACAGATCTCGCGCTATTCACCCCTCACGCGGGCCCACGTACTGCAGGCTCCGATCGAGCTCGCGGCCGCGCCCGACGATCCATATATCCCGATCGAGCAATCCGAGGCGCTGATTGACGCCGCTGGGCAGGGACGACTGACTGTCACGGATGCTTTCAGTCACGCAGTTCCCGTGCCCTCGCTGACCGATCCCGCAGACGTGATTCACTTCAACGGCTGGGTCGTGCGGTCGCTGCGCGAGGCTCGGTAGCGGCGCCCCCGAGAGGCTACATTCGTTCGGGTGCCTCCACACCGATGAGGTCGAGGCAACGAGCGATCACATCTTGCGTCGCCCGGCACAACCCGAGCCGGAACGCTTGGGCATCGCTCCCGAGTACGCGATGGTGGTGGTAGAAACGGTGGTAGTCGTCCGCGACGCGAATCGCATACGTCGGGATCGCGTGGGGGCCTCTCCGCTCCGTCGCTTCGGCGACGACACCCGGGAATTCGGCCAGCCGCTTGATCAGATCGCGCTCCTCTGAAGCGAGTGCCGACGGCGGCTCGGCAGAGAGCTCGGCTCCCGCACAGTTCCGGATGATTCCGGCGATCCGCGCGTGCGCGTACTGGACGTAGAAGACCGGATTCTTCTCGCTGTGCTCTCGGGCGAGGTCGATATCGATGTCAATCGCCTGGTCGTGTCCCCGCATGACGAGAAACCACCGCGCGGCATCGATTCCGATCTCGTCGACCAACTCGTCGAGCAAAACCACGTCCCCACGTCGCTTGGAGACCTTGCGGGCCTCCCCCTGCTCGGTCACCTGCACGAGCTGGTAGATGAGCACCTCGACGGTGTCCGGATCTTGGCCAAATGCAGCGGCGAGCGCCTTGAGACGTTTGACGTAGCCATGATGATCCGCGCCAAGAACGTAGATCAGCCGATCGAAGTCACGGTCGTACTTGTGGCGAATGTACGCGGCGTCGGCCGCGAAGTACGTTGGACGCCCATCTGATCGAATCAGAACTCGGTCCTTGTCATCGCCCCAGTCGGTGGTGCGAAGCCAGCGCGCGCCTTCCTCTTCGAAGAGAGGGAGAGCCTCGAGCACGTCAGCGAGGTCGGCCTCGACTTCGCTCTGCCGGACCCAGCTGTCGACCTCGATACGGAACCGCTCCAGCGAGGCTGCGATCTCGCGCGTCATCTGCTCGACAGGATCACCACCGGCTGCGGCGATGTCGGCCACGTAGGCGCCGTGATACCCCTGTTCGGGTGGTTCCTCGCCTCGCGAGCGCGCCGCGACGGATTCCCGAAAGCGATCGATCTGCTCCCCCAGGTCGTTGACGTAGTACTCCCGTTCGACGCGATGGCCGGCGAACTCGAGGAGCCTCGCCACCGAGTCTCCGTAGGCGCCGTTGCGTGCCGAGGCGACGGTCACCGGCCCGGTCGGATTTGCCGAGACAAGCTCGACCTGGACGGCCTCCGGATAGGTGGCAGATCTGGCCCCGTAGTCCCGACCAGCCGACAGGATTTCAGCGAGGGCGTCGCTGTACCACTGTTGGTTCATGACGAGGTTGACGAAGCCGGGCGGCGCGGCCGAGGCCGACTCCACCCCGGTCAGACCTTGGGCGGTCACCGCAAGCTCCTCCGCGACATCCATCGGCGCAACACCTCGCTTGGGGGCGACACGAAGGGCGACGTTCGTCGCGTAGTCGCCGTGTGCGGCCTGGCCTGGACGCTCGAGTTCGACATCGACGCCAGCTGCCTCGGTCAGCCGGTCGGCCACTCGTTCGAGTGCAGTGGTCAAGCCCGTTCCCGCTCCTCTGCTCGGCCCTTTGTCACGACCCATGTATCGTAGGACTGTGGACGACGAAGCCCAGGAGCGTCACCTCAACATCCACATGGAAGGCGAGCAACTCGCGGGCGTGTACGCGAACTTCGCGAACGTTAGCTTTTCCGACTACGAGTTCACGATCACCTTCGCCCGGATCGACCACGAGGTCGAGGAGGGAGACGTCCCGGGGGTCGTCGTGTCTCGCGTGAACCTCTCACCCCTCTTCATGAAGGAACTCATCGACGCCCTCGCCGACAGTTGGTCGAAGTACCAGACGCGGGAAGGGATTCGGAACCTTCCCGAATCAGAGGGCTGATCGCAGCGAATCGTGGCGGTCGCGTAGTCGAGCCGCGGTAGTTCGAGCTCTGCTCATCCACTCGCGTCAGTTTCGCGGTCTCCGAAAACGACCGCCATTGCGATCCGCTCCATCGTCGTAGGGTGCGTACGGAGCCAAAACCTCACCCATCCCGGCGGTGTGGGATCGCCGAGCGCGGTCGTCGAGAAGCGCCGGGCCGTCGAGACCGCGGCAGCTGGGTCTCCCGTCGCCCTCAGGGCCAGCCAATCTGCCTCGGCCTCATAGCGGCGCGAGAGGAATTGTTGAAACGGCAGCGTCACAAGAAAGAACAGCAGGACCACGAGGAGCCCGAGCGGAACGAGTCGTGGGTTCTGCGCTCCTCCGAACCGCTCGGTGACCCGGTAGAGGATGTAGACGGCCGGAATCGCCAGAAGCGCGAACCAGGCTCCCCCTTTCCATAAGTGAGCACGCGCCTGGTGAGCGAGCTCGTGCGCAGAGATCCAGACGATCTCGGCCGACGTGAACCGGCCGTCGAGGAGTGTGTCGAAGAGCACGACCTTCGCGGTGGGCCCGATGCCGGCCACGAGGGCGTTCGCGGTCGTCGTCCGCCGCGAGGCATCCGCAACCTCGACGGACGTAACCTCGACGCCGAGTGCTCGGCCGGCCCCCTCTATCTGGGAGACCAACGCCTCATCGGTGAGCGGTTCGAATCGATTGAAGAGCGGCTGTATCACGAGGGGCTGGATGAGGATGAACACGAAGCCGGCGGCTGCGACGATTGGTGCCATCGCGATCCACCAGCGTCGTCCAAGCCACGCGGCGAGGGCGATCACTCCGCCCACGACCAACGCGATGATCACGGCCCGAACGAGCAGCGAGAGCGCTTGATCTCCCAGCCACGCCCCATAGGCCTGCTCGGAGAGATCGAAACGGCGCCGCCACCAGTGCGACAGCGCCGCGACCGGCAAGACGGCCAGCCAAGCGGCGAAGACCGCGAGGAGGGCGAACAGCATCCCGGTTCGCACACGCCCTTTGACACGGCTCTGGAGCCGCCGTGCGATGCGGCCGGACTGCCAGATCAACACACCGAGGACGACGATTTCGACGACCGTCCGCGCAACCCAGAGCGGTCTGGTCAGCGCCCTGTAGTCCGCGCTCCGCTCGAGCGCCGCTTCTGTGAAGAACTCCCCCTCGTCGAGTTCGGGAAGGTCGAGGCTCGGCACGTCTGTGGGCCAGAGCACGACGCCGGCCGCAACCCAGACCGCAGCGAGCCCGCCGAGCAGAGCGAGCTTCGATAGCGTTGCCCGGTTCCAATGCGAGTCGCGGTGCTCTCTGACGTCCACGGAAATCTCCACGCCCTCGAGGCTGTGCTTGCCGACGTCCAGTCGGAAGAGCCCGATGCCGTGTGGTGCCTTGGGGACCTCGTAGGGTACGGACCTCGCCCGAATCAGTGCTGCAAGCGGGTTGCTGAAGCCGTGCAGCTCTGCCTCGTGGGAAATCACGACCTTGCGGTCATCGGCAAGGTCGATCTGAGCATCTTTACCTCCGATGCTGCGCACAGCGCCCGATGGACATCCGAGCACCTCTCACCGGAAGCCGCCGACTTCTTGAGCGGCCTCGAGCCCCAAGCGGACAGTGGCGGGATCGGGATGTACCACGCGAGTCCCCGCGATCCTGTCTGGGAGTACGTGCTCTCTCCCGAGGCAGCGCTCGCAGCGTTCAATGGAACAGAGTGGCCACTCATTCTCGTTGGCCATAGTCACGTGGCGCTCGCGTTGGCACTCGTCGACTCGGGAGTGGAGGGAGGCCTGGCTCCGGGAGGGGTCGAGCTCGACGTCGACGACAACGTTCGCTGGCTCTTGAATCCGGGCTCCGTCGGCCAACCGCGAGACGGGGATCCTCGCGCGGCCTACCTGCTCCTCGACACCGAGCGCGGGCACGCCTCGTTCCGCCGCGTCGACTACGACATCGAGCAAACGCAGGCCGAGATTCGCTTTGAAGGCCTTCCGGAATCCCTCGCCATGCGTCTACAGCACGGCGTCTGATTCGAGGTGGTCCGCGCTGGCTAGCGAGACCGGCGCGGAAGCGGCACGGCGGCGGGCTCGGCTTCAGGCAGCTCTGCAACGCCCTCGCGGACCATCGCGAGCTGGACTTCCTCCCGTGCCTTGTAGATTCGCCACTTTACCGTCGCAAGCGTGATCTCCAACGTGTCGGCAATCTCCGTATAGGAGAGCCCGACCACGTCTCGGAGGAGGAGCGCCATCTTGAGATCGGGGTTCAGACCCCCGATCGCTCGCCAGGCTGCCTCGATGAGCTCGACTCGCTCGACGGGAGCATCGAGGACCTCGAGCACCGGCATCTCTTCGGTCGGCACCGCGGCGACCGGGCGGCGCTCGCGGGCGCGAAGCTCGTCCAGGACACGGTTCTTCGCCACCTGGAACAGCCAGGTCGTGAAGCGGCAGCGCTGCGAGAAACCGCCGATCGACTGGTAGACGCGGAGGAAGATCTCCTGGGTCAGATCCTCCGCAAGCGCCCGGTCGTTGACCATGCGAAGGACATAGTTGAACACCGGCACCTCATAGGTCCGAACAATGATCGAGTAGGCGCGATCGTCCCCCCGCTGAGCTCTGCGGATAATCGCCGGGTCGGGCTGGGGCAGCGGCACCTGTGTCCGGAACCTCCGGGGGCGAGTATAGCCGGCAATTTTTCGCCGGTTAAGGAGAACTGAGCAGGTCCCGACCCGTCATCAAATCTGACGGCGGAATGTCCATCAGGGCGAGGCAGGTGGGAATGAGGTCTGCGAGTCGCCCACCTTCGGCCAGCTCTCCGTCATCGACCGTGATGATCAGCGGAACGGGATTCGTGGTGTGGGCAGTGTGCGGACTTCCGTCCGTTTGTAGCTCTTCTTCGGCGTTTCCATGGTCCGCGGTGATGACACACACTCCGCCCACGGTGTGAACCGCGTCGACAACTTTCCGCAGGCAACGATCGACGGTCTCCACGGCCTTCACCACAGCGGGAATCACGCCGGTGTGGCCGACCATATCGGGATTCGCAAAGTTAAGAATTGCGAAGCCGTAGTCGTTGCCGACCTCTTCGACGAACTCGCGGGTCAGTTCGGGCGCCGACATTTCGGGGCGGTGGTCGTAGGTGGGTACGTCCCGAGGAGATGGAACGAGGATCCGAACCTCTCCCTCCCACTTCTCCTCATGCCCGCCGTTGAAGAAGTACGTCACGTGCGGGTACTTCTCGGTCTCCGCGGCATGAAGCTGGCGGATTCCACGCTCCGACAGCACCTCGGCCATGCCCTCATCCACGTCGTGCTCCTCGAACGCGACCGGGCACCCGAAATCGGCGCGGTAGCTCGTCATCGTCGTGAGATCAAAGCCGCGTTCAATGAGACGCTCGCAAAGCTGCCGAGCGCGATCAGGACGGAAGTTGAAGAAGATGACGCTGTCGCGCTCACTCAATCGGGGCCCGGCCAGGATGATCGGTTCGATGAACTCATCGGTGATCCCGGCGTCGTAGCTGGCCCGGACGGAGGCGACCGGATCCTCGTCCGCCTCGCCGACCCCGTCGATGATCGCCTGGAGTGCCCGATCCGTCCGCTGCCATCGTTTGTCACGGTCCATCGCGTAGTAGCGGCCCACAACGGTCGCGATCTGCGTTCCTTCGTCGACGAGTTCGGCGAGGTCGCTCACAGACGCAGTCGGCGAGACGTCTCGACCGTCGGTGAATGCATGCACATAGGTGCGGTCCGCCATTTCCTCGCGTCGAGAGAGCTCGACCAGTGCCCGCAGGTGATCGATGTGCGAGTGCACACCTCCGTAAGAAACGAGCCCCATGAGGTGCACGTTGCCGGATCGTTCACGCGCCCTGGCGAAAGCCGAGGACAGGGCCTGCTCACTGAAGAACGTCCCGTTCTGAATCGCGTGGGTGATTCGAAGGAAGTCCTGGTCAACGACACGACCTGCACCGATATTGAGATGCCCGACCTCCGAGTTCCCCATCTGCCCCGGCGGAAGGCCGACGTCCTCGCCCGAAGCCGACAGAGTGGTCGTCGGATGTCTCTCCCAGAGCTCGTCGAACGTACGAGTCTCGGCGAGCTCGATGGCGTTTCCTGGACCCGGCGGAGCAAGCCCCCAGCCGTCGAGGATGACGAGCGCTACGAGCGGGTACGTGCGCCTTGCCGGCATATCTCGACGAAGGAGGCGACATCCAGTGAGGCACCGCCGACGAGAGCTCCGTCGACATCTGGCTGCGAGAGGAGATCGAACGCGTTTTCTGGTTTCACCGAACCCCCGTACAGCACCGAGACGTCCAAGATCCCCTTGACGAACGCGTGCGCCTCCTGGGCGATTTCGGGCGTCGCGGTCTTGCCGGTCCCGATCGCCCAAACGGGCTCGTACGCGACGACCAGGCCGTTCGTGTCTTCGACAACATCGGCGATCGCCGAAACCTGCCTCGCGAGAACTTCCTCGGTCCGGCCGGCATCCCGCTCCTCCTCCAACTCGCCGACGCAGGCAATCACAGCGAGCCCTGCGTCCAGCGCGGCGCGAGTTCGTTTCGCCACGCCTTCGTCCGTCTCGCCGAAGCACTGGCGGCGTTCGGAGTGCCCGGTGATCGCTCCATCAACGCCGAGATCCAGGAGCATTCCCGTCGAGATCTCTCCCGTGTACGCACCGTCTGCAGCCCAGTGGACGTTCTGAGCGTAGACCCTTAGGGCGGATCCGCCGAGCACCGCCTGTACGGCGGCCAGGGACGTAAAAGGTGGGCCAACGCCAACCTGAACCGCTGGATCGCCGAGCTGGTCATCGAGCTCGCGGACAAAGTCGGCAGCCTCAGTCGCGTTCTTGAACATCTTCCAGTTGCCGGCAATGAACATCGCTCGCCGCCTTCCCTCTCTTGATCTAGTCAGCTTCCGGGATGACTGCCACTCCGGGGAGCTCCTTCCCCTCCAGCAGCTCGAGCGAGGCGCCGCCGCCCGTCGAGACCCAGTCGACGCTGCCAGCGACACCCAACTCCTCAATCGCCCGTACGGAGTCGCCACCTCCCACGACGGTGTGAGCCTCGGTTGTTGCGACGGCTTGAGCCACGGCGTTCGTTCCGGCCGCAAAGCGCGGCCACTCAAACACTCCCATCGGGCCGTTCCAGAACACGGTGCGCGCCCCGGCGATCAGTTCCTCGAACTCACGGCATGTCGCCGGACCGATATCGAGACCGAGCCAACCGTCGGGAACCGCGTCCCATGCCGCGGTGGCAGCCTCGGCATCGGCCTCGAACTCGGCCGCCGCCACGACGTCCTCCGGCAAATGGACGTCTGCTCCCCCGGCCGCAAGCCCATGCGCATCACTGGTCCGGAGCTCTTCGGCCATCTTCCCGCCGATGAGGAGGTCGTCGGCGAGCGTCGAGAGTTTCGCGAGAACGCCGATCTTGTCTGTGACCTTCGCCCCACCAAGGACTGCGATAAACGGTCGTTCCGGCTTACTCAGGAGACCGCCGAGCTCGTCGAGCTCGCGCTCGAGAAGCAGGCCGGCGTAGGCTGGCAAATAGTGCGCAACACCTTCGGTCGAAGCGTGCGCGCGATGTGCAGATCCGAACGCGTCGTTGACGTAGATGTCGGCGCGTTCCGCGAGTTCCTGCGAGTATCCGTCGTCGTTGTCGCGCTCTCGGAGGTCGAACCGCGTGTTCTCGAGCACCGTCAGCGGCGCCGCAGGGTCGTCGAAAGCCACCTCCCGCCCGACGAGCTCCTCCAAGCGGGTCGCAGCCGGCCTCAGCGAGTAGGCAGGGTCGGGCTTCCCCTTCGGGCGGCCGAGGTGCGAGACAAGGATGACCTGCCTCGTACCGCGGTCAAGCAGCAGCTCGATCGTCGGCAATGCCGCTCGAATCCGCGTGTCGTCGGCAACCCGCGCTCCGTCCAAGGGCACGTTGAAGTCAACGCGCACAAGAACACGTTTGCCGGCTACGTCGGCATCACGAACAGATCTTGGCTTGTGCAAAGGCGCGGACCCCTCGATCGCTTCCAGTCGGCTTCGAGGCCATTCTAATCAGCGGGATCTCGCCGAATTTCCCGATTTGGCAACCGAGACCGCGCTCGTCATACTCCACGGAAGCGGGCCCGCGCTCGTCCGGTGTCGGATCCAGACCCCGTCCGGCGCCAGGGTTCTGAACGCGGATTCACCGGGGGAGGAGGTCGTCCTCGGAGCTTCTCCTCCGGCCCGCTCATGCACGGGGTCAGGTCTCTGATGGTGCAGCTAGCCGCAACATCAGAGACCTGACCCCAAGATTTGAGGTCGACGGAGCGGTTTTCGTCGCCAGGCCGTCCTGCGGCCTGGCCAACCTGCTCCCGTTACCTCGTGCGAAAAACCGAGTCGCGTGCCTAGTCGTCGTTCGGTCCGTCGCCGTCGCCCGAACCATCGTCATCGAGCTCTTGGCCGATGACGGAGAAACTCTCGTCAAGGTTCACCTCGACAACGCTTCCGTCGTCAAGAGCAATTTCGACGCCGTAGGCAGCACCATCATCGCCGGCCTCGGTCTCGATGACCGTTCCGCCTCCGGTGTGGGCGAGAGCCGCGGCGGTGGCCTGCTCGAGCGTCGATCCAGTCAGCGGTGGGTCGTCGCTACTACCGCTGCCGGTGAGCGCAGCCGCGCTTCCTCCTGCTACCGCGCCGACGGCGAGTAGGACGCCTGTACTCAGAACCGCAATGCGTTTCCTGCTCATCGATTCGTACCTCCAGAAGATGTGTCCCTGGGCTTACGTGAACTGCTCCCAAGGTAGATACCCGAGATGAGAAGGGAATGAGTGAGGTCGGTCCTAGGCTTCGGCGAGGCGCTGGAGCTTGCGAAGCCGCCGGTGCACGGTCGGTTTTGGCGCCGGCGGCCGACAGAGCTTCCCGAGTTCCGCGAGCGACACGGTCGGGTGTTCGAGCCGGAGCGATGCGAGCTCTTGCAACGTGGAATCCAGGCGGCTGAGATCTCCAGTCGCCTGGAGTTTGTTGATCGCTCGCAGTTGGCCGGCGGCCGCGAGGCTGGACCGCTTCAAGTTGGCATGGTCAGCGTTGGCGAGTCGATTCGCCGCACTCCGCGTCGCCGATACCACTGAATCTTCCTCGAACGCCAGGGCCGCTTCGTTCGCTCCCATGAACGCGAGGAGTTCTGTGATTCGCTCGCGGCCCTTCGCGTAGGCGATCGCATGACCGCGACGACTCCGAATTGCGAGCCGGAGCTCATCCTCGGCAGCAACCGCGCTCACGAATCGCGCGCGCTCGTGATCTGGAAGTCGGAATTCGAGGTGGGGATTCGGCGGGCCACTAACCGACCCTGCCGCGAGCAGGACTCCCCGTAGGTAGGCAGCGCGACAGCAGGACCGCGCGATGACTCGAGCTGGAGGCTGTTCGAGTGGAGCAAGGCTCAGGTCGAGCACGCCCGCCTCGTTCAAGGCCTGAAGCGCCCGCGCGTCGTCTTCGACATACAGCTCGAATCTGGTCGAGCGCTCGAAAGCCTGCTGGCGATATGTGCGGACCTCGCACGGAACTCCGTAGCTTCGAAGAAGCGAGAAGGCTCGCCGCGCCACGGGCGCACTCGATAGCCGAACGTCGATGCTGACGCGGCCCCCGCCTCGAAAATGGATACTCCCGCCGGTCCGGACGAGCGCCGACAGCTCGGCGAGGCGACAGCAGGGTCTCGCTGGATCGATGGCAGACAACTCGCTTCGGACGTCGTCGGAGAGACTCACGGCGGCACGTCCACCCCTTCCAGTCGGAGCAGGCGAGACTTGTACTCGGTTCCGAGTTCGCCGTAGGAGCCGAGGCCGGAGGCGGCCACCACCCGATGACAGGGGAGGAAGATCGGAAAGCGATTCTGCGCACAGAAGGTCCCGGCAGCCCTCTGGGCGTTCGGATGCCCGGCGAGCGCGGCCAACTCGCCGTAGGAGACTGTCTCGCCGTACGGGACGTTGCGGAGCACCTCCGCAATAGCGCGCTGAAACGGAGTACACCAGTCAAGATCGAGATCGACCGCCGTGAACGTCACGCGGTCGCCGGCGAAATACCGGCGGATGTGCTCGACGAGGTCGTCGGCGTCGACGATCGGTCCAGCCGGCTTCCGCGCCGTTGGAAGCTCGTGATCGACGAGCCGTCCGTCGTGCAGATAGAGCGTTCCCACCCCCCAGTCCGCAACCTCGTAGGCATTCACCTGCACCCCTGAACAATGCCTGAGAGGCGAGCCGAAATCGGTAGGCTCGCTCCGTATGGCCCGGCTCTACGCGGCGACGGGAAACTCCATGACTGTAGTCGACCTCGAGACCCGAACCTGCCGCATTGGGTTCACCGGACGCCAGCCGCAATGCGTCGCGGTCGACCCGGCTACCCCGTCGACGGTCTATGCCGGCACGCGCGGAGACAGACTCTGGAGGAGCAGCGACTCGGGTCAGAGTTGGACCGCCTGTGGTTTGCCCGCCGACGATGTCTTCTCCGTCGCGGTCAGTGCCGCCGATGGAGCGGTCTATGCGGGAACGGAGCCGAGCATGCTGTTCGTCAGCCGAGATGAGGGCACGACATGGAAGGAGCTCGAGACGCTGCGGGAGATCCCCTCGGCTCCGACGTGGAGTTTTCCCCCGCGCCCGTGGACGTCACACGTCCGCTGGGTGGCACCGAGTCCGCACGACGCGGACCTCATCCTCGCGGGCATCGAGCTTGGCGGGGTCATGCGGAGCGAGGACGGTGGCGCGACTTGGAGCGATCATCGACCGGGCGCTCAAAAAGATGCGCACGAGCTCGCCTGGCATCCCGGGAGGCCCGGACGCGCCTACGAGGCCGCCGGAGGAGGCGCGGCTCAGAGCAAGGACGGCGGCCTGACCTGGGAGGCGGCCGATTCAGGTCGGGATCGGCACTACACGTGGGCGCTCGCCGTCGATCCTGCCGATCCGGACGTTTGGTACATCTCGGCAACCTACGGGCCGTATGACGCGCACACGGATCGACCAGCCAAGGCGAAGGTCTATCGCTGGACCGAGCCGGGGCCGTGGGTGGAGCTCGGCGGCGGCCTGCCTGACCCGCTGGATTCCATGCCGTACGCGTTGGTGACATGTGATCGATCGCTGATCGTCGGCCTCCGGGACGGCTCGCTGTTCGAGACGCAGGACGCGGGCGAGTCGTGGAAACGCGTCGAACTCGAGGGTGAGGCTCCCGCGAGGATCGTGGCGCTTGCCTCCGGCTCGTGACGGAGAACGCGACGCTCGTGTGTCCATCTTGCGGCGCGAGTAACCCGAGCGGCTTTCGGTTTTGTGGCTCCTGCGGCGCGTCACTCGAGGTGACCTGCTCGGCGTGTGGCACAACATGGCCACCCGACCAAGGGTTCTGCGGCCGGTGTGGTGCGGCGCTGACGTTGCCGTCGGCAGAACCGGTGGCAATGCAGGAACGAAAGATCGTGACTGCGCTCTTCGCCGACCTAACGGCTTCCACAGAACTCGCGTCGACACTCGACCCTGAGGAGCTTCAGAGCGTCCTCCGTCCTTTCTTCGAGGCGATGTCCGTCGAGATCGAACGCTTCGACGGCACCGTCGAGAAGTACATCGGCGATGCGGTTGTCGCTGTGTTCGGCGCGCCGGTCGCACACGAGGACGATCCGGAGCGAGCGGTTCGCGCAGCCGTAGCGATGCAAAAGCGACTCCCGGCTCTTCGAACTGGTCTTCCCGCATTCGAAGGCCAGTTTCAGATGACCATTGGAATCGACACAGGAGAAGTCGTAACGGACGTCGGCGAGGACCACGAAGGTGTCGTGACCGGCGGTCCGCTGCATATCGCTGCGCGGCTCATGGAACGAGCAAGTCCAGGGACGATCCTGGTGGGCGAACGAACGCACCGCGACACGCGCAATGCCGTTCAATATCGAGAGGTCGGTACCGTCGACATTCCCGGCACCGAGGCGCCGCTCTTGACGTTCGAGGTAGTCGACGCGGACCGGGACCCGGAGGGCCCGCGCGGAATTCGGACCTCTCCCCTCGTCGGACGCAATTCAGAGCTCGACCTTCTCCAACTTCTCTTCACGAGGGCGATTCGGGAGAAGCGAGCTCACCTGGCGACGATCGTCGGCGTTGCCGGAATCGGGAAGAGCCGCCTTGGCCAAGAATTTGCAGGCACTCTCGCTGCGGCCCACCCGGAAATGAGAATTTCCCGTGGCCGCTGCCTGCCGTACGGCGAGGGTTTGACCTATTGGCCCTTGGTCGAAATCTTGAAAACCGAGGCCGGCATCCTGGACAGCGACCCCGCGGCAGCGATGCTGGACAAGGCACAAGCCCTCCTGCAGCGCCGGTTCGGCGACTACTCGGTCTCAGACCGTGACGTCGACATCATCCTTTCCTCCGTTGGCCACGAGGTCATCTCGGATCCGCTCGCCGGCCTCGAACCTCCGGTCGCTCAAGACTTCATCGCGAGCGCCTGGCGCCATTTCTTCGAGCAGCTGGCCGGAGATAAACCACTCCTCGTCCTCATCGAAGACCTCCACTGGGCCGACCTCAGCCTCCTCGACGTCCTCGAGCAGATCGCTGAGCGGGGAACCGGACCGATCCTCATCCTTTGTTTGACGAGACCAGAACTCGCCGAGCGCAGGCCGCACTGGGGCAGCGGACTCGAGAATGCAGCGAGCATCGCACTGTCCCCCTTGAATGAAAAGGAGAGCGAACTCCTACTTCGCGGATTCCTTCGAGGGATGGTTCGGTCCGAAGAGCAACTTGCGCCGATCCTGTCACGCGCAGAGGGAAATCCCTTCTTTGCCGAAGAGCTGTTGCGCATGCTTATTGACGATGGCGTCCTCGTACGCGAGGGCGGTCGCTGGGAGATCGCCGGGACGCTGCCTGCTGCGCTGCCCGACACCGTGCAGGGTGTCATCGCCTCACGGATCGACTCACTCTCCGCGGCTGAGAAGCGAGCAATCCAGCACGCGGCTGTGGTCGGCCGCATCTTCTGGCAAGGCGCGCTCGAGAGCCTCGCTCCAGGCGAGACGGAGCGAGCGGTCGAGGGCCTCATCTCGAAGGGACTGATGAGGGAGCGTGAGCGATCCTCCATCGAGGGCGAGCGGGAGTTGATCTTCAAGCACGTTCTGACGCGCGACGTCGCCTACGAGAGCATTCCTAGGGCACGCCGCGGTGCGATTCACGCCGAGGTGGGCTCATTTATCGAAGCACGGACCCGGGGCCGCTGGGAAGAGTTCGCCGAGATCCTCGCCCACCACTTTGAGCTCGCCGAGGACCACGTGAAAGCAGCCCGTTGTGCCAGGCTCGCCGGCGATCGAAAGCGACGGCTCTTCGCGCCTCAGGAGGCCTTGCGATGGTATGGCGTAGCGATGGCCAACGTCTCCGAGGTTCAGGGCGACGAGCTCGCGGCGGACGTCGAGGCGGAGATTGTGCTCGCGCGCGGTTCGGCCCACGAGCAAGTCGCATCGTTCCCGGAGGCTCAGGCCGACTACGAGCGCGCGCTCGAGCTCGCCGAGAAGGCCGGAGACGTCCATCTTGAAGCCCGGACGCTCGCCTCGATCACGCACATCCTCTGGCTTCAAGACCAATACGCGGAAGGAGAGCGCTGGCTCGAGCCCGCGCTGAAGCGAGCTCGCCAGGCCGGCGCAGATGACCTCGAGGCAAGGCTCCTCTATACGGCCGGAACGATCGCGTTCGGCCGCGGCGAGTGGAAAGCAGCGATCGCGAGCCATGAGGAGGCCTTGGGCGTCGCCCGGGCGTCCGGAGACCGCGCCGGTGAAGCCGCCGCGCTTCACGGGCTCTGTGAGACGCGCCTGTTCTTCGGACCGTTCGGCGAGGCACTCCGCGTTGGAGAGGAGGCGCGGAGACTCTTACACGAGCTCGGCGACCGCGCGCTCGAGTACGAGAACGAATACGCGATCGGATGGCTTCGCTGGGTTACCGGCAAGTTCCACGCTGGTCTGGCGTCGCTCGATACAGCTCTGGCGGGTACGCGCGAGATCGGCGACCGTCGAAACGAAGCATTCGCGGCGATGGTTGGTGCGAGTCTCCAGCTGGCTCAAGGGAATGTAGGCGATGCCGTGGCACAGGTTAATATGGCGGTTGACATCGCCTCCCGACTCGAGTCCCCGCGACTCGAGCTCATCTCCCGGTCGTTCGGACGCCTACCGATTCTGGGTGAGCTCGGAACGACCGATCTGCTCGCTTCCGACGCGACCGCGTGCCGAGCCCTTTCTGATGAAGTTGGCAGCAACGTCCAGCGCCCGACGGTTCTCGCGTTCGACGCCTGGGTTCACGGGTCACGGGGCGAAGCTGCTGAGAGCGCCGCGCTGTTTCGGGAGTCCCAAGCGCTCGCCGCAGATGCGCGCTATCACGCGTTCGGAAGTGCCCAGGCGCGTCTGTTGGCGGCAGAGGAACTTGCGGAAGGAGAGGACGAAGCTGCGAGCTGGCTCGCCGAAACCCGCGACGCGAGCCCTCTCTTTCGCGCCTGGAGCGACTATGCAGACGGCCTCCGCGCCTACCGCGCTGGCGACGCCGAGCTCGCGTTCGAGCGAGGTCGCTCGGTCATCGAGCAGGCCCAGGCCGTGGTCGAGGAGCGACTCGTCTGGCGAGGCGCCGGCCTCGCGGCACGCGCCTGCGCGTCGCTGGGACGGGAGTCCGAGCAGGCCGAGTACGACCAGCAGGCGCGGGAGAGCCTTGAGTCGATGGCTGCATCGATCCCGAATGACGCACTGCGCACAGCGTTCCGGTCGCGCCGAATCGTCTCGGAGCTCCTTCTGGCTGACTAACCGTCTCCATACGGAACCGCCGCTCTTTACCAGGAGCGGCCCTGCACGTCGGCGTACGGATGGTCGGCGTACGGATTGTCCTTCGCGCGGATCTCGACGCTCTCGTCCCAGTCGGGCGGGAGTTCCATAACCTGTCCGCACTCCCGGCACGTGCGACGCTCGATCGAGCCGTAGAAGTTCCGTTGCACCATCGGAAGTTGCCTGACGATGTCCTCGAGGAAGAAGTACTCCTCGTAAAGCTTCGCGTGGCAGGCATCGCAGAAGTACATGAAGCCGTCTTTCTCGGTCGGGTCGCGGTGCTTCTCGATGATGAGCCCAATCGTGTCCGGGGGGTCGCCGCGGTTGGTGAGGAACCCTCGGCGGGACGAGAAGCATCTCCCCTTCGCGGGTCTGCACAGCGTCGAGCTGACCGTCGCGATAGAGACCGATCTCGACATCGCCCTTGAGCTGGAGGAAAAGTTCCTCGCTCTGGTTGTCGTGGTAGTCCTTGCGCGAATTCGGGCCGATCGAGACCATCACGATGAAGTCCTCGTTCCCCTTGAAGATCGTCTCGTTCGAGATCGGCGGGATGATGCGGTCGGCGTTGCTCTCGATCCAGCCCATCAGACTGAACGCTTCGAGTGATTGCATCACCTCACGGGGCTCGGTCGTCATGTCTCACCGTCCTTCAGTCGCCGCCACCGGCCTTGTGGAGCGCCGCGTGGATTCTTCGTCCGGTCTTTGCCGGCACACCGGGAATACCTTCGAAGTCGTCTGACGAGGCCTCGAGCATCTGGTCGGTCGACCCAAAGTGCTTCAGCAGGGCACGTTTGCGGGCAGGTCCGACGCCGGGCAGGGCATCGAGGATCGATTCCCGGGACTGGGCGTCGCGCTTCTTTCGATGGTGGCCGAGCGCGAAGCGGTGGGCCTCGTCCCGGATCCGCTGGAGGAGCTGGAGTCCGGGTGAGTCCTTGTCGAGTACGATCGGTTCCGGCCTGCCCGGAACGAAGATCTCCTCGTCTCGTTTGGCGAGGGAGATAACCGCAACCCGCGGAAGCTCGAAGCCCTGCATGGCGTCGAGCGCCGCTCCGAGCTGACCTCTCCCGCCGTCGATCACGACGAGGTTTGGAATCGCGGCAAACGACTCGTCGAACTGTTCGGAGGTTACCGAGGCCGCCCGACTGAATCGCCTGGAGACCACCTCACGCATCATCGCGAAGTCGTCCTGACCCCCGGTGTGCCGAATCGAGAACGTTCGGTAGTGCGCCTTCTTGGCGACGGCGTCCTGGAAGACCACCATCGAACCGGCCGGCGCCGAGTCCTGGAGATTCGAGATGTCATACGCCTCGATCCGGATCGGCAGGCTCTCGAGATTCAGTCGCTCCCGAAGCTCCTCCAGAGCTTCGATGCGCCGAAGCCGCTTGCGCTCGGAATCGGCCCGGTCCCCTTCAAGGGCAAGCTCGGCGTTCTCGGTCGCGAGCCGCTGCAGCCGTCGCTTCTCGCCCCGCTGTGCCGCACGTACCTCGACCGCCGATCCCCGCCGTTGCGTGAGGAACTCCGCCAGGGCATCGAGATCGCCGGTGCCGGCGGGCACGACCACGAGCGGCGGTACGCTCGGAGCGCTGCCGTAGTACTCAAGGCAGAACGCCTCCAGTAAATCCTGAGCATCCTGCCCGCCGGCGTTCTCGAGGAAGAACGTGTGTCGATCGACCAACCGACCGTCGCGAAGCGGGAAGACCTGCACGGCCGCGGCCTCGGCTTTCTGAGCGATTCCGATGACGTCGACCGTGCCGATTGCCCGCTTGTCGGCGGCCTGCCGCTCGGCGAGGTGGCGAACCGCATAGAGCCGGTTTCGATACCTGGCAGCTTCCTCGAACTCCTGTCGATCGGCCGCGTCCTGCATCCGCTCCTCGAGCTCGCGAAGGACCGGCCGCGTCTCTCCCGAGAGAAACTCGACCACGCCGTCGACGATCTCTCGGTAGTCCTCCTTCGAGACATAGCCGACGCACGGGGCCAGGCACCGATCGATGTGGTAGTCGAGGCACGGGATTCCGGAGTGACGACCAGGCTCCGGGCCTTCACACGGGCGATACGGGAACACCCTGTTCAGGACGTCGAGCGTCTCTCGGACCTTCTTCGCCGACGAGTACGGGCCGAAGTACACGACTCCCCGCCGATGCCGCTCGCGCGTGAACATGACGCGCGGGAAGTCATCGTCGACCGTGACGGCGATGTACGGATACGACTTGTCGTCACGCAGCCGCACGTTGAAGGGAGGCCGGTACCGCTTGATCAGGTTCTGCTCGAGGTGGAGGGCTTCGCCCTCCGACTGCGTGACGATCACCTCGATCTGCTCGACGCGATCGACGAGGTTGTGGAGACCCGCGCGCGTATCCCCGCCCCGGAAATACGACCGAACCCGCGAGCGGAGCGACTTCGCCTTGCCGACGTAGACAACATCGTCCTTTTCTCCACGAAACAGGTAGACACCCGAGCTTGCCGGTAGCTGCTCGAGTTGAGTCTCGATGCGCTCCTCGCGCGCCTCAGCGGTTGTCGCCATCCCAGGAAGAGTAGCCCTGCGGTCAGACCCGTCCTCGGGCCAGCGACTGCTATCAGGAAGCCTCGTCGAGCGCGGCGACGGTCTCTGCGAGCACGTCTCCCGCGTTGCCCGTTTCAGTCACCGATGCCCTGGCGTCCACGTACGTCGGCGTCTTGTTGACGACCGCGGCCTTACCCCCCGCTCGCAGCGTCATCTCGGGCAACTGCGCGACGGGATAGACCTCGAGCGACGAGCCGACCACGAGCATGAGTCGTGCGGTTTCGGCCAGAGCGAAGGCGCGTTCGATCGCGCCTGGCGGAAGCATCTCGTCGAAGAAAACGACATCCGGCTTCAGGACGACCTCGCAGTCCTGACAACGTGGAACTCCGTTCCCGGCCTCGTCCTCGATCATCCCCTTCACCTCGTCGAGCGGATACCGACGGTTACACGTGAGGCAGCGGGATGTCCTGATCGATCCGTGAACCTCGACGACGTCCTTGCTGCCGGCCCGTTCGTGCAGCATGTCGATGTTCTGAGTGACGACGGCGCTGAGCAACGATCGGCGCTCGAGCTCGGCGAGAGCCTCGTGCGCTCGGTTGGGTTCGGCCTCGGTCAGCATGAAGAAGCGCGGGACGTAGAACTCCTTCCATACCTTTTCAGGATCGCGCTGGAAGGCCCCGAGCGTTGCGTACTCCATCGGATCGAGCTTCGACCAGATCCCGGTCGGGCTGCGAAAGTCTGGGATGCCGCTCTCGGTCGAGATTCCGGCTCCTGTGAGCGCAACGCAGGGCTGGTTGTTGCGGATGAGGTCGGCGAGCGCCTTCAATATGTTTCAGATGCTAGTTCTCCTCGACCCGCCGACGGACGGACTCTCACCGGCACGGGTCCTAGCTGACCTTCTGCTAGTGGCCGCGCGCCGTCGTCGACCGCGCCTCAAAGAGAGGAATTCGACCCGCGACTCCTTTCAGAGCGACCGGTCCGAGTTCCGAAAACACTATGTCGTTTGCGTTCGCGATGGCATGCACGACCGCCTCGCTTACGAGGACCTCGCCAGCAGCCGCGTGATCCGTGATCCTTGCGGCCACGTTCACCGTCTGCCCGAAGTAATCGCCATCGCGGAAGACGACCGGACCGACCTCAACACCGACCCGTGCGGGAGGGAGACCAAGCCCGGGAGCCTTGGCGACCAGGCCAAGGGCGCAACGCACCGCATCGTGGGCGTCCTCGAAGTGAAACATGACGCCGTCTCCCAGCAGCTTGACCACCTTTCCCCTGTAGGCCGCAGTTTCGTTCTTTACGAACTCGGCGAGCGAAGTCGCGAGGGCCAATGCCGCTTCGTCTCCGGACGCGTCGGTGAGCCTCGTGAAGCCACTCAGATCAAGAAAAGCCATTGCCGGTGACTGGGCGAGTGGCCGCATCTCGACGCCGGCCTCCTGCAGAGATGCCTCCGCCATCTCGACGAGAACCTGTATGAGCAGCGCGTCGACATGCCGTCGGTGGAGCCAGAGGAGCGTGTCATTGACGATCGGTCGAAGGATCTGAGCGAGCTGATTTCCGGTCTCGACAACTTCGCGTGGCGTGCGTCCGGACGCGAGAAGTGGCTCAACGATCTCTTTTCGGAAGAACTCGATCTCGGACTCTGCGATCCGCCGCATGTTGTCGCCGAAATACCGAGCAGAGGCCATGAGGGCGCGCTCGTCGCGACCGAAAGCCTCAAAGCTCGAGGCCAGCTGCTCGAGAACGCGCGCGTCGTCGTCCCGAATCTGCGCATCTCGTGGCGGGGTGGCGAGACCGTCGAGCGCGAAAATACGGCTGACGAGGTCGAACGAGAGGCCGAGCGTATCTGCAAGCTCCTCGTAGGTCTGATTCCGAAGCCTGGGGGCCGGAGGCAAGAGCCCACCGAACCAGCTCAGCGACAGATGTCCCGACCGGACCGCTTGGGCAATGTCGTGAAGCGAGAATCCACGCTCGACCAAAGCTCTGACCAGGCTCACGCGGCCGACGTCTTCTTCCGAGTAGCCGGTACCAGAGGGGAGGATGCCGAGCTCCGTCAACTGTCGAACGCGATCGGTACTCGAGCCAGCTCTGAGGGCAAGCTCTTCGACCGTCAGCTCGGCCACGACGGGCATGATACTTCGCTCGGAACCGGCACTGCTCGCGAAGCGAAAATCGGAAAGGAGGAGGGAGAGCCGGGCCCGCCCGCTAGCCAGTCACCCTCCCACCTCACTATTGAACGTAGAGTTCTATGCGTGGCCCGTGTGTGACAGACGGTTACGATTTGAGACATGACTGAACAGGATGCTGTCCAGTACGCGGCGTACACGTTCTACAAGGTGGACCCAGCCTGGAGAAGGCTGCCCGTCGAGGAACGCCAAGCCCACAAGGACGCCTTTGCTGAAGTCGTCGACGAGTGGGCAGACCGAATCGAGCTCCGGACGTACACGATGGTCGGCGTTCGACCTGAGGTCGACTTCATGTTCTGGAAGCTGACCGACCGGTACGACGATTTGACGGAGCTGGGCGCCGCCCTCAACGGCACGCCGCTCGCCGGGTGGTTCACCACTCCGTACTCGTACCTCGCCGCAGCTCGTTTCTCGCAGTACTTCGAGAAGCAGCGTCGAGGCCCACGGAAGGTCGTGCCCAGGAACGCGCCATATCTCGTCGTCTATCCGTTCGTGAAGAAGCGTGAGTGGTACTCGCTGCTAATGGACGACCGGCGCCGCGCGATGCAGGAGCACGCCGAGGTGGGTAGCAACTTCGTCACCATCACCAACCACACGACGTACTCATTCGGGATCGACGACCAGGAGTTCATGACGGTGTTCGAGTGTGAGGAGCCGGCGGACTTCTTGGAGCTGATGAAGACCCTACGTGAGACGGAGGCAAGCCGCTACACGGAACGCGACACGCCGATCTTCGTCGGGACGCTGAAGGAAGTCCGCGAGATTCTCGGATCCCTTGACGGGGCGTCCGTCGCTGCGCCGAGCTCCGGTTAGACAACTGAGCCAATTAGGGGCTCGGTACGCTCACGGCGCGTGAGCGATCTCCACGGAATCATCGCGATCGTCGTCATCGCGGTAAATCTCCTAGCAGCGGCTTGGGGAGCGGTCTTTCTCCTGCGGAAACGGCCTCCAGGCAGGGTCTTTGCCCACCTGCTGGCGCTCGGCCAATCACTGGTCATTGCCCAAGTGGCGATCGGACTTCTGCTCGTGTCCGACGGGCTTCGCACGATCGATCGACTCCACTACCTCTACGGTGTCCTTGCGCTCGGC
Source organism: uncultured Gaiellales bacterium (assembly GCA_964436315.1). Classification (GTDB taxonomy): domain Bacteria; phylum Actinomycetota; class Thermoleophilia; order Gaiellales; family Gaiellaceae; genus CAYTCZ01. The sequence goes on along the minus strand of CAYTCZ010000052.1, from coordinate 712 downwards.
GTCATCCTCTCGCCGTGGCTCTATGCGCCCCCGGTGCCCGTTCGCCGACTGATGTGGTTCACCGGGGCTTGTCTGGTCGGCTCAGCCCTGGCGATCCGGGCGTACACCACCGGAACCTGAGGATCAGAAGCCTCAACGTGCAGAAGGAGTGACCGTACGGGGGCTACGATAGAGGCTCCCCGTGGAAGCGCTCGACCGCATCGGCCCAACCGCTCGAGGTTTCGCAATCCTCATCCTGATCGCAGCTGCGATTACGGCTGCCGGCGCCCAGGCCACCCTCGAGCGGGTCTTGGAGATCCTGGGGATCGTCTTCCTGATTGTGATCCTCTACGTCGTCTTCCGCCTCTGGCGTTCGCGACGCGAGGAGATCTCGATGTGGTCGAAACGATCACAGATGGTCCTCTACGGAGCAGGAATCGTCGCGGTCGGCAATGTTGCAGCTGCGTTTGTTCCTGTCCTTGACTATCCAGAGACCGGCCTCGAGATCGTGATCTTCTTTGCCGTCTTCGGTCTCTGCGGCTTCGCGATGTATCGGGTCTGGAAAGACGAGCACAGCTACGGCTATTACTGATCGCAGCCGATAGGATCAGCCCATGATCGAGCAAGGATCGCAAGCGCCTGACTTCGAACTGACGAACGACGCCGGCGAATCACTCAAACTCTCCGACCTCCGCGGTAGACCGGTCGTTCTCTACTTCTATCCGAAGGATGA
>CAYTCZ010000051.1:3233-26768 GCA_964436315.1 uncultured Gaiellales bacterium | reverse complement strand
CTCGATGAAGAAAAAGGACGCCTCGGCATCGACGAGGAACTCGACGGTCCACGCGTTCACGTACTTGACGTGTTTTGCGAGCCGAACGGCAGCGGCGGCGATCTCCTCACCGAGCGCGGGCTCGAGTTTCGGAGCAGGCGACTCCTCGAGGATCTTCTGCCGACGTCGCTGCATCGAGCACTCCCGCTCGAAGAGGTGAACGACGTTGCCCGCACGGTCAGCCAGGACCTGGATCTCAATGTGACGTGCGTGGACGAGCAGCTTCTCGATGTAGAGCGACTCGTCGCCAAACGCAGCCCCGGCCTCGCGGGAGGCCTCGGCCGAGACAGCGTGAAGCTCCGAGGCGTCGTTCGCAACCCGGATGCCGCGCCCGCCACCGCCCGCCGCCGCTTTCACCATCACGGGATAGCCGACTTCGTCGGCCGCCTCGAGTGCTTGTTCGAGCGAGGCAGCCCCCTCCGTACCTGGAACCGTCGGTACACCCGCCGCATTGGCCAACTTCCGCCCCGCAGACTTGTCCCCCATCAGCTCGATCACCTCGGGTGCTGGACCGACGAACGTGATGTCCGCATCTCGACAGGCTGAGGCGAACGCCGCGTTCTCGGCGAGGAACCCGTACCCGGGATGGATGGCGTCGGCGCCCAGCTGTCGAGCGGCAACGATCAGGCCGTTGCCATCGAGGTAGCTCTCGCGTGCGTGCGGCGGCCCGATGCACACCGATTCGTCAGCTCGGCGAACGTGGAGCGCCCCTTCGTCTGCGGTCGAGTAGACAGCGACCGTCGACAGACCGAGTTCTTGGCACGCCCGAATGACGCGGAGCGCGATCTCTCCCCGGTTCGCTACTAGAACCTTCTCCACGCCTCGCCTCCCTGGACGGGCCGGCTCTCGCGGAGCGAAGCCCCGCTTCGCCGCGCCCTAGCGAGGGTCGGCTTAAGCGCGGAGCGTGATGATGGTCTGGCCCGCATCGACGAGGTCTTCGTTCTCGACGAGGAATTGGTCGATGAAGCCGTCCGTCTCGCTCTTGACCTCGTGGAAGCTCTTCATGATCTCGACGAGTGCGACCACGTCGCCCGGCTTGACCTCATCGCCCTCGACAACGAACGGATCGGCGTCTGGACTCGGACGGCGATAGAACGTGCCTGGATACGGGGAGGTGATATTCCTGTCTGCCATTTCGTCGAGCCCTTTCAGGCGAGGTCCTCGAGGCTTGCCGGGTCGAGTCGACCGTCGATCTCTTCTTCGAGCTGTACGGCTTCGTCGATCGTTACCTCACGGAAGCGCACCGAGTCCCCCACCGGCCGAAGTTGTCCGATCTTCCAGAACCCGGCGTGGACCACCGTCGCGATACAGACGAACCCGCCGGCGGTCGGGCCATCAGGCCCCAGGATCACCGGAAGATCGCCGTTTACGTTGACGGCGCCGACTGGATAGCTGTTGTCGAGGATGTTCGAGGGATGACCTCCCGCGATTCCGCCTCCCTTGCGAGCCCAGTCGAACTTGTGGGACTCCAACCGGATACCCGTTCGGTTCGAATTGCGATCGACCATCCACGAGCGAGTGAAGAAGACCTGCATGTCCTCTTCGGTGAAGAAGTCGGGCGCTGCTTGTGGTCCGCGCATCGCCTCGATCTCCCACTCGCGCCCGTAGACGGGCCGGGCGTCGTCCTTCAGGCGCCTACGTGCAGAGGCCGCCCCGTTCTCTTCAGCACCAAGCGGCAACTCGTCGCCGGCCGCGAGCGCCCGTCCTTCGAATCCGCCGAGCGCCCCCATCGTGTATGTCGCCCGCGAGTCGAAGAGAGGCGGAACGTCGATCCCACCCGAGAGCCCTACGTACTGACGAAAGCCGGGCCCCGGAGAGATCCCGATGTTCAGGTTGGACCCGGCCGGCAGACGAACGCTCTCCCACATGGCCACGTTCTCTCCGTCGACCGTCAAGTCGGCCTCGGCACCGCAGACCGTAACTGTCGTCTCCGTGCCAAACCGCAAGCCGAAATCTCCGAGCGTCACCTCGAGCGTCGCGGCCGAGGGTCGATTCCCGACCAGAAGGTTGGCAGCGCGGTGTGCAAAGTGATCCATCGGCCCGGCTGGGAAAAACCCCTGGGCGAGCATGCCGGGCCGGCCGGGATAGTCCTGAACCGTCGTCTGTAATCCGGCGCTCGTGACTTCGACCGTTCGGGTAGCCTCCGGTGCCAACGAACTCCTCCTTTAGGGGACGGGAGCGGCCGCCGCAGCCTCTTCCCGGCGCCGGCGTCGCTCGTCTGCTTCTTCGGCGATCGTGGGCAACCAGTCAAGATAGGCCCCGACGTCGAAGGGGTCATCCTTGATCTCGTACTGATACCGGTCCGCCGAGACGTCCTCCCAGAGCACCAGCAGTTCCTCTTCCGGGACGCGACGGAACTTCACGCGGTCGCCGGCCTTGAGCAGGAGTGGATTCTCGCGGAAAGCCGAGTTCGACCCCGCGAGGTCGTAGATCGGGAGCGTCCGGCCGAGTAGTTGATAGCCACCGGCCGACTCAACCGGGTAGATGGCATAGCAGGGACCGCCGAGCCCGAGTGCCCCTTCCGCCGTCCAGGTCCGGGTCGGGTTGTACTTCGGAACGAAGACCGCTTCCCGCGGATCGAGCGGAAACATGAAGGGCAATCCCGGGAAGAAGCCGATGAACGCGGTCCACTGCTCCGTCGCCAGGACCGCCTCGTAGAACTCTTCACGATCCGATAGCCCGTTGTACTGGACGATGTAGTCGACGTTGGTGCCGCCGACGCAGTTCGGCGCGTCTGCGCGGATGCTGTGCGCGTATCGGCTAACCGCCTCGCGGGTCTGGGAATCGTCGAATGCAAGTGGCAGCTCGATCAAGCGGCTGGGAAGCTCCATTTCGCGCTCGGACGGAAGCTCGTCATGGAGCACCTCGAGGTGGCGGAGGAGTTCGTTGGGGCGAAGTTTCGCCGGATCGAAGGTGACGAGAATGGAGCGAAAGCCGGGCGCCGTCTCCGACAGCCCCTTCAGGAGCTGCTGCCGGATTGCGGCGTCGACGGCGAGGACGAAGAAGTTCAGCGTCAGATCGAAGTCCATCTCGCCGTACTCGATAAGAATCGCGCGGTCGCCGGCCTGTCGGTAGGTCATCGACGGCTTGCCCTCGCGGCCCTCGACAGCCTCGATCACAGCGCTCTGCATCGCGCAAGTCTATTCCGAACACGGAGCTGGCGGAAACCACAGGAGCGCTCCTCGACGGTGGTCGATTCGCAGCAAGTCTTCCGGCTTCCCTTGAGTAGGCTTGAAAGATCGAGCCGGCAGTGATTCATAACGCAGCTGCGGTGGAATTCGGCACTTCAGAGCGCTGTTACATCACCGAATGGCTGAACAGCGAGGCGGACGAGTCGTTCTCGATCGCCCGCGCGCGCGTCGAGCCGGGAGTAACGACCCGCTGGCATGTCCTCGACGGTATCGCGGAGCGGTATCTCGTACTCGAAGGTGAAGGGCTCGTCGAGGTTGGCGATCTCAGCGCGACTGTGTGGCAGAACGACGTCGTGGTCATCCCGCCCGGCGTGCGCCAGCGCATCGAGAACACCGGCGACGGCGACCTCGTGTTCCTCGCGCTTTGCACCCCACGCTTCCGACAGGAGGCGTACCGGGAGGTCGAGCCATGAAGGTCGGGATCGTCGTCCCCTATTCGTGGTCCTTTTGGGGCGGCGTCAACGAGCACGCCGATCAGCAAGCGCGCGCGTTGATGGACGTCGGCCACGAGGTGAAGATCATCGCCGGCAACGATCCGCCAGGACGGTTCACGCACTTCCTCCACCCCAGGGAGGGAAACCACGAGCCGCCGCCTGATTACGTGATCCCGGTCGGCCGGTCGGTCATCGTTCCAGCGAACGGTTCGCTTCCAAACCTCATCATCTCGCCTTCCTGCATGCCGCGGATGTACCGCGCTTTCGAGCGCGAGCGGTTCGACGTCGTTCACGTGCACGAACCGCTCGCACCACTCATCTCGGCTTTCGCCCTCGCCTACGCAGACTGCCCCGTGGTGGTCACCTGTCATTCGTCAGGCGGCCGCTGGTGGCCGATTGGCGCGGTCTTGTGGGGATTCCTCGCGAATCGAATTGATCAACGGATCGCAGTGTCAGAGCAGGCGCGAAGGGCGGCCGAGCCGCACATCGGCGGTCCATTCGTCATCCTCCCAAACGGCGTCGGGATCCCTCCCGAACCGGATCCGGGCAATCGGATGCGCCGCGTTGTCTTCATCGGTCGGCACGATCCACGGAAAGGATTGGAAGTCCTGCTCCAGGCATGGCCCTCGATCGAAGAGCGAACCGACCTCCGCCTCAGGCTGATCGGAGCCGACCCGCTTCAGGTTCGCTGGCTTCTACGGCGGACCGGGCTCCACTCTGACCGGATCGACATTCTCGGAACCGTCTCGGAGGAGGTCTTAACTGATGAGCTACAGAAAGCGAGCCTGCTTACGGCCCCGTCGATCGGGGGAGAGAGCTTCGGGATGGTCCTGACACGAGCGTTCGCGTGCGCAACACCTGTCGTTGCCTCGGATATCGACGGGTATCGAGACGTCGCAGGCTCGGAGACCGGGATCCTGGTACCACCCCGCCAGCCCGGGCCGCTCGCCGATGCGATTGTCGAACTCGTGAGCGATGAGGAACGGCGTCATCGCCTTGGTGCCGTGGCGAGATCAGAGGCCGTCGAGCACTACTCCTGGACGAAAATCGCGAACAGGCTCGTTGAGATCTACGAGCAGGTAATCGCCCAGCCTATTCCGAACTCCCAACTGTCTAGTGTCTGAACTCACACGACTTCGAAGTCGCCGAAGAATCGGGTCCGCCCTGAAGCGGCTCATCCCGCGCAGCCCCCTCGGACGGTTCGCACTCGTCGGCGTCATTCTCGCCGCGCTCGTCGTTCTCGCGGTCTTCCGCGGGCCCGAGACGAGCAGAATCGGCGAGGCCCTGCGCTACGTCTCGTGGGACTGGGTCGTGATCGCAATCGCGATCAACCTGATCTCGGTCGTGTTCCGTTCGATCGCCTGGAAGATCGTGCTCGATCAGTCGTTCGACGGCCCACATATCCGCCACCGTTCGGTCTTCTCAGCCTTCTGCGTCGGTCTGCTCGGAAACGCCGCTCTCCCGGGTCGTGTTGGTGAGCTGGGCCGCGTGGGCGTTCTGAGCAGAAAGGTGCGCCGGCCCGGGGCGTGGGCGACCATCACCGGAACGGTCTTCGCCCATCGCATGTTTGACGTGGTGGCGAGCGTTGGCCTCGTTCTCTACGTCCTCTATGCGGCCGAGCTGCCGGATTGGGCAATTCCGGGAGTCGCGATCGTGCTCGGCATCGGAGTGGGGCTACTCATTGCCGCGCTCATCCTCGCGCGCCGCCATCACCACTCGATCACCGACGAGGTAGGCGCGATTCGGCGCGTGCTCACAATGGCGCGCGCCGGGCTCGCGGTTCTTCGCCGACCATTGCCGGCGATTGCCGCACTTCTGTTCCAGCTCCTCGGCTGGACGGCACAGATCTTCGCGGTGTGGGCCTCCTTCCGCGCCTTCGGGATCGACGGCTCCATTCCGGCCGCTGCACTCGTCCTCGTCCTCATCAATCTGGCGCTCGTGTTCCCGCTCTGGCCGGGTAATGTGGGGCTGGTTCAGGCGGCTGTCGCCCTCGCCTTGCTCTCGTACGGAATCAGCTACGCGCACGGGATCGCATTCGGCTTCGGGCTCCAGACGATCGAGGCCTCGGTCGGGATCGCGCTCGGCTCGCTCTTCCTCGTCCGCGAGGGGTACACGTTCGCCATGCTCCGACGGATGCCGGACGTCACGGAAGCCGAGGTCGACGAGCGCGTCGAACGAATCGCCTAGCAGCGGAACGGCTGCGCGCTAAGACGTGCTGTCCTGCTCGAGGAGAGTCGGCTCGTCTTCGAGGTGAAGCACGGTGCGGCAGAACTCCGAGCGGGGGAGCATCCCCACGAATTCGCCCCCGTCGCACACAGGAATCGCGTCGAAATCGTGGTGCAGAAAGAGTTCGGCGACATGTGTCGCGCTCGTGTCGAGATCGACGTGCACGGGAGGTCTCATGTGCTCTTCGATCGCCTCGTTCGCAGTTTCGGCCGCGCAGCGCTTGAGAATCCCAAGGTCGTCGCTGGCGAACGCCGTGTGATGGAGCTCGCCGAGGTACTGAGGGAAGAGCCCGTGTAGAAGCCGCTTGCCGCCGAACAGTCCGACGACCTGCTGCTCGCTGCCGAGAACGGCGATCGTCGCGAAACGCTGCTCCACGAGCTCCTCCGCCGCATCCCGAAAACTCGCCCCGACATGGACAGCGGCTGGGACGAGATCGATACCGAACAGCTGGGCCATCAGAACTGGAAAATCAGTAGATACACCGTAGCGATCACGAGCGAAACCAGCGTTGTCGGCACTCCGACAGCGAGGAACCTACCGAACGTAATCGGCTGCCCCGCGCGATCCATGACCCCCGCGGCCGCCACGTTTGCCGCTGCCGCGATGAGCGTCGCATTCCCACCAAAGGAGGCACCTAGGGCGAGGGCCCACCACGGCGCGTCGTCAAACTCCTGGCCAGCCTGGAGCTCCTCGACGACCGGGATCATCGCCGCAGTGAACGGAATGTTGTCGACCACGGCCGATCCGGCGGCAGAAGCCCACAGGATGATCATCCCCTGGCCCGTCCGCGAGTCTGTTATCTCGGCGATTCCGTCCGCGACACGTGAGATCGCTCCGCTCTCCTCGAGTGCCCCAACCATGATGAAGAGGCCGATGAAGAAGAAGAGCGTCGTCCACTCGACTCGGCCGAAGGCAGCCTCGATGTCGTCGACGGCCACAAGGAGGAGAATGGTGGCTCCTCCGAGCGCCACCGTTGCCGGCTCGATCCCGATCGCCGAATGAGCGAAGAAGACGAGGATCGTTCCGATCAGAATCAACACCGATCGACCGACGTACGGACTCTCCTGCATGTCCCGCGTCGGGTCGAGCCGTTGAATCGCCTCCATTCGCTCCGGTGAGACGACGAACTGGCGCCGGTAGAAGAAGTAGAGCATCAGCGAGACCGTGACGAGCGTGATGATCGCGACGGGCGCGAGATTGATGATGAAGTCCATGAACGAGAGCTCGTCAACGCGCGAGCCGATCAGAATGTTCGGTGGATCCCCGATCAGCGTCGCGGCGCCACCGATGTTCGAGGCCATAACCTCGATCAGCACGAGTGGTACAGCAGGAACTCGCAAGAGGTCGGCGATCAAGAGGGTGATCGGGACAACCAGGAGGATCGCGGTGAGGTTGTCGAGGAACGCCGAGAGCACGCCGGTGACGGCGCCAAGAAGGAAGATGAGCAGGAACGGCCTGCCGCGCGAGAGCTGAACGACCTTGAGAGCGAGGTACGTGAAGATGCCGGTCTGCTCGGTGATCCCGACGATCAGCATCATTCCGACGAGTAGTCCGAGCGTCCCCCAGTCGATCGCCTCGACCGCATGTTCCTGGTCGTAGAAGCCGTCAATGGAGCCGATGACGACGATGATTCCGGCACCGGCGAGCGCCGCTTTCGTCCGGTGAACCCAGTCAGTGACGATGAAGACAAGCGCGGCGACGAAGACGACGGCGGCGGCGATTTCCACGGGCGCGACTCTACCGGCCGGTTAGGATCCAGCCTTGCGGATGGCAGAGCGGCCGCAGCGGCGGAGCCTGCATCGGGGTCCGCGCGAAGCAATGATCGCGCTCTGGATATTCCTCTCTATCGTCGGACTTGCCATTGCGCTCGTCGCTTCAGGCCCCGCGGTCAACTACACGCGAGCGCTGGCCGCCTCCCTCGGAGCACCCCCCTTTATCGTCGGCATCGCGCTCGTCTCGCTCGGAACCGACCTCCCTGAACTGGCGACGGCCGTCGTCTCGCATCTCAGGGACGACGCCGACGTGAGTGTGAGCACGGCCGTTGGATCCGCACTCACGCAGTACACGTTCGTCGTCGGGCTGTTTCCGATCGTGATCGCTGTCATCGCCATAGCGCGACGTGAGGTCATCCCGGTGAGCGCCCTGACAATTCTGGGGCTCGCGATCACGACGGCCTTCGTCGCCGACGGATTCCTCGAGCGCTGGGAGGGCGTTGTCCTAATCATCTATTGGGCAGTCGCGCTCTTGATCGTGAGGCGGGAAGCGCCGGACCGCGAGCCCGAAGAGCCACCAAAGGTCCGATATCCCGGGAAGTTGGCTCAGGTCTTGATGATCATTCTCGGCCTCGCGATTGTTGGTTTCGGCGCCACGCTTGCCGTCGAGTCGATCGTGCGGGTCGCCGAGGACCTCGGCGTGCCGGAGTTCCTGCTGGGCTTCTTCGGTGCCTCGGTCGGCACATCGGCGCCCGAACTCGTGGTCGATCTCACCGCACTAGCCCGCGGCGCCCCCGGAATCGCGTTCGGCGATGCCTTCGGCAGCTCACTCGTCGATTCGACCTTGACAGTTGGCCTGGGCGCGATCGTCAAACCCGCCGAAGTCACGGCCAGGCTGGCCGTTACGGGAGCCATCTACTCGATCGCCGCGGTTGGGATCGTTGCGACCTCCCTCGCCTGGCGGAAGCGGCACGACCGAATGAGCGGCGCCCTGTTCATCCTGGTCTACGCGATCGCCTACGTGGTGTTGATCAGCGTCGGCGCGGGTGAGGCTGAGTAGTGCCTAGGTGGTGGTGGCCGCGACGACCGGCAGGTTCTCGGGAAGCTGAGCGAGCTCTTCGCGAGTCCCGCGAACGCGGACAAGACGCCGCTCCGGATTAACCTCCTGGATCAGCGAGGTCGGAATCACGGGCAATCGAGATTGACCAGCCGCACCAACACGAACGACCAGGTAGTCGGGTTCAGGCGAGTCGGGCGGAAACACGGGCGTCTCGACCTCACCGAGAAGACCGTCCGACGCCGCAACGACGTAGCCGTGACACCCGGCGAGAAGACGGCCGCTGTCCTCTTGAGGCCTCACCGCGTTGACGGTATCCACCCTTCGTTAGATGCGCGTGTACCGCCTGAGCGTTCCGTTGGCACTTCGTGAAGGTTCGCTCACGCAGGCACGAGCTTATACCCGACCTGCCGCACGGTGACGATCCGTTCGGGGTGCGCTGGGTCGCGTTCGAGCTTTCGGCGGAGCTTGGAAACGTGCACATCGCAGGCGCGCTCGTCGCCGATGTACGGGCTCTCCCACAGGTGCTCCATGATCTGCCGTCGCGTGAACACATGACCGGGCTCTTTTGCGAGGAGCGAGAGCACCTTGAACTCGGAAGGCGTCAGCCTCACGCGCTCTCCATCGACTGAGACGTCATGGCGCGCGAAGTCGATGCGGATTCCACCGACCTGCTTCGTCACGGTCTCTGACTCGGCCAGATCGATCGTCCTTCTCCGTAAGAGAGCACGAACGCGGCTCACGAGTTCGGCCATCGAATATGGCTTGGCGATGTAGTCGTCGGCACCGAGTTCCAGCCCGAGCACGCGATCGACTTCGCTGTCCTTCGCCGTGAGCATGATGATCGGGACTGAGCTTTCGCTCCGAAGAACTCTGCAGACATCGGATCCTGAGAGCTTCGGCATCATGATGTCCAAGATGACGAGGTCGAACTCGTCAGCGCGCGCTTTTGCGAGCGCTACCTCGCCGTCTGGGGCGCTGTCGACCTCGAAGCCCTCGCGCTCGAGCGTGTACTTGATGGGATCGACGATATCCGGCTCGTCGTCAACGACGAGGATTCGGGCGCTCATGCTGCTTCTACTTTGGCCGCCGAGAGGGTCACGCGAGCAAGGGTACCCTTGCTCGGGGTGGATTCGAGCTCGATCGTCCCGCCGATCGCTCGCACTGCTTGCCGCACGATCGAGAGCCCGAGGCCGAAACCCTCGGAATCGCGTGACTGGCCGCGATAGAAGCGCTCATACACCCGCGATTGCTGGTGCGATGGAATGCCCGGTCCCGTGTCGCGAACCTCGATCGCAACGGCCTGCCCACTAACCGCCTTGGCGGAGAACTCGATGCGCCCCTCTTTCGTGTACCGGGCCGCGTTTGCCGCGAGATTCGTCAGGATCTGGTCGGCGAGGTCGTGATCGGCTAGTGCCATGAGGCCGGTCGGGCAGTCGACGACGACCTCGACGCCCTCCTCCGCCTGTAGTCCGCCCGCGACGTCGTCGAGAAGCGGCTTCAGCTCGATCGGCTGGAGGCGCGGGGCTTCTTCCTGACGCTGCGCCCTCGCGAGCACAAGCAGGCTGTGGGCAAGCCGACCGAGCCGCGCGGACTGTCGCTCGATCGCCTCGAGGAAGCGATCACGCTCGCCTGGCACATCCTTCGCACCGGACTGCAAGACCTCGACAGAACTCTGAATCGCCGCCACCGGTGTTCGGAGCTCGTGTGCCGCGTTGGTGATGAACTCGCGCTCCGCGCGTTCCCGTTGCTCGGCCTCCGTGACGTCCGTCAGCACGAGAATCGCGGTGTGTGAGCCGGCGCCGGCCGGGATGCCGGTAATGGCGATGACCTGCTCCTCGGTCGGCCCAATGCGTGCTTGCGCCATCGGGGCGTCTGGGAGAAAGAGGCCGCTGACCAGTCGGTGGAGAGAGAACTGCGGCCAGGGGTCCGGAAGGGGCTCCCCTTCGTCGAGAGAATCCCTGCCCAGGAGGCGTGCGGCGGCCGGATTCGCAAACTCCACGTTGAGGTCGCGATCGACCGTGAGCACCCCTTCGTGCAGACGCCCGAGGAGGCGCTGAAGGCGGTCACGCTCGGACTCGAGCGCCTCGAACGACCGCTGAAGATGTTCGCGCATTCGATCCACCGAATATGCCAGCGAGCCAAGCTCGTCACGGAAACGGGGTTTGAGCTGGCGCTCGAAATTCCCCTTCTCGATGGCGGCCGCAGCGGCCGTGATCCGCCGCAGGCGTGCCGCGATGAGCATGGCGACCAGGAAGCCGACCACAGCGCCGACTCCGACGGCCCAAAGCGCCGCCTCGACGATGTTCTCTCGAACGATGCCCAGCTCGGCCGCAATCTCAGGGCGCTGCGCGTAGGCGAGCAGCGCGCCGGTGTCCTTCGTCCGTAACGGCAGCGCGATGACGATCGATCGGCCATCGTCGAAGGTCTCGAGATACCTCCGCGATTCGAGAGCGCTCCTCACCGCGACGTTTCGTTGAGGGACCGCTGCGTACTCGGTCCGGTGTGACCGATCGGAGGTAATGAGAGCGCCGTCCTCGTCAAACACGAAGAGTGCGAGCCGGCGCCGGTCGGCGATCACGTTGATCGCACGATCGAGATCCCCTCGCCTGACCGCACGCGTGATGGCATCGGCGGAGGCGACCGCGTTCCCGATGGCGAGATCCTCTGCTCGCTCGCGAAACTCGTTCTCAGATCGATTGATGAAGACCTGGGCCACCGCGAGGGCCGTTAGCGCGGCAATCATGGCGAAGACAAGCCCGAGCCACCAGCGCATGCCGATCCCGAATCGAGGCATGGACAAAGTATGGCGCTTGCGGGCACTTTTGTGGTTCGGCCACCGAACTGGGGTCAGGAGGGGCTGACCCGTAGACACCGAACTCCGCTTTCATGACGACACAGGCCGCTCTCTACGCTGGCATCGACCTTGAACTGTCGTGGTCGGAGCAGGAACTCCCCGAGAGGGAGAGGACGAAGCACGTACACAGGCTCCATCCCTATCTTGGGAAGTTCGTTCCCCAGATCGTCGAAGTCTTCCTCGAGCGTTACGCAGCGCCGGGCGATTTCGTCTGGGATCCATTCGTCGGCTCCGGAACCACCCTCGTTGAGGCCTCGGCTTTCGGCGCGAATGCCGCGGGATCGGACATTTCCGCTTTCAACTGTCTGCTCACGCGCGTCAAGACGGCGACGTATGAGCCGGCACGGCTACTGGACGATGTCGTTCGTCTATCTCAAGAGGGGCCGGTCGAGAACCCGCGAGTTCGATCTGAGTACTTGAAACGTTGGTACGCGGAGCGATCGCTCGCCGAGCTCCTCCAGTTCGGGGAGCGGATCGCGCACACGTCCTACCCGGAGCTCTGGCAGGTCGTGCTCACGCGGGCGGCACGCTCGGCCCGACGTGTCCGTCACGATGATCTCGACTTTCCGCGAGATCCCGCGACCGGCGGGTACTACTGCAACAAGCACCGAAGAACCTGCCGGCCCGTCGGCGAGGCACAGAAGTTTCTAAACCGCTACGTCCGCGATTCCGTGCAGCGAGTGCAGGAGTTCGCCGACGTCAGGCGGTCGACCGACGTCGACGTCATTCATGGTGACAGCCGGGTGCTCTCTCCTCCCGAGGAAGTCGATCTCGTGATCACCTCTCCCCCGTATCCGGGGCTCATCGACTATCACGAGCAGCATGCGTACGCATACGAGCTGCTCGGGCTCCCTCGTCGCGACGACGAGGAGATCGGCCGCGGTCTCAAGGGATACTCCGACTCAATTGTCCTGGTGCTTCAACGCGCGGCCCAAGCACTCGCTCCAGATGGGCGCGTCGTCATCGTCGTGAACGACTCGCGCGATCTCTACACGGAAATTCTCGAAGCTGCCGGATTGGAGCTCGAGCGCCGCACCAAACGGCACGTCAACCGACGCACCGGCCGGCGGGCAGGTGAGTACTTCGAGGACGTCCTGGTCGCTCGCGGCTAGCAGCCGAGACCACCGGTCGGGGCCGACCGACTACCGGTCGGGGCCGACCGACTACCGCTCGGGGCCCGAGTTGCTCTCTCCCTCGGCCTCGAGCGACAGTTGTTCTATATTCGCCTCAGCGGCATCGAGGCGCGCGAGGCACAGCCGATAGAGCTGCTCGCCACGCTCCCAGAGCTCCACTGCACGTTCGAGATCCGCTTTCCCGCTCTCGAGCTCTCCCACGATGCGCTCGAGCTCGGCGCGGGCCTCCTCGAAGCTGAGGTCCCTCTCGTCGGTCATTTCGACTCGTCTTCGCCTGAAACCTCATCGACCGTGGCGCGGAAGGCACCGGCGTGGAGTTCAACCGAAACACGGTCGCCCGGGGCGACGGCGGCTGCGACTCGGACGATCTCGTCGGCTTTCCTCACGATCGCATAGCCACGGGCCAGCGTCGCCTGGGGTGAGAGCGCCCGAAGGCGTCCGGCGAGAGCGTCCACGTTGCTCCGCTTCTTGTCGAGGAGAAGCGCTGGTGCTCGAGCGAGCCGGGCGACGTCAGCCTCGAGTCGCCTCCGGGCGCGCTCGATCGAAACCCCGATCGCCGTAACCATCCTCCCGCGCTGCACATCCAGGGAACCGCGTAGCTCCCGTTCGTCGGGCACGACGAGTCGTGCGGCTGCGGTTGGTGTCGATGCGCGAGCGTCGGCAGCAAGATCGCAGAGAGGAGTGTCCTGCTCATGACCGACGGCCGAGACCACCGGTACAGGGCTTGCCGCAACCGCCCTGACCACACGCTCGTCGCTGAAGGGCAGGAGATCCTCGAAGCTTCCGCCACCCCGAGTCAGGACGATGACGTCCACCTCTGGCGATGCTGCGAGGGAGTCGAGCGCGCGCACGATCGCGGCTGGTGCCTGAGCGCCCTGGACGAATGTCTCTGCCACCAGCACCCGCGAGCCTTGGAAGCGCGCAGTCAGCGCGGTCAGAAAGTCCTTCTTGGCAGCGGCCTCCGCTCCGGTCACCAGTCCGATCCGCCGCGGGAGAACAGGAAGCCGCCGTTTCCGCTCGTCCGCGAACAAACCCTCCGAGGCGAGCTTCTTCTTCAGTCGTTCGATTCGAGCGAGGACGTCACCGATTCCGAACGGCTCGATCGTCAGCGCGCGAAGCTGGAACGCGCCGCGTCGGATAAACAGCTCAGGTCGCCCGTACACGTGGACACGGTCGCCGTCACTGAGCTCGAGCCGGAGAGCGTCGAATCCGCGGCGGGGCATGGTGACAGAGAGACATGAACCGTCGCCGGCGTCCTTGAGCGTCAGATAGACGCTCTGCCAATCGGTGTGGCGGCGGAGTTCGGTCACCTCTCCCTCGATCCAGAGCGTCGGTAGCCGCTCGAGCCAGCTCGCGACGCCGCGGTTGAATGCGGAGACCGTGTAGACCTTTCGGTCGCCGTAGAGGAGCGGCTCCGGCTTCATGCTTCGGAGCCTAGTGGATCGCTTATCTGCTGCCGTCGCGAAATCGCGACGGTTCAGCCCAAAAGACGCACGAGCACTACAGGAGAATCTCGGTGGCCAGCTCCGGCGTGCAGCCGCGATGCGAGATCAGCTCGACGGCCTGGTGGAGATCGGCGTCGCTGTGAGCGATCTTCTCGGCCAGGGGCACCGGATACCCCGCCTCGATCAGGATGTGCAGGCGCCAACCCTCCACCCGCTCGCGGTCATCTCGCTCGGCTTCGAGAGTCTTCACTTCATCCATTTCGCGACAGTTCGCCTTCTTCAAGACGTTCCCTGCAGCGGAAAGTTAGATAGCTTGATTTGCAGGGGTTTTTGAGCCTCAAAGCTGAGAGAATTGGCCGGTCGGCCCCCGTCGTTTTCCTCCGTTTGCCGGCAATAGCCGAAAGCTGAGAGCGTATGCCCGTGGCATTCGACGAGATTCTCAGAGATTTGCTCACGGCAACAGGGGCGAGCCGCACAACCCTGCGACTGGACACGCCGGGGAGGAACTTTCCGGCGCTCGGTGAGGCGCTCGCCGACGGCGTCCGCCCAATCAGGCAGGACGAGTCACTCGATCAGCGGAACGCTCCAACTGCCCGCTGGCTGATGGAGAAACACGAGATCCTGGTCCAGGGAGATTGCGCCACGGCGGATCCGCGGCCTCCTGCCGAACTGATGGAGGTCTACGGTGTCAAGGCCCAGATGCTCGGGCCGATAGTGCATGAGAGCGACGTCATCGGATGGATCTCAGTCCATTACGTGCCGAGCACACGCACCTGGAGCGAAGAGGACATCGGCGCCCTCCGCATGGCCGTCGCACGCGTGCGTGCGCAACTTGGTCTGCGCCCGTCCTAGGCTTCCTGCAAGTACGCGATCACGGCGAGCACCCGTCGATGATCCGTCTCTGATGGAGGAAGATTGAGCTTGGTGAAGATGTTCCGAACATGTTTCTCAACGGCGCCCTCGGTGATCACGAGAGCGGCGGCGATGCCGGTGTTGGATCGTCCCTCGGCCATGAGTTCGAGGACCTCGCGCTCGCGCGGAGTCAGCAGATCGAGCGGTCCCTTGCCCGCGACTAGCTGGCTCACCACGTCCGGGTCTAAGACCAGCCCGCCGCGCGCAACTCGCTCGACAGCGTCGAGAAACTCGCTGACGTCGGCGACGCGGTCCTTGAGGAGATAGCCGACGCCACCGTCTTCTCCGTCAAGGAGCTGGACGGCGTAGGTCCTCTCAACGTACTGAGAGAGCACGAGGATCGCCGTGCCGGGCTCGATCTCGCGCAGCTCGATGGCGGCCTTGATTCCTTCGTCACGGAACGTCGGCGGAAGCCGAACGTCGACGATGGCAACGTCCGGGCTGTGTTCGGTCACCGCCTCGATCAGCGACGTGCCGTCCTCGACCGCGGCAACGATCTCGTGCTCTCGATCCCTGAGCAGGCGAATTAATCCGTCACGGAGAAGGGCCTGGTCCTCAGCGATCACAATTCGCACGGGATTTCTGCGCGAAGGATGGTCGATCCCCCTGGTGGGCTGTCAATCTCGAGCGTCCCGTCGAGTGCGCCTACCCGACCCGCCAACCCGCTCAGACCGGTCCCGAGCGCAGGATCGGCACCTCCCTTGCCGTTATCGGTGACCTCGACGACGAGCAGGCTGTCTTGCTGACGCACCCGAACGGTGCACGATGTCGCTTCGCTGTGTTTCGAAACGTTGACGAGCGCCTCCAACACGACGAAGTAGGCAGCGGTCTCAACCGCCTCGGGGAGCCGTCGACCGACCTCCACTTCAAGGTTCACGGGTACGCGGCTGTTCGCCGCGACCGCGGGTAGGGCCGCGCCGAGGCCTCGATCCGTGAGAATCGCTGGGTGAATGCCGCGAACGAGTTCGCGGAGATCCTGAAGAGCCGTCTTCGCTGTGTCGTGGGCGGACTCGAGAAGCGCTTTGGCCTCTGCAGGCTCGGAGTCGAACTTCTCGCGAGCGAGACCTAAGTCGAGGGCCAGCGCGACCAGGCGAGCTTGTGCGCCGTCGTGGAGATCGCGCTCGATCCGGCGGAGCTCGACCTCCTGCGCATCGACGGCCGCCGCGCGGGTCGCCTCGAGCTCGGTCACGCGTTGTTCGAGCTCAGCAGTCGGGCTGCGCGTAAGGAGCGCTCGCGCAAGAAGAGCTTCGGCGAGCGCCAACCCACGAACGACCCACGCGAGGAGGATCGCAAGGCCGAGCGCGATGGCTGCGACGAGCGCCGCGCTGCCCCAACTGTCGACTTCGGCGAAGCCGTAATCCAGAGTCTCAGACTCCGGAATCGCCCACCAGAAAGCCGGCAGGAACAGCGAGCCGAGAACAACTCCCCAGGCGATGGTAGTGGCGAGAGCGAAGCCAAAGCCGATCGGAACGATCAGCATCAGCCAGAGCAGGTCCTTCCATGTCTGAGCGTCTCCGAGCACGGCCTTCGTCTTCGCCCAGAGACTTCCCCGCCTCGTGGTGTGGTAGTGAGCGACAATCGGCGATCTGAGAACGAGCCAGGCGCGCCAGCGCTCGGCCCACGCGATCCCTCGGGCGGCGAGGAGCGTCAGCACGAGCACCGGTAGACCCAGAAGCGTGATTGCGAGAACGCCGCCTCCAACCCCACCGACGAGCAGAATCCCGAAGGCCAGGGCGCTCGTGACGCCTCCGAGCAGGAGATAGGCGGTGTCCCGCCAGGTCTGGACGCGGAGCGGCCGCGTGACGAAGCGCCAGAGACCATGCGCTGTCTTTCCCACAGGTGAGGAACTGAGGTCCTCCGAGAAGCCCTCTCGGCTCCCGGTCAACTGGCTGTTACTTGGCGCGCTCGAAGACATCCGATTCCCTTCACGATGTGCTCGTAGGGAAACCTAGGACGACAACGGCGTCTCCGCTATGCCGCTACCCGCCGTCTTGATGGTAGGGGTAGCCGGAGTTCCCGCACCCTCCAAGAAAGGGCGTGCTCAGGTTCGCTCGGTTGCCCGGATCGTGCGCTCGAGTTCGGCGACCTTCGACGCGAGCTCGATCTCGATCTGTTCCTCAAAGACCTTGATTCGGTCTTCGGCGCTCGCCAAGGCCTCCTGAAGACGTTCTGAGACGAAGCGGAGTCGCTGATCCGAGATCTCCTGCTGCGCCTCGGCCGCACGCGCGAGATCCTCAATGCGACGCTGAAGCCGTTCGGCGGTCGCTTGTGCGACCTCGGAAATGCGATCGGCAACCTCTTTTTCGGCTTGCCGCGTGAACTCGTCCATCGCCTTCTCGAGTTCCCGTGCCAGACGCTCCGCCGACTTCTCACGGGACGTCCGGATCTGCTCGTCGAATCGACGTTCAGCCTCCTCCACGTACCGAGTCGCGGCGCGGTCGATCGCACGTTGAAACTTCTCGACCTGACGCTGTTCGGCCTCGGTCAAGCTGGCCGAGAGCCGGGCTGTGGCCTCGACCTCCTCCCGCTCGACCTTCTCCCGCAACTCGCGCTCGCGCGTGCGCAGTCGATCGTCGATCGCCTCAAGCGCCTTTCGGCGCTCGGTTCGGAATCCTTCGAGCTCCGTTTGCGTTTCGAGCGTAAGCTCACGCGAGGCTTGCTCTAGATGCTCTCGCAAGCGTGCGACCTCCTCGCGCTGTTCATCCGTGGCGGTCGCAAGGAGCTCGGCGTTCGCCGCGATTCGCGCGTCGTACGCACCAAGATCTTCGCTCTGGCGTCGGGCGAGTTCTGCGAGTCTCGATTCCCGTGCTCGTTGCCCGCGTTCGACATCTTCGATCCACGTCGCCAGTCTGCGCTCGAGCCTTCGCTGGGCAACAGTCACCGCCTCGGTGAGTTCAGCCTCCGCCAGCTCGTTCTGCGCCTGTAACGCGTCCCTTCTCTCAGTCGCGAGGCGCTTCTCTTGCTCCGTAAGCAGATGGAGCGTGTTCGCTCTTTCTTGGGCGAGCACGCGCTCGATCTCCAAACGGCGTTCCTCGGAACGCTGCTCGAGAAACTCGTCGAGCTTCCTCAAGGCAGCGGCGTTCACGGCCTCAGCTCGCCGCGCACGCTCGACACTCCGATTGATGGCCACGAGCCCTGCCTCGGCGACCGCGGCGGCCGCAAGTCCGGCGCCGACGAGCAAGAGGTTCTCGGCATCGTTCCCGTCCCCGATGAATACGACGGCGAAGGCGGCCAACGAAGCCGCGCTCGCGAAGCCGAGCGCGATCGTCGTTAGGACGAGAAATCGCTCGGGCGCGTGACGGAGGACAACGAGAGCAAGCGAGGCCGCGACTGCAGCCAAGCCGGCTCCGAGGAGGATCTCGAAAGCGAGAACCACTAGCGCACACCCGGTCGAGCGGAATTCATGTCAGTCGCATGATGACGAGCGCCACCGCAATCGCAATGACGCACACGGTGAGGGCGCGCAACGCGACCTCGGCAGGCTCGGTCAACGTCGCGGTCGTGATGCGTTCTACCGAGCCGTTGGCACGCTCGACCGTACCCTCGATGCGCAAGGCCCGGCGGCGCATGTCCCTGACGGGCGTCGAGAGTCTTCTTTGTGCGAACGAGAGCGCGAACGCGAATATCGCCCCGAGCACCGCAACGCCGGTGAGCCTCCCATCGACCGCATAGTAGGCGGTCAGGAGTGGGAAGCTCCCCCACGCTGCGGCAAACCACAGGTCCGTGTGAAACCGTGCGCCGAACAGCTCGAGGTTGTACGCCACGACGATGAAGCCGCCGCAGACGACGAAGATGGCGATCCACGCGTCATAGACGATCGAGCCATAGATCCCGATCCCGATCGCTGCGGCGATGGACACGATCGCGAGTCCGATCAGTGACCACCCGGGAATGTGCGTTGCCAGCGGTCTGCCATTCCACTCATCGAGGGCGTGGGCACCGATCCCGACTGCGAGGAAGAAGGCCAAGAGCAACAGAAGGAGTCGCCCCGTGGTCAGGCTCGTCGCCAGACCCGCGCCGATCGCGACATAACTGAGGTGCCAGGCCGTGTACGGAGCATGGAGCAGCGTGATGTAGTCACGCCAGCCGCCCGGTGCCAGCGCATAGAAGGCCGGTCTGCGTGCTTCAGTCGCCACGTCGTCCCCACATCACGATTCCGCCGCCGAGACTCAACGTCTTCCAGCGCACGTCACGGACACCGGCTTCGGTCAAAAGAGCCGCTACGTGCTCCAGCCGGTTCACCGCGTAGAAGGAGCGAATACTGGGTCCGAGAAACCGGCCGACCTCGAACCAGCCGTCCGAGATCGCCTTGCCCAGCACCGGCAAACCCAACCGGACATAGAACTCCCAGAGCGCTCGAATAGGCGCTCGTTCCGGCAGGCAGAACTCCAGGCTTGCGATGTGACCGCCCGGCTTGACGACGCGCGCGAGTTCGCGAAGTATCGTGCGCGGATCGTCGACGTAGCGCAGCAGGTACGTAAACGTCAGATGCTCGAACGACGCGGCCGCAAAGGGAAGCTCCTCTGCCCTCGCCTCGACGAGGGTGACTCGCGCGGACTCTCCTGCTTCAGCGACTCGCCGGCGACCCACCTCCAGCATGTCGAGGCTCTGATCCACACCGACGACGCGGCAGTTGTACCTTCGTGCGAGCGCAACAGCGACCGCTCCAGTGCCGGTGGCAACATCCAGCACTACATCGTCGGGACCTGCTTCGATGCACGAGACCAGGAAACTGCGCCATCTCGGGTCTTGCCCGAAGCTCAGGAGGTTCGCGTAGCGATCATACGTCGCGGCGAGCGGCGCAAAGAGCTGTTGAGCGCTTTGGTTTCGCTCGGTCATGGTCGCCACAGGACTATTGTTGCGCTCGTGGCGCTCGAGGACGAGGTCCGTGAAGCATTTGATGCTGCGACGGCGCATGCAGTCGCCGGCGAAACGGTCAGCGGGGTGCTCCCGTCAGAACCCTCCGAAGGGCTGCGGATCTACCTCTGTTGCTTCGAAGGGAACGACGGCAGGGCTTGGCTCGCACTGGACTCGGAGCGACGGCCGGTCGGAGATCGCTCGCTGGTTCGC
The DNA here is from genome assembly GCA_964436315.1 of uncultured Gaiellales bacterium. Taxonomy (GTDB): domain Bacteria; phylum Actinomycetota; class Thermoleophilia; order Gaiellales; family Gaiellaceae; genus CAYTCZ01. Next base: position 6,692 of record CAYTCZ010000051.1, on the reverse strand, counting down.
GAAGCGGTCTCGATCACGGCGATGTGCGAACTGGCCGAGGAGAGCGCCGGTGGGGGAGATCTCCCTGAGTTGCGTGCACAGTTGGCACACCTTCGGCAAACCGAGAACCCCGAGGGCATTGGAGAGGCCGAGCGCGCCGCCGAGGCACTCGAGCAGTCTCTCCAGCCGGAGCCCCGGGTCGCGAGCGTACCCTACCTCGACGCGATCGGCGCGGCTGCCCACGAGCTCGAGCGCGCCCTCGGCGAGATGACCGGTTCCCCGTTCGCACAGGCGATGAAGTCAGCTCTGCCTGCCGCTGAGGAGTTGGCTCGCGAGGTCGAGCGAAACTACAAGATCCCACTCGCCTGACTGGGCGGGCGCGCTCTCGGGCGGCGAAGCCGCCCTCCGCCGCGCCCTGACGACGCTCGCAGCGAGATTTTGCAGCCTCGACTTCTCGCCGTACCCAACCGTACCCTCGAGCCGTCTCGGCTTTGTCTCTCTTGCGACCGTCGCCCCAGTCACCCGAGGAAGCTTCGCGGCCTCGAGCGCTAGAGGGCGCCGCCGGCAGCGGGGGGTGCGGTGGGATCCTCGGCCTCGTCCGCTTCCTCGCGGGACAAGAACTCCTCGACGAGGAGCAGGTTGTCTCCCGCACGCTCGATTACGCGGAGGAGGTCCGATGTCCAGGAGACCTCCTCGACTTGCTCCTTCAGGAACCACTGCATGAACTGCTCGCCCTGGAAGTCGCCCTCTTCACGAGCAAGCCGCGAGAGTTCGGCAATCTGGTCGCTCACGCGCTTCTCCTGGTCGAGTGCGAGCTGAACCGGCTCAGTGGCGTCGCCGAACTCGCTGAGAGGTTTCTCGACCGCGGGAATCTCGACGGGAGCGTCGGTGTCGAGCAGGTACTGAACGAGCATCATCGCGTGATTCCGCTCTTCGAGAGCCTGCTGGTAGAAGCGCCCGGCGAGCTGGGGGAGCGTCTCCGCGTCAAAGTAGACGGCGATCGCGATGTATTGCTGCGACGCGCCGAACTCGTAGGCGATCTGTTGGTTCAGCTGCTGGAGAAAGCGCGAGTCAGTCATGAGGCCGTAGATTATCCAGGGAAGCAGGACTGACAGAAAGGACGAGATGGAGGGTTTCGGATTTCCCCTTGGCGGCGACCCGGACGACCTGATGAGGAATCTCAGAGAGTTCGCCGAACGCCAGGCCGAGGCCGTTCAGGAATCGCAGCGGGAGCAGTTCGCAACGCTGACTCTCAATACGGCCGTCGAGTTGACCGGCGCGGCACTTCGACGCGTCGACGTCAGCGGAACGCCGGACGAACAAGCTCTCGCCCTCCGTGACGCGATGAGGGTGCTCTTTCCCGAGGCGGTTGCCCTCGTCTCGGCAGCCCGCCAAGGCTTCATGCGCGAGAACTAGGGCGTCGCGCAGATCGATTCGCCTCCGGGCCGTGTCTCAAGCCGGTGTTAGATCCGGCGGCGTAACCCCGTGACATGGCAGTGGGTTCGTGGCGTCCACGGCGTCGTTGGCTACCTCAAGCGCGCCGACGGAGTCGACGTCTCGACGTGGACACCGACTTCAATCCGCTCGCCGTCCGGACGTGACGCTCTACGCGAGCAGCGAGTAGCCGCCGTCCACCACGATCGTCTGTCCCCGCATCATGGCTGCAGCCGGAGAGGCGAGGAAACAGACGGCGTCGGCGACATCCCGTGGCTCCACCAGGCGCCCCGCAGGTGTCTTCTCGCGCATCTGCTCGAGCATCTCGTCGCGTTGGTCGAAGTAGTCGAGGGCACCGGTCTCGACGAGTCCGGCAGACACTGCGTTGACCCTGATTCCACGCGGGGCGAGCTCAACCGCAAGGTACCGAACCAGGGTCTCGAGCGCTGCCTTGGACACTCCAACGAGCACGTAGTCGTCCAGCACGCGTTGCGAGCCCTGGCTCGAGATAGCCACGATTGCTGCGCCTTCCGGCATCGAATCGACAGCCGCCCGGGTCAGCGTGAGGAGCGCCCGAGCGTTTGCGTTCATCGTCCAGTCCCAGTGGCGCTCTTCGAGTTCGAGCGCAGGGCGGATCACGCCCGTCGCAGCATTCGAGACGATCACGTCGAGCGAGCCGAGGCCGCCGATCAGTGTGAGCACCTTCTCGGGATCACCCAGATTCCCGCGGACCAGCACGGGCTCCGCTCCAAGTTGTCTGAGCTCCTCTGCCGCCTGCTCCGCGGCAGTGTCATTTCTGAGATAGCCGATGGCAACGCGGGCCGCGCCGAGCTCGGCGAACCGCAGGGCGATTCCCTTACCGATCCCGCGCGAACCGCCCGTGACGAGGACCGACTTGCCGCTGAATTCGATCAAGTGGTCTCGGACCGGCGTGGGAGGGGATCCGACGCCGGCGCATGGCTCGGGAGCGAGATCCAACCGGGGCGGTCAGACGGTTCACGAGGACCCTCCTCAGCCTTCGAGCTGGCATGGCCAAGTCGGTCGAGGAGGTCCATCTGTTCCTCGCCGTACTTGCGATTCTCATCGTCCTCGGGAAGATCACGGATCAGGGCCCACACCCGAGCTCGAAGCTGATACGCGAACTGCGGCGTCGCCGGGCCGACCAGCTCGTCGATCGCCTCACGCGTCGATTTCTCGTGAGTCATGCGCGGCGGACTCTACCCCGTCGAGGTGCGGTCAGCGCGGCTATCGGCATCTGAAACGTGACGAGTAGACTCGGGCGCCATGCAGCAACCGCGAAACCGCGTCATCGCCGTTGACTTCGACGGAACGATCACCGACTTCGACGTCCTCGATCAGATCTCGGAGCGCTTCGGCGACCCGTGGATCTACGCCGAGGCCGATGAAGCTCTCGACGAGCAGAGGCTGACGTTGAACGAGGTGCTCACGCGCGAGTTCGAGCCAGTGAAGGCGCCGCTCGACGAGGTTCTGGAGTGGGTTTTCGAGAACATTCGCATCCGCCCTGGTTTTTCAGAGTTTGTCGAGGTTGCTCGAGAGAAGGGCTGGCGCCTCGTCGTCGTTTCGTCGGGATTTCGTGAACTGATCGAACCGGTACTCGCGCGTCAGGGAATAGATGGTCTCGAGATCATCTCGAATCGAGTTGATCCAGATCCTGACGGGTGGAAGATCGAGTTTTTCGATGAGTCGGTGTGCGACACCTGCGGTCAAGCCTGCAAGCGCGCGACCGTGACACGGCTCGCCGGCGACAGTGAGCTCGTCTATATCGGAGACGGCTACAGCGATCGTTGTGCTGCCGAGTTCGCCGATCTCGCTTTCGCACGAAGGGGCCTCGCCACGTATCTCTCGGAACGCGGCGTCGATTTCGTTCCATTCGAGGATTTCCACGTCGTGTCTCGCGAACTTCAACGCCGCTAGCCGCGGGATCCAGCGCGATCTGGATCCCAGATCTTGGGACGCGCTCGCCGCCCCTCACGAAGTCGTTACAGCGACTTGCCGAATCGTTTACCGCTCGACAGAGGTCCCCAA
>CAYTCZ010000051.1:0-3133 GCA_964436315.1 uncultured Gaiellales bacterium | reverse complement strand
AGCACGTAGCTCGTGTTGCCCGTCGGCTCGGACGAGGGATAGAGCGGATTGGAGAGCTCGGGCCCCTTCACGATGTTGGTGGCTCTCGAAGAGCCGGTCGCCCTCCTCCACGAGGTCGGGGGTGGCGGTGAAGATGATCGTTATCTGCGTCTTCCCCTTGTGCGACATCGCTGTCCTCCCTGGTGTGCGGCGACGAGCTCGCTCGACGCCTAAGGCGTGAAGACTCTGACCGGTTTAGAGTCTCCTGACCAGACCCGGCCCAGACGTCCTCCGATCGACTCGTCGACGCGCGCCGTCTTCTTCCGGCCTACGACGAGCCTGCGGACGTTTGACCGATGCCGGTGGAGCTCGTTGGACGGTAGCCTCCGGCGGTGTTCCTCTCACTCCCGGCGCCCTTCGATTTCTCTCTTACGACCGAGCGATTTCGGAGGTTCGGTGAGGACCCGGCCAATGCCTGGCAGGATTCGGCGCTCCACCGCGTGCTGGCAGGACGCGAAGTACGTCTCGAGGAGCGCGGCACGGGCGTCGACGTCGACCCGGGGAAGCCCGAGCTCGCCGAGCCGGTGCGGCGCTACCTCGGAGGCCCCTTCGACCTGGTCGCCTTCGGGGAGTTCGCGCGCGAGACCGACTCGATGCTCGCTGACCTCGTAAAGAAGCTCCATGGGCTTCGGCCAGCCCTCATTCCCGACCCGTTCGAGATGCTCGTGACCTCCATCTCGGCGCAGCAGGTCTCCCTCCATGCCTCGACGGCGATCAGAGCACGCCTGATCAAGCGCTTCGGGCGAAGCCACGATCAGGCGTACGAGTTCCCGAGCCGAGAGCGAGTCGCCGAACTCTCCGATACGGAGCTCAGAGACGTCGGCTTCTCGAGCCGGAAGGCCGACTACATCCTCGCCCTCGCCCGAAGCGAGCTCGACTTTGAGTCGCTCGCGGCGCTCCCCGACGAGGACGTCGCGGCGTCGCTGACCGCACTCCCGGGCATCGGCGCGTGGACGGCGGAGTGGTTTCTTGCTCGTCATCTTGGCCGACCCGACGTCTGGCCTGCAGGTGATCTGGGACTCCGCCAGGCAGTCTCGACCCTCTATCAGGATGAGCGTCCGATTTCGATCCCCGCGACGCGCGAGTTCGGCGAACGCTTCACCCCTCATCGAAACCTCACGGCGCACTACCTGCTCGTTGGACTTAGGCTATTCAGCCAGAAGTGGCGCAACACAGAGTCAAAGTCGAAGACGTGCCAAACGAGGAGATTCTCAAACGGATCCTGAAATCGGCACAGGAGGAGGGCGCCGAGGAGGTCGTCGTCGAGACCGACCATGAATCGGGCGAGGGCTGGCTACGGGCAGGCTTCACAGAGGTCGCCCGCATTCTCACGGCACCAGTCGAAGCTCTCGAGCTCCACCTCGGCGACGAGCGGCGATCATCATTCGGCTCGATCCACGTACAAACAGACGACGTGAACGCCGTGGTTCACGCAGTGCGGCAGTTTGTCCCTCGGCTCCCCGGAAACTCGAGAGGCAGCGTCGTCGTCCCACCGCGGGATGGCTGGACGGGCGTCTACGACGAGCTCTGCGACCGAGAGCCCGAGATGCTCCGCCGGCTCGCAACCGAGATCTCGAACCGCGGCGCTGCCTTCGTCCTGACCATGGCCGTCGAGGAGACGCAAGTCGTCCGCTACATCGGTCTCGACCGCGGCCGAGTCGTCGATGAGTACCTCTCCGTGCCCGAGTACTACGGGCCGCTCCCGCCAGGCGACGTCATCGGCCTGGGGGCGAACCCGAGACTCATGGCACGGCTCACCGGGGCCGACCCGGACGAGGTGCGCCGAACCGCGACAACCGCCGGCAGCCCGGCAGCCCTCCCGCCTGCCCATGACCTCGTGCGCCAGATCGCAGACCTGTTCGGCATCCAGGGCGCCGACCACGGCTACGTCATGGCCCGGAGGATCGACGGCGCAATCGACCTTCCGCGCCAACACTGACCCCGCCCATACAGCGAAGGAAGATACACCTGTGACCACACCAACGTTCGGCATTTTCGACCACATCGAGGGCATCCCCGGGACGCCGACTCGTCGTCTCCTCCAGGATCGGCTCGACCTCATCAAGATGGCCGACCAGGGAGGCTTTGCTGGTTACTACCTTGCAGAGCACCACGGCTCGGATCTCTGTATAGCTCCCAACCAGGAGCTGGTCGTTGCCGCCGCCTCGCAGGTGACAGAGACCATTCGGCTGGGCCCGATGGTGAAGCTTCTGCCCCTCCACCATCCTGTCGGGGTCATCGAAGACCTCTGCGTGACCGACCAGCTGACGGGTGGACGTTACGACTTCGGGGTCGGTCGCGGTGTCGCGCCGATCGAGCACTACTGGTTCGGCAGCGAGTGGCCGGACTCGTCGGATCGCTTCATCGACATCGTTGGCATCATCAGCGACGCGCTCTCGACCGGCGAGATCTCGAGCGAGAACAGCAAGTACTACGACTTCCCGACGATGCCGCTTCCGCTGAAGCCCATCCAGGAGCCCGTTCCGTTCTGGTACCCGGGTCGCGCGGTCACAGCCGGCCGTCACGGGATGAATCTAATCTGGCCCGGGGTGATCGATCAGGACACGTACGACCTCTACGTCGAAACCTGGCACAAGCACGAGGGCGAAGAGGCCCGGGTTGACGGCCCAAACTCGAAGCCGCGTGTCGGGTGCGTTCTGGTGCTCGCGCTCTCGGAGGACGAAGCCGAGGCACAGGACATCGCCCGTCGCGGGATGGAAGGCCTCATCCGGCGCACCCACGCTGTCCACGCATACGACCACACGGTGCTGCCGCCGGAACAGTGCGAAGCGGCGCTCGGGCCGCTCCGCCATATCCTGTCCCACTATGAGGAGGCCATCAAGGCCGGGGCGGGCACACCGCAGCAGATTGCCGAACGCCATGCCGAGATCCTCGAGTCCGGCCGGACCGACCACCTCGTGTTCCAGATTCCGTCTGGTGATATGACGTTTGAGGAGGCGACGAGCACCCTCGAGCTCTTCATCACCGAGGTCAAGCCGCAGCTCGAGAGCATTTCGATCGCGGCCTAGCTCGGACAGCGAGGTACGAGGGGACGAAGCCGAAGGATCCCGCCGCCAGCGTCGTCAGGGCGCCG
>CAYTCZ010000050.1:19500-27323 GCA_964436315.1 uncultured Gaiellales bacterium | reverse complement strand
AACGTGTAGTTTCGGGTCGAGACGAATGGGCCGCACCGCTTACCTCGACTGCGTTGGAGGGATCGCCGGCGACATGCTGGTGGCGGCGTTGGTGGACGTTGGCGGGGACGCAGATCGCCTTCGTGAACTTCCCGAGTCGCTTGGGCTCGCCGGTATCGAGGTGGTCATCCAACGAGTCGAGCGGCAAGGAATTGGTGCCCTTCACGTCGACTTTCGTGGGGGTGACGACGGCGTCGAGCGCACGTGGAAGTCGATCCAGCAGATTCTCGCCTCCGCAAGTCTCGATGATCCGGTGAAAGAGCTCGCGCTCGAGGCCTTCTCACGTCTTGCTAAGGCTGAAGGGAAAGTGCACGGCGTTGCTCCGGAGAAGGTGCACTTTCATGAACTCGGTGCGGCAGACACGATCCTCGACATCTGTGGAGTGGCCCTGCTGATCGACGGCCTGGAGATTGATCGGGTCGTCTGCTCGCCGCTCCCGGCGGCGAGAGGTCTCGTCAATGCGGGGCATGGCGTGTTGCCACTCCCGTCGCCCGCGACGCTCGAGCTTCTTCGCGGTGCGCCGCTCGTGGGCGCCGAGGGACACGAGCTGGTTACGCCCACCGGTGCCGTCCTCGCTGCGACACTCGCCGACGAATGGGGCGAGTTACCACCGCTGGTTCTAGATCGCGTCGGGTACGGGGCAGGGACCGCCGATCCCGCAGACCGTCCCAATGTGGTTCGGATCCTCCTCGGCCAGATACAAACGTTGAGCCGCGGCGGTGAGGTCTCCGTGCTCGAGACGAACCTTGACGACTTGAGCCCCGAGCTCGTGCCCGATGCCGTCGAGCGATGTTTCGCGGCCGGGGCGCTGGACGTTTGGACGGTTCCGGCTCAGATGAAGAAAGGCCGTCCCGGCTTCGTTCTCTCGGCGCTTGCCCGCCCGAAAGACGAGCAGGCTGTGGCCGCCGCGATTCTCGAGGAGACGAGCACGCTCGGTTTGCGGGTTACCCGCACGCGCCGCTACGAGCTCGAGCGCGACGAACGGACTGTGGAGGTCGACGGTGGAAGCGTCCGCGTCAAGATCGGCCGGCTTGAGGGGCGCATCGTCAACGTTGCTCCCGAGCACGACGACTGCATGGCAATCGCCCGAGCTCACGGAGTATCTGTAAAGTCGGTCTGGGTCGCAGCGCTCGCCGCTGCGCAGTCGGAATGACGAAGATCGATCAACTCGTGACGAGGCTCGCATCGCTCGAAAGCGCGGTCGTCGCTTTCTCCGGCGGCGTGGACTCGTCCCTGGTCGCCGCGATTGCCGCCCGCGCCCTTGGTGACAGGGCACTCGCCGTGACAGCGGTCTCGCCGGCGCTCGCGACCGGAGAGCTCGATGGGGCGCGCTCAGTCGCGAACGCAATCGGAATCGCCCACGAGACGATTTCGACGGACGAGCTGGCGCGCGCCGACTACCGAAGGAACGAGCGGGATCGCTGCTACCACTGTAAAACGGAGCTCTACGAGCAGCTCGAACTTCTTGCTACTTCCCGCGGGTACAAAGCACTCTTGTCGGGCGCAAACGCCGACGACGTCGGTGACTGGCGGCCCGGGCTGCGCGCGGCTGCGGAGCATCGTGTCATCCATCCACTTCTCGAAGCTGGAGTGGGAAAGGAGGAGGTGCGGAGCCTCGCGCGGGAACTTGGCATACCGAGTGCTGAGAAGCCGGCGTCTCCGTGCCTGGCGTCGCGCCTTCCCTATGGGACGCCGGTCGAACCCGAGACCCTCGCGCAGGTCGACCGCGCGGAGATGGCGCTCAAACAGCTCGGGTATCGCGTCCTCCGAGTGCGACACTTCGGCTTGCTCGGCAGAGTCGAGCTCGGCGGCGACGAACTTGCTAGGGCACAGAGGCCCGAGGAGCGGAGGGCGATATCCGAAGCGGTGAAGGCCGCCGGGTACCGGGAGGTCGAGATCAGCGAGGAACCGTTCCGCTCAGGCTCGCTGAGCATGAACTTCGTTGGTCGTCTCGCCGCCCCGGCTTGATCAGCTCTCGTTCTTGATACCGAGGAGAGCGGGCAGCTCTCCGATCTCGCTCACCACGGGACGGTCAGAGGTCTCGGTCTCGCCATCGGGATCTACGAGTACGGCGAGCGCCAGCCCCGCTCCCAGGGCGCCCTCGATGTCGTACGCACGTGAGTCACCGACCATCGCAACCCGCTCGGGCTCGCAGCCGATCATCGCGGCTGCGGTGTAGAACGCTTCCGGTTCCGGCTTGGAGACGCCGATCTCCTCGCTAATCGCGACCGCGTCGAACTCGCTCGCGAGGCCGGTAACCTCGAGCTTCCGCCGTTGCATCCACGACGGGCCGTTGGTCAGCAGTCCCCAACGAAGACCTGCTCCGCGGACTTGTTCCAGCGTGTTCAGCGTGCCGTCGAATGGGCGAAGTAATTCGATCGTGCGTCGCTTTTCCGTGTAGTAGGCGTCGAAGAGCTCCGCGGTGAGTTCGCCCCAGGGCTCCAACGCCTCGCTGAGTCTCGCCCGTCGATACTCGGCGAAGTCGATGCACCCCTCGAGGTAGGCGGTCCAGTACGGCTCGAAGGTCTCGAGGTACCGAGACTGTAGAGCCGGTCGATCGACCTCGGGGAAGTACTCCTCGATGATTGCTGCGAGCGAGGGCCAAACAGACTTCTCCGCGGCGGCCGTATCGATCAGGGTTCCATCGAGATCGAAGAGAACACCGCAGAGTCCGTTGTCCGGTTGATCCGCGGCAGCTGGCACCAACTAGCGGCCGACCTTCCGTCCGGCTTCCTCGATCAGTCCCTCGCTCGGCCCACCCGGTTCCTCGAGAGCCCGAAACGCCTCGAGAACCGCCCTGGGGGCCATCGCGTGCCGCTTGGCCGCCATCGTCAGCGGTTCGTTGAACGCGCCGCCGCAGTGCGCGCACGGCCAGTAGAGGCGGGACATGAGCTTCGCGGCCTCTCCGTTCGGATACCGCCTCAGGATCTCGACGATCGTCGTCGAGCCCTTGATTTCGCCCTCAGGTCCAAACGCCACCCTCTAACTGTACCCCTGGCCGTTCTCGGACCACTGGGGCGGTGGCGGAGCCAGGCTTCGCCCGGCGGGAGGCCACCGCCGGCCAGTGGTTCGAGATGTCCGTCCAGCGGAGCGAGGGGCTACAGGCGGACTTCTTCGAGCAACTCGATCTCCTGTGCTTCCATTCGGATCGCGTTCTTTGGCAACTGGTAGCGTGCGAAGGGAAGGACAATGACCTTTGCGTCGGCGCCGTGCCGGTCCATCGCGGCCGAGAACGCCTCATCGAGGGAGGTCGTCGCATCGAGCCCGATGTCGGCGGCCATCTCCAGGTTGTCTTCCTGCGTCACGATCGTGAGGTGCTTTCGCGTCATGACCTCGTAGATCGGCACCCAGATACAGCCCGCCCACATCTGGATCTCACGCGCGTGTATGTCCCTGAGGATGCGTTGATAGTTCTCCTGGCTCGGCGGCATGTACGGCTTCATAAGATCCATGAGCGCGAGTCCGGGGAAATCGCCTACGGCTGTGTTCACGCCCGGGGACGGCGACGCGTAAATGATCGTGCCGCCCTCCCGAACAACGAGATCCGCGGACATGCATCCCCAGCCCGTGTGGAAGAACAGGTGATCGGTCGGGGCGAAGACGCCGCAGACGGCGATATCGGCGGGCCCCTTTTCCGTCACCGGGTTCTCGTAGGCGTAGATCGCGTTGAACCGCTCGATTGCCTCTCGGTGAGCATCCGGGTGGGATCCGTAGACGACGTCGACGACGCGTCCCCGTGTGTTGAGCAGAACGTTCATCGTCACGTTCAGGCCGGCCATGGTCGCGACTTCGTCGATATCCGAGCGCATCGGCCCCGCGAGTGCTCCGTAGTGCGTCTGAGGTGACGGCACAAACGCACAGTGGTTCGACTCGACCGTTTCGTCAGAAACGACGCCCGGCAGGATCAATTTGCCACCGCCGCCGGCGCCCCAGTGGTTCGCCTGAGCGTGGCCAATCGAGATCTTCACCTCTTTGTTGGCCACCTCGTTGTGGAGCCAGACAGGTGTGCCTCTCGAGGAGACACCGATGTACGTGTACATATCGGCGTTCCGGGGATCGTTCTGGTGAAATGAGATTCCCCGACGTTCCATGCGGGAGAGGTTCTCTTCACCGATCTTCTGCGGGATATCCGTGTCGGACATCGGGAAGACCTTGCCGTTCGCGCAGACGACCGAGACATCCGTGATTCCCGCCGCCTCAATGGCATCGAAGACCGGAGGCAGGAGCTTCGAAACAGGCGTCGGACGGAATTGGTTGTCGATGATGATCGCGACGCTCCGGGCGCCGGAGAGAAGCTCGGAGAAGCGAGGGCCGGAGACAGGCGCTTCAAGTGCGGTACGAGCAGCTGCGGTCGCATCGCCGACGGGTCCTGGCTCGTCCGGGTATATGGCAGCGAGGAGGTTCTCGTCGGAAATCTCGAGCTCGAGCTCCTCTCGATAGACCTTGCTCTGGTCGTCTGACGCGCCGATCGTGAGCGGATCAAGCGACTCGTATGGAATCTGATAGGTACTCATGTGCCTCCGTCGCCTCCTGGTGTCTCAGAAAAAGGGCAGCAACGTCAGCAGACTACTAGCAGTGGTCACACCGAGCGCGGGCAAGAGACGGACTGCTGACGAAAGCATCGGCGTCGTCGTGGTTCCGCCACACGCTTTAAGATCGACACATGCGCGCGATAGCCCTTAACCACGTTTCGATCCCAGCCGTCGATGTCGATGCCTCGGTCGAGTTCTACAAGGATCTTCTCGATATGGAGGAGATTCCGGCTCCCAACTTCGGCTTCAATCGACCGGTCCGCTGGTTGCGCCTCGGCGATCTCCAGCTTCACCTTTTCCCGGTAGACGTAGAGCCCGACAGAACAGCCCAGCATTTCGGTCTTGAGGTCGACGACTTTGAGGCCGCCTACCTTCGATTGCAGGAGCGAGGTCTATTCGATACCTCCGCCGAGCGCAGATACGCGAACGTCTGGGAGTTGCCGGGTGGCGCGGTGCAGATGTACTTTCGTGACCCTTCCGACAACCTGATCGAGATCGACTGGCCAGATGTCTCGACGCTCGATCGGTCCGTCTTTGGTGACAACCTGGTGAAGCTCGAGGACGAGGTTCCCCAGTCCGAAGAGAACCTGCGGGCTTCGCTGTTCCTTCGGCTTCGCGACCCAGCGGCACGCTAGCCGTTACCCGAACCCAAGTGAGATGACGCCGCGGTCGATCAGCCCCTGCGTAAATGCCGCCGACGGCAGGAGCTTGACGCCGTACTCATCTCGGAGGAACCACTCGAAATAGACAAAGGCGCTCGAGCGGACGGCGCCAACCTTCTCGAGACGATCGAGGTCGTAGATTGCCACCCGGGCACGGAGCTCGTCATTCCGGATGAACGCCTCGATGAGTTCGCCGCCGCCGCTCTCCAGATCACCGAGCAGAAGGAGCGGCACATCTCCGACGAGCTGCTCGCAAAGGAGGAACCCGGCGCGTAGCTCGATGCGACTGTCCTCGTTTCGCCAGCGAAGAGAAAGCGCGGTCGGCCGTGCGCCGATCACCTCCAGATCGTCGAGTTCGTCGAGACAGTGACGGGCAAAGGCCGCGAGGATCTCTCCCTGTTTCGGCGACGCCGTAGCCCACTCAATTGCACGCTCGAGCCGTACGGTCTCGAGTGCCGCCTCCGCCTGTTCCGAGGTTCCTGGCCCGAGCAGGCCGAGTGCGGTGAGCTCGGCTTGGGCGTCGGCGCCCACCGTCTTTTGTGCCACCTCGGCCGTGCGCTCGTCGATGAGCGCCTCCAACAGGAGGGCCTGTTTATCGGTCAACACGGCACCTTCCTACACGATTCGTTCGATCTCGTCGAGGAGCACGTCGGGCGCTAGTTCGGCGAGCGGGAGGCAAGCGCCCCCACTCAATCGGGCAAGTTCCGGTCCACAACTGAGGCGCTTTGCCTTCTCGGTAAGCGCGGAATCCGCCACGACGCACGTGACTCCCGCTCGCCGGAGAGCACGTGCCTCGATTCGAATATCGCGGCGTGCGTCGCCCGACGGTCGAAGCGGCACGGTGGGAAGCCCGTCGGTCACGACGACGAGCACCGGGATCGCGTTGGGGCGGCGGATTCGTTCCTGTCGCAAGAGCCGGCGGGCTAGGCGGAGTGCATGGGGCAGCGGGGTGCGCCCGCTCACCGGCACGTGCTGCAGCCGCTTGGCGGCTCGGTGAGCACTCTTCGTCAGCGGGAGCGCCACAGTTGCCTCCGGCATGCCGCCTCTGAATGCGACCAGGGCGACCTTGTCCCCCCTGTGGGCGGCATCGTGGAGCAGGGCCAGCGTCACACCTTTCACCTTCTCGATCATCTGATCTGCGTGCACTGACCAGCTGTTGTCGAGGACGAAGCAGACCGCGAATGGCGACCGATGCTCGCGTACCTTGCGCCGAAGATCTTGCGCGTCCACCCGAACGGGGAGTGAGCTCGACCGCACGGCCGCGGCACGGATCGTTGCATCGACCGCGACATCGAATTCCGTTTGTCTCGCAAGGCCATGACGCGAGTACTTCCCCTGTCGGCGTCGGACGAGCGACCGTGCGCGTGTGCCGAGGCCAGCGCGTTCGTGTTTGTCCCGACGCCGGGTCTTCTCAAAGACGCTCTCAACGTCGACATCGAGCACGGCGACGCCGGGCGCTCCCTCGATGTCGTCTACGGGGCTCGAGATCCCGGCGCCGCCGGGCTCGGCGCTTTTTTTTCTTCCGCTCCGATCTCGAGCGCTTCTTCCAGGAGCCGCGCGAGGAGTTCGTCATCGATTTCCGCGGCTGGCTCGAAGGGATCCGATTCGAGCCGGTGGCCAAGGGCCAGCCCGGCGGCGTCGATGACATCCTGGTCCGAGACCTGAGCTCGACCGTCCAGAACAGCAAGAGCCTTCGCGCATTCGAGGATCGTCACATCTGCTCGATGACTCGCCACGCCGGTCTTGACAACAAGTTGTCCAATCGCTTCGTAGAGAGGATCCGCGACCTGCACATCGAGGAGCTGCTCTCGGGCTTGGGATATTCGCGCTGCCACCTCTTGTTCTGCATCGGAGAATTCGTCGGCGAAGGCGCCTGAGTTCCGGTGAAAGGCCTCCCGCCGCCGAATGACCTCCGCGCGTTCGGCGGGACGCTCGAGTGCCTGGACGACAACATGGAGACCGAGCCGATCCGCAATCTGCGGCCGCAGCTCACCCTCCTCCGGATTCATCGTGCCGACCAACAAGAAGCGGGCCGGATGTTGGATCGAGATCCCTTCGCGTTCGACGATGTTGGTGCCCAGCGCGGCCGCGTCGAGGAGGATGTCCGTCAAGTGGTCGTCGAGGAGGTTGATCTCATCGACGTAGAGAATCCCGCGGTTTGCGTCCGCGAGGAGTCCGCATTCCAGCGCCTTTTCGCCCTCCCGCAAAGCGATCGCGACGTCGATGCTCCCCGCAACCCGGTCTTCGGTGGCGTTGAGCGGGAGGTTGACGAGCCGGACGGCGCGGCGCGTCGCAGGAAGTTCTTCGCCTGCCGCTATTCGGGAAGTGCAGCGCGGGCAAGGCTCGCCCGGCGAGCAACTGAACGGACAGTCGGTGACCACGTCAATCTCCGGCAGGAGCGCCGCCAGCCCGCGCGCGGCCGTTGACTTCCCGGTCCCGCTCGGCCCCTCGACGAGGACGCCGCCGACCGCGGGATTTACCGCGTTGGCGAGTAGGGCTTGCTTGAGTCGCTCCTGCCCAACGATGGCCGTGAATGGGAAGTGGATCATGGGGTCAGGTCTGCACTGTTGCACAACGGCGCAACAGTGCA
>CAYTCZ010000050.1:13387-19400 GCA_964436315.1 uncultured Gaiellales bacterium | reverse complement strand
GGGAAGTGGATCATGGGGTCAGGTCTGCACTGTTGCACAACGGCGCAACAGTGCAGACCTGACCCCGGGTCTGCACAACGGCGCAACAGTGCAGACCTGACCCCTTCTTACGTCAGCACCAGCCGCTTGCCGAAGGTTGGCTCGGCCTGGGTGATCGGTGGGAACTGCCACGTGCCGATGAGCGGGACGGCCGTGTCGCGGTTTACCCGCACGTCGAGCACGTAGGGTTTGCCCGAATCGAGTGCCTCCTTGAACCCGTCCGCGATGTCTGCCGGGTCATCGATCGTCGCGGCTCCGGCTCCCATCGCCTCCGCCATCTTCGCGAAGTCGGGGTTCCAGAACTCCCCAGTCGATTGCTTTACGAAGCTCGTCGCGATCTCGCGGCCGTCCATGTAGAAGCGTTGGAGGTCGCGGATCACCCCGATCGTGTAGTTGTTCATGATCACCCAGACCACCGGGATGTCGTGCTCGGTCGCCGTGGCGACTGCTCCCGGGAACATCATGAACGAGCCGTCGCTCGTCACGCATACCACGGGCCGGTCGGGGCGGGCGAGTTTGACGCCGAGTGAGCCGTATGTCCCAAAGCCCATCCCGGCGAAGCCGCCCGGAGTGAAGACCGAACGCGGCTCGTAGACGTCCCAGTACTGCTCGACCCAGGTCTGATGATTGCCCGTGTCGGTGATCATCAGCGTGTCCTTGGGCGCAATCCTGCGCATGTCTCCGATCAGCCGCCTCGGCTCGATCGGGACCTCGTCGGAGTCCTTGTACTCGCTGACGAAGTTCTGCCACTCCTCCTTGTAGGCCTGTACCTGGTCGTGCCAGGGAGACGACTCACGCTTCGGCCCGCGCTTCTCGGCGGCGTCTCGGAGTTGGCGTAGAACCTCCCGAGCGTCCCCGACGATGCCGATCTCGGTCGGGTAGTTGCGACCGATCTCCATCGGATCGATGTCGACGTGGATCAGCTTGGTCGGCGGGATGTTGTAGGTGTAACCGGGGACCCACGACGAGCAGTGAATGTCGGAGAAGCGACAGCCGAAGGCAATGATGACATCGGCGTTTCGCGCTGCCTCGGTTCCCGGATACTCGCCCCAGCAGCCGGCGATCCCGAGCGAGAGCGGATGCTCGGCCGAAATCGCTCCCTTCCCCATGAACGAGGTGTAGACGGGCACGTTGGCGTACTCGGCGAACTCCGCAAGTTCCTTGCTCGCCTCCGAGGCGATGATCCCGCCACCGGCGAGAATGAGGGGACGCTTCGCCTTGAACAGGAGGTCGAGCGCCTTCTCGATGGCCTCCGGTGAGCCGGGCGTGCGCCAGTTGAGCTGCAGCGAGTGCTCCTCGGGTTCCGGTGTCTCGACGTCGGCAGTTCGGATCCAGAGGTCGTACGGCACGTCGATATGGACCGGGCCCGGTCGGCCCGTGGTTGCCAACTTGAAGGCCTTGGGAAGGAACTTCCTGAGATCATCCACCGAGTGCGCCTGGAAACTCCGCTTCGTGATCGTCTTCGCGATGCTCGGGAAATCCGCTTGATAGTGGCGGTACTCCTCCTGCAAAGCTCCTGAGTCGTACTGGTTCGTGGCGACTTGGCCCGTAATCGCGATGAACGCTGACGAGTCGTAGAACGCGTTACCCATTGCAACCGTGAGCAGCATCGGCCCGGGTCCGGTCGACGTGTAGACGGGGACGACCTTGCCCGACGCGCGGTAAAAGGCGTCCGCCATGTAGCCGGCTCCCGACTCGATTCTCGGGAAGATGATCTTGATCTCGTCCTGGCGATCGAAAACGCCGTCGAGCAACCCGACCGCGCCGTGTCCGGCATAGCCGAACATGTACGGCGTCTTCTCCTTGATCAGGTAGTCGACGACCAGGTCACAACCTCGCATCTCGGCCATTTCACATCCCCTCCTCGCTTACCCGCGGTCCTCCCACGCGATCATATCCGGCCGTCGAGTTCGCCAACTTCTCCCCGCCTTATTTCGTCGTCGTTGAAAGGAGGGGACCTGCCTGTTAGTTTCGGATCTCCTTGGGGTCAAAATCGATCATCGGTGACTTGGTGACGGATGGCTGAACACGCCCACGCGATCCCGACCGGGGGACTCCGTTCACAGCGGATTCAGGCCCAGATTGTCAAGTGGTCGGGGCGGATCATCGTCGGTGGCATCATCGCCCTCTTCCTCGCCTGGGTCGGCTGGAAGGCTGCCGAGAACCCACGGCTCTGGGTGACGGTCACGCTGAACGGCATCACGCTCGCAGGTCTCTATTTCATCGTCGCGAGCGGCTTCACCCTCATCTTCGGCCTCATGCGGGTTGTCAACATGGCGCACGGATCGTTCTTCCTGCTCGGCGGTTACATCACGCTCCAGTTCCAGCGCGAGCTTGGCTGGGTCTGGGGCGTTGCAGTCCTCGTCGCGTGCATCTGGGTGGGCCTGTTCGGTCTGTTCACTCAGCAAGCATTTCTGCGTTGGAACCAGGGTCAGGAGCTTCGTCAGGCGATGATCACGATCGCGATCTCGATCATCCTTGCCGACCAGATGCTTCGCGAGTTCGGCGGAATTGCCCTCGATCCAGGCCGGCCCGAGATTCTCGACTACACCGTCGATCTCAGAGTCTTCAACGTGAGCTACGCGTTCCCACGCTTCTTCATTCTCTTCTGCGCGTTCGGCGTCGGACTGTTGCTCTGGCTTTGGCTGAAGAAGACCCGAAGCGGGATGATCATCCGCGCCGGCGTCGACGACCGTCAGATGGTTTCGGCTCTCGGCATCAACATCCAGGTCCTCTTCGGGGCGGCATTCTTCATCGGCTCGGCGCTCGCCGCATTCGCGGGTGTCATGTACGGCTTCGTGGCGAGCTTCCTCCCTGGGGTCGACACCCTATTCCTCCTCAACTCGCTGCTCGTCGTGATCATCGGCGGCATGGGGTCGCTTGGTGGTGCCGCTGTGGGAGCCGTGTTGATCGCGATGGTCGACAGCTACGCCGACGTCTATCTCATCTTCGGTGATCAGAACTGGACGAACTACTCGATCCTGTTCACCTTCCTTGTCATGGTCTTCGTTCTCGCCGTTCGCCCGTACGGCCTCTTCGGGAGACCGGCGTGACGCAGTCGAATCTGAAGAGACACGGTGCGCAGTGGGGAGGACTTGTGGTCGCGCTCATCCTGCTCGCGATCGCTCCCTACCTGGTGAACGACTTCAAATTGAGCGAGATCTTGACCGAGGCACTCTTTCTCGGGATCGTTGCGGCCAGCCTCATCTTCCTCGCCGGCTACGGCGGCATGGTCTCGCTCGCCCAGGTCGCGTTCGCGGGAATCGCTGGCTTTACCGTGGCCAATCTCGTCCTCGCAGACGGAGGTGTCAGTACCGCCTGGAACCCGTGGGTTGCGGCCGTCGTCGCTCTGCTGATCGCGACGGTCGTCGGCCTCATCTTCGGGGCTGTCGCGGCCCGCAGCGAGGGGATCTACTTCCTCATGATCACTCTCGCCTTCGGCGTTCTGGTCTTCTTCTTCTGGGGCCAGGTGACCCAGTTGTCGGGCTTCGGCGGCGTGAACAACGTCGATGCCCCCGACATCGTGAGTACCCCCAGAACGGATCCAGAGAACGTCTACTACATCTCGCTGAGCGTTGCGCTCGTCGTGTACCTGCTGCTCAAGTACATCGTCCGAACGCCGTTCGGCATCGCCCTGCAGGGCATCCGAGATGACCCAACGCGAATGCGCGCACTCGGCTACAACATCTTTCTCTATCGGACGCTCGCGATGGGCTTCGCCGCTTTCATCGCCGGTCTCGGAGGAATTCTCTACGTGTGGTCGCGGACGAGGATCGATCCCGGTGACGTCGACATTGGCGGCATCATCGACGTCCTCATAATCGCCGTCATCGGAGGGCTCTTCTGGATCGAGGGGGCATGGGTGGGGGCCTTCGCCTTTGGCTGGCTCGAGTTCTACTCGAAAGACATCGGCTTCGTCGGTGTCGAGCGCTTCAATACGCTCCTCGGCATCCTCTTTCTCATCATCGTGCTACTCTCGCCGGGCGGCCTGCTCGGGATCTGGGAGAGCGCACGCGGTTTCGGGAAGCGGGCGATGACGACTTGGAGAAAGGACGAGCCGCCGAAGCCGGCGGTGGAGAGGCAATGAGTCGATCTCCAACTTTTTCGCCGCTCGCGCGTCTAGAGTTTCGAGCCCGACTTCGCGGAGGAGGGCAGAGATCGAAGGAGGTCTGAGAGGATCTCTGGGTTCAAAGTGGGTCGTGTGACGCGACCTGAATGAATGAGGTTAGGGCGACCTCGAAAGGAGGAGTGAATGGAAGAGAATGTCAAGGAGGGCGGCGTGAAGTCGCTCCTGCACCGATATCGGTACATGCTGCTCTTGGGCGTGCTCGTACTTGGCCTCGGACTCGCCGTCGGAGCTTGTGGCGGCGATGATGATACGGCCGAACCAGCACCGGCCGAACCCGCCGAACCGGCTGAGCCGGCGGCCCCGGCCGAAGAGCCGGCCCCGGCCGAGCCCGCTGAGACGGCCGAAGAGCCTGCGCCGGCCGAGGAACCGGCAGCCGCAGACGGCGACCCGATTCTGTTGGGAATCCTGTCCGACTGTGAGGGTGCGTTCGGTGCCTGGTTCGAGCATGACATCGGCGGTGCCCAGCTCCCGCTGGTAGCGCGAGGAGCAACCCCGTCCGGAGAGAATCCGACCGATGGGCTTGACGGAGCAGTCATTGCCGGTCGACCCATCGAGATCGTCGGCTACGGTTGTTCGGACGATACCCCCGAGAAGGCGATCGAGGAGACCAGACGCCTGGTCGAGGAACTCGGCGCCGAGATCCTGATCGGCCCGCTTTCGGGTGACGAGGGAATCGCCGTCGCGAACTACTCTCTCGAGCATCCCGAGACGACGTTCATCAACGGAACCTCGGGCGCGCAGGATACGACGCTGAAGGTGCAGTCGCCGAACTTCTTCCGCTGGAACTCGGACGGCGCGCAGTGGTCGGCCGGTCTCGGCGACTACGCGAGGAACGTCCTCGGTTGGGATACCGCCGTCACGGTCGCGGACGACTACAGCTTCGCCTATACGTCGGCCGCGGGCTTCATCGCCGAGTTCTGCGCAGCCGGCGGAGAGATCACGAACCGGATCTGGCCGGCGCTGGGCGAGACGGACTACACGTCCTTCGCCGCCCAGATCAGCCCGGATGACAACGTCTTCTCAGCCGTCGGCGGTGCGGGTCTCATCCCGTTCCTGAAGGCCTACGAGGACGTCGTCGGCCCGATCGATGCTTCGAAGTTCACCGGCAACCTGTTCTTCGCCGATCCCCTCCTCGTTCCGGAGTTCGGTGGGCGTCTGGAGGGCGTTGCGGCGGCCGACTCGATCTGGGGCGATGCAACGACGCCCGAGGCCCAGGCCTACTTCGACTTCGTGGCCGAGGTCTATCCGTCGATCGCCGACGCCGCAGCGAGCGTGTTCGTCTACAACTACTACAACGCCGCTGAGGCGATGGCCCGTGCTCTCGAGGAGACTGGCGGAGTGCTCGAGGAGGACGGTCATGCGTCGTTCCGTGAGGCGATGTCGAATCTGGTCCTAGAGGATGCTGCATTCGGTCCGGTGAGCCTGGACGAGAACCGCCAGGCGATCCAGGACAACTTCGTCAAGATCGTCTCAGCTGAAGGAGTCACTACCGTCTGGAAGGTCCCAGCGGTGACACAGGCCTTCGGCGGAGTGTTTACGCCGGAGACACCCCCACCCGATCGCGAGAATCCGGCCTGCGATCAGGATGTCGAGCTGCCTTGGGTCGGAAACGCCGAGGAGGTGGGGTCCGTCGAGTAGTCGATCGGACACCCCGCTCTGAGTGGACGATGTCCGTCGCAGAGCAGCAGGACGCAAACGCCGGCTCGATCCTCCGTTGTCGGGGGATCGGCCGGCGCTTTGGCGGCGTTCACGCCGTACGTGACGTCGACTTGGACGTCGCGTACGGCGAGCGCCGTGCCGTCCTCGGTCCGAGCGGCGCCGGCAAGACGACCCTCTTCAACGTCA
>CAYTCZ010000050.1:0-13377 GCA_964436315.1 uncultured Gaiellales bacterium | reverse complement strand
TCCATTTCCCGTAGGGTCCTGTGCAGGCAATTTGCCAACGCCGTCATCTCCGGGGAGATGGATCCGAGCGAGGGCCAGATCGAGCTCTTCGGACAAGACGTTACGCTTCTGCCCGCTCGAGCCCGGGCGAGAATTGGTCTCACACGAACGTTCCAAACATCGCGGCTCTTTCTGGGTCTCTCGGTCGAGGACAACCTGTATCTGTCGGTCTTGGGTGTCCGGAAGGGCCACTTCTCGCTGATCAAGCTGCCCGGCCGTGACAGGAAGATGCGAGACGAGGCCCGTGAGATCGCCGACAACGTCCATCTCACCGAGCTGCTGGGCACCCTCGTCAGAGACCTGTCACACGGAGAGCAGCGACAGCTCGAGGTGGGCATGGCACTGGCCGGATCGCCGAAGTTGATGATGCTCGACGAGCCGGCGGCCGGCCTCTCCCCTGGCGAGCGAGCATCGCTTACGGAGCTCCTGCTCGAGCTCGACCGCCGCATCACGTTGCTCCTGATCGAGCACGACATGGACGTCGCACTCACCGTCGCCGAGTACGTGACGATGATGCACGACGGCGAGATCATCGTCGAAGGAACTCCACAGCAGATTCGCGCGAATGAACTCGTCCACGATCTCTACCTTGGACGGTCGCATGGCGTCGAGTGAGCCCACTCTCAAAGTCGATGGCCTGAACGCTTACTACGGGCAGGCGCACGTCCTGCAGGATGTCGGCTTCGAGGTGGGGGCCGAACCCGTGGCGATCATCGGCCGAAACGGGATGGGTAAGACGACGCTCTGCAAGGCGATCATGGGCATGTCGCCACCGCGGGCCCGCGGATCGGTTCGTTTCGCAGGCAACGAGCTCCTCGGCAAGGCGTCGTACAAGATCGCCACGCACGGGATCGGCTACGTTCCCCAGGGCCGCCGGCTCTTCCCGTCGCTCTCGACCGACGAGCATCTGCGAATGATCAAGAGCCGGACCGCGGGTAACGGGCGCTGGACAATCCAAGGCGTCTACGAGCTCTTTCCGCGCCTCGCGGAGCGGAAGAAGGTCAGCGGCGCGCAACTCTCGGGCGGCGAGCAGCAGATGCTGGCGATCGCGCGGGCGCTGGTAACGAATCCGCGCCTCCTGCTTATGGACGAGCCGTCGGAGGGCCTCGCTCCGACCATCGTCGAGAACCTCGTCGAGACACTCAAGTCCCTTGTCGAGGAGGGAATAGGACTCCTGCTCATCGAGCAGAACCTCGGAGTCTCCACCGCGCTGTGCGAACGCCAGCTCGTCATGATCGGTGGTCGAATCGAGACCGAGACCACAGCATCCGCCCTCCGGGCAAGCGAGGAGCTCCAGCAGCAGTTCCTCGGCGTCACCCGCATCGAGTGACGAATCCACAGATGATCTAGGATCTTCCGGCTAGCTCCGGAGGAGGGGAACCCAATGCCGACGGTCGTACTCGTCGGAACACTGGACACAAAGGGTGAGGAATACGCGTATCTGCGCGATCGTGTCGGCGAGCACGGGGTTGACGTCCTGCTCGTCGACGCGGGAATCCTCGAGGAGCCGAAGACCGAGCCGGATATCTCTCGCGCGGAGGTCGCCGCCGCGGTCGGCGCAGACGTGAAGGCGCTCGCCGAGGCGGGCGACCGAGGAGTCGCCGTCGAGACCATGGCGCGCGGCGCCGCCGAGATCGTCAAGACGCTTCACACGGACGGCCGGCTGGACGGCATTCTCGGTCTGGGGGGATCGGGCGGATCCTCGCTCGTGACACACGCCATGCGCCAACTTCCGGTCGGGGTCCCGAAGCTCATGGTCTCGACCGTTGCGGCAGGAGATACGCGGCCGTACGTGGGAGCCGTCGACGTCACGATGATGTACTCGGTCGTTGACATCGCGGGGATCAATCAGATCTCGGCTCGGATCATGTCGAACGCTGCCGGCGCGATCGCCGGTATGGCCAAGGCGACGGTGCCGGACCTCGGCGGAGAGAGACCGCTCGTCGGTGCGTCGATGTTCGGCGTGACGACGCAGTGCGTGACGATTGCGCGAGAGCGGCTCGAGGAACTTGGCTACGAGGTGCTCGTCTTTCACCAGACGGGAACCGGGGGCGAGTCCATGGAAGCGCTTGCAAAGGGCGGCTTCATCACCGCGATGCTCGACGTGACAACCACCGAGCTGTGCGATGAACTGGTCGGCGGAGTATTTCCGGCGGCACCGGATCGGCTCGAGGTGGCGGGGCAGCTCGGAATCCCGCAGGTTGTCTCGCTCGGTGCTCTCGACATGGTCAACTTCGGTCCGATCGAGAGCGTTCCGCCCGAGTTTCGTGACCGCAATCTCTACAAGCACAATCCGACCGTCACGCTGATGCGAACGACCCCCGATGAGTGCGCGGAACTGGGCATGAGGATCGCGCGAAAGCTCAATGCGGCGAAGGGGCCCGTCAGCCTTTTCATCCCGCTCAAGGGCGTGTCGATGATCGCGACCGAGGGACAAGCGTTCTACGACCCGGAAGCCGACGAGGCCCTGATCTCAACGCTCAAGGACGGGCTCGACGCGAGTGTCGAGGTCAATGAGTTCGACACGGATGTCAACGATCCTGAGTTTGCGAGAGCCATGGCCGATCGTCTTCACGAGCTGTACGAGGGGACGAAGTGAGGGGAGGGTCGGCGTGACCAGGAAGGACGTGCTTGCCCGTCTGCGAGCGCAGGTCGAGGCGGGAAGGCCGATTATCGGGGCGGGAGCCGGCACGGGTCTGTCGGCCAAATGCGCCGAGGCCGGCGGCGTGGATTTGATCATCATCTACAACTCGGGCCGGTATCGGATGGCGGGCCGCGGCTCGTTGGCGGGACTCATGCCGTACGGGGACGCAAACGCGATCGTGGTCGAGATGGCTTCGGAGGTGCTCCCCGTCGTCGAGGACACGCCGGTGATGGCAGGGGTCTGCGGCACGGATCCCTTCCGGCTCATGCCCGTGTTCCTCGAGGAGCTTCGCTCGATCGGCTTCTCCGGGATCCAGAACTTTCCGACGGTCGGCCTGATGGACGGTCACTACCGCCAGAATCTCGAGGAGACGGGGATGGGGTTTGACCTCGAGGTCGACATGATCCGCACGGCGCACGAGCTCGACATGGTCACGTGTCCGTACGCGTTCACGGTGGACGAGGCGAAGGCGCTGGCCGACGCAGGAGCGGACGTGCTCGTGCCTCACATGGGTCTCACGACGAAGGGGACGATCGGCGCGGCGACGGCGAAGACTCTGGACGAGAGCGTGGAGCTGATCCAGCAGATGCACGACGCTGCAAAAGAGGTCAATCCCGACGTGCTCGTCCTGTGCCACGGTGGTCCGATCGCCGAGCCGGACGATGCCGCCTACGTGCTGGAGCGAACAGACGGCGTCGTTGGCTTCTTCGGTGCCTCGAGCATGGAGCGGCTTCCCACGGAGGTCGCAATGACCGAGAACATGAAGCGGTTCAAGGCGATCCCGGTTTAGTCAGAAACCGCCTTGATGGAGAGCCCAGACTAAGGAGGATCGAAATGGGTGGAACCTTTGTACTGTCGCGCGACGTCGAGAGGGACGTGCTCGATTGGGGCGAGATGGGCTGGATCAGTAGGCCGTCGAATACCGGGGCAAAGGAACTTACGGTCATGGACGTCAGTCTCGGGCCGGAACAAGGCCACGACTTCCATACCCACCCCAACCAGGAGGAAGTCATCTACGTTCGGGAAGGGCAGATCGAACAGTGGCTCGAGACTCAGAACGAACTCTTGCGGGCTGGAGATGCCGTCTTCATTGACGCCGGCACCGTGCATGCCTCTTTCAACACCGGTGGGACAGCCGCTCTCCTCACTGTCGTCTTGGCTCCGTCAATTGGTGAGGGGGGCTACGAGCTCGAAGACGTCTCCGATCAGGCGCCTTGGAACTCGTTGCGCGGCTGATCCGGTCGCAGCCGACATGCAAGCAGTCGTTCTGCACGAGTACGGTGGGCCTGAGGTCCTTCGTCTCGACGAGGCAGCCGATCCAGTCGGTGGCCCTGGCGAGGTAATCGTTGAACTTCGTGCGGCGGCGATCAACCGACGCGACACGATGATTCGTAGCGGCGCACGCCAGTATGGCCTTCCACTGATTCTGGGCTCCGACGGCGCCGGAGTTCGGCGCGACACGGGCGAAGAAGTCGTGATCCTGCCGTCGCTCAACTGGGGAGTGGCCGACGAGGCGCCGGGCGAAGGCTTCGAGATCCTCGGCGGTCCCGGCGATGGTACGTACGCCGAACTCGTGGCAGTTCCCGAAGAGAACGTGTTTCGAAAACCAAGCCGGTTCTCCTGGGAGGAGGCCGCGGCCTTCCCGCTCGCAGGTCTCACGGCGTACAGAGCACTCTTCACCCGTGCGAGGCTCCGCGAAGGCGAGTCAGTATTGGTGCTCGGTGCCGGCAGCGGTGTTTCCACCATCGCCGTCCAGCTTGCGCATCAGGCCGGCGCTCGGGTTTTCGTCACCTCCTCGAGCTCGGAAAAGATCGAACGCGCAAAGGATCTCGGTGCTGAGGCCGGAGTCGACTACGGGCAGAGCGATTGGCCTGACGCTGTTTGTGAGGTGAGCGAGGGCGGAGTCGACGTCGTTATCGACTCGGTGGGCGCAACCTTGCCCGACTCTTTGCACTGTCTTTGCCCAGGCGGCAGGGTCGTCACGTTTGGTGCGACCGCTGGTGCGGCGGCCGAGCTCGATGTGCGCGGGTTTTACTTCGGCCAGTTTTCCCTCCTGGGGACGACAATGGGAAGCCCCTCTGAGTTCGCTGGGCTGCTCGCGAGCGTCCATCACGGGGACTGGAGCCCCGTTATCGACAGCGTTCGACCGCTCGAGGAAGCGGCGGCGGCGCATGCTCGCCTGGAATCCGGCGAGCACTTCGGCAAGCTCGTCCTCAAGGTTGCGTAGCGAATGAAAATCGAGCTTGCCACGCCTGATGCCACCGAGTTGGCATCGCTGATCAGAACGAAACAAGTCTCACCGGTCGAGGTACTGGCTGCCCATCGAGAGCGAGCCGACGAACTGAACGGCGATCTCAACGCGATCGTGACTCCGTCTCCGCTGGCCGAGGAAGAAGCGGGCGAGGCCGAGCAAGCGATTGCGAATGGGCTCGATGTTGGCCCGCTTCACGGAGTTCCCTTCACAATCAAGGACTGCATCGATACGGCCGGACTACGAACCACCAGGGGATCCAAGCTGTTCGAGGATTTCGTGCCCGACGCCGATGCCACGGTTGTACGCCGTCTCCGCGGCGCCGGCGGCGTCCTGCTTGGCAAGACGAATACACCAGAGTTCGCGCTCTGGTGGGAGACCGATAATCTGGTGTTCGGCCGGACGGCGAATCCGTGGAACCACGACCGGACCGCCGGGGGCTCGAGTGGGGGCGAAGCCTCGGCGGTAGCGGCCGGCCTCTCACCGTTCGGGCTTGGCAGCGATCTCGGAGGCTCGATCCGCTCGCCGGCCCACTATTGCGGGGTCTGTGGGCTCAAGGCGACGCACGGGCGGGTCCCGTTGACCGGGCATTTTCCCGACACGATCCGCCGATTCATGCACGTCGGGCCGCTCGCCCGGTCGGTTCGGGACATCGCGCTCGTGCTGAGCGTGATCTCCGGGCCCGACGGAAGCGACTGGCACGCGGCTCAGGTCGAGGCGCCGGCTGTCCCCGATCAACCGGAGGGTCTCCACGGGATCCGCGTCGGGGTACTTGGTCGCGGCACGTTCGGTCCTGTCGAACCCGAGGTCGCGGCCACGGTTCGTCGCGCGGCTGACTCGCTTGCCGATCTCGGAGCGAGGGTCCAGCCGATAGAAATCGACTCGCTCGCCCGCCAGGACTGGAACACCCTGACGATGGATCTCTACGGGGGTGAGGGCAGGCCGTATTTCGAAGCGCTCATCAAGGGACGACACGACGAGCTTCATCCGGTCTTACGCAACCGCCTGACGGCGGACCCGCCATCGCTCGGTGAGTACATCGAAGCCGAGTTGGCCGTGGAAGCACTCCGTGAAGGTCTGCTCGAGGCCTTCGCGGCCTCTGACGTCCTTCTGTGCCACACGACCCCGGTGCCGGCTCACCCACACGGTCCCACGGAGCTCGTCGTCGACGGAGAGCCGGTGCCCCCGCGAACCGTGATTCGGGGGACCATCCCGTTTGATCTCTCGGGTTCTCCGGCTATGTCGGTGCCGTACGGGTGGAGCGAGGACGGGCTCCCAATCGGTGTCCAGCTCGTGGGTCGGCATTTCGATGAGGGGACGATCTTCACCGTCGCCATGGCCCTCGAACAGCAACGCCCTGTGCCGCCTCCGCTCTCATAGCTGCCCAGACTCCGGGCCTCTTCCGGCCCGGTTCGTCCATTCATGTGTAGCTTCCAGTAGAGCCACATGATTCGAGGCGCTCTCGTCCTGGTCGCTCTCGCCGGCATCACCGTCGTCGCGCTTCTGAGCGCCGTGCAAGCCGGCTTCGAGCCAGGTGGCTCGGATACCGACCCAGACCATCGTGCGCTCGAAGGCCCCGCCTTACCGGCACCTGGCTTTCTTCCAGGGACGATCCGCGTTGCCACGGCCGAGGGCTGCAGTGCGATCGAGCTGGACACCGTCGAGGAAGTTCGACTCGGGTCCCCCGGGCACTGCGACCCGGGCGCAAGCCCGCAAACATCAGCGTCGACCAGTCTGTTCCTTGGCGGCGGGGTCGAACTCGATGACAGCGACTTCCTCCAGGGACTGTCGGCCACCAACTCAGAGCCGATTGCGGTCCTCGGTCACGACCAACGAGGGGACGGCGTCACAGCCGTCGTCATCGAGCGGCGCGCAGGCGTCCTCCTGCGGCAACGGTTTCAAGCGGAGACAGCGCCGCTCCCCATTGGCACGCGGGAGTCCTTCGCAGCTGCGATTGCACATAGTCACGGCGGCTCGCTTCCCGAGGTCGTCATCCAGCTGTGGCAGGGAGAGGTGCTCGTCGGAACGATGCCGCTTCCGACCGTGGGCATCTACCCGGTCGCCGGACATGCTCTCGGAGAGATCGTCTCGTTCAGTCCGAGCGGTCAGGAACTGGTCGTCGCCTCCGGCGGTGAGGAGGGGAAGCTCTTCGTCGTCGACGTGACCTCCGGCCGGGCCGTGCTGGGACCTGTATCCCAGCGGGGATTCGCCTGGTCTCCTGATGGGACCTGGTTTGCACTTGCCCATGACGGCAGGATCGACATCCTCGGTCTGACTCGCTCGGTGCCTGTGTACGTTCTGCCGCTCGAGGTCACCGCGCTAACCTGGGAATGAGATTCAGCGGACCTGGAACCGCCGAAGTCGATGGACACCCCAGCCTGAATCGCGATCTACACTCGCGCATGATGCGCCCTCGGGTCGGCCTGCTCCTCATCCTGCTTCTTGGGTTGGCTGCGTGCTCGAGCTCCAACGATGACAACGTCTCGCCGGCAGAAAAGAACGAGGTCGTCGCGCCGGGCGAGGTCGGGTCGGCTGATGACGACGCGGGGACTGTTGACGTGCCCGAGCCCACCGTGACCGTTGATCCTGACGACCCAACAAGTGTCGTCCAGGCGTTCGCGGAGGCGCTCGAGATCGGCGCCGATCAACGAGCGAGTGAGCTCTTCCAAGAGGGGGCCTGGATTGTCGCCGGGGATCGCACTTTCAACCTCCGTGAGCCGACCGCAGCACTCAATTTCGTCTCGACGTTTCCCTGCTATGGGGAGATCGTCACGTTAGACCGAAACGAGGATCAGGTCGCCACGACGTTCCTCATGCATCAGAAGTCCGATGCCGGCTCTTGCCCGCTTGACGGCGAGGAAACGCTCGTCCTCTTCACTGTCAGGGACGGCAAGATCTTCATCTGGGAAGACCTGGGCTTGCCTGAGGATGTCATCTACAGCTGGGCGCTGGCGCTCAGTACTGCGAATCATCCGCGGGCCTCCGACTTCTACGCACCGGACGCGCAAATCTCACTGAGCGGGCTCGAGATCGTCCTCCCAGCGCGACGAGATGTAATTGCGTTTCACGACGCTTCTCCTTGCAACGTCGAAGTCGAGGAACTCTCGGTCACCGGAAACGAAATCGAGGCGACTCTCGTTTTCGCAGACCGTTCCGTCGGCGAATGCGAGATCGCCGGGCGCCGCGAGTCCGTCTTTCTGCTGGAGAATGGGCGGATTCAGGAGTGGCGCGAGATCTCAACGAGCGGCTAAACGATCCACGGGCCAACGCGGAGGAGGACATGCTGCGAGGCGAGGGATCCCTGAGCGTGTCGACTCCTAGCGCACTCGCATCGAACCGCCAAGCCGAATGAAATCGACTCCTCGGAATCTGGCCAGCCGTCGGACCGTTATAGCCGGGGTGCTCAGCCTGGCCGGACTTGGCGCCATCGCCGCGGCGCTCGCCCTCGTTACCTTTGGTGGGAGCTCCGATGCGGCGATCGGCGAGGTCGACGCGCCCGCAGCGTCAGTCGTCTCTGAGGCTTCGGCTGCGCGGGGCGGTCCGGACGACTTCGGCTGGCGT
Organism: uncultured Gaiellales bacterium; assembly: GCA_964436315.1. Lineage (GTDB taxonomy): Bacteria > Actinomycetota > Thermoleophilia > Gaiellales > Gaiellaceae > CAYTCZ01. The sequence continues at coordinate 4,882 of CAYTCZ010000050.1, read as the reverse complement.
ACCCTCATCGTGCCAACGGAGGGCTGGAAGACGGACTTCACGAAGCACACCGTCCCGCTGATTCAGTTCGTCAGTGCCGGCCCCGGGCGCGACGGCATTCCGCCGATCGACGACCCCGTCTACGTGTCGGTGAGCGAGGCCGACCCGTGGCTCGCGGACGGCGAGCCGATACTCCGCGTCGAGCTCGATGGCGACGTCCGCGGCTACCCGATTCAGGTGTTGATCTGGCACGAGATCGTGAATACCGAGCTCGGCGGCAGACCGATCGTCGTTACCTTCTGTCCGTTGTGCAACACGGCGCTCGCGTTCGAGCGAGAGGCGGATGGCCAGGTGCTCGATTTCGGCTCGACGGGCAACCTGAACAGCAACGATCTGGTCATGTACGACCGTCAGACCGAAAGTTGGTGGCAGCAATTTGGGGGGGCCGCCGTGGTGGGCGAACTCTCCGGAACAGAACTCGTCCAGGTGCCGAGCACGATCCTCGCCTGGAACGACTTCAAGGCTGCCCATCCGGCGGCCTCGGTGCTCTCGCGAGATACCGGCTTCGATCGTCCCTACGGAGGCAGACCCTACGGCGGCTATGACGAACTCGGGAGCCCGACTGTTGTCGGGTCGAAGAACACAACCGACGATCGCGTGCCGCGCAAGGAGCGCGTCGTCTTCGTCGAGCGCGGAGACGAGTCGATCGCGATCCCGTTCTCAGCACTCGAAGCAGCGGGGGTCATGAAGGTCGAGGTCGCCGAGGATCTTCTCGAGGTCACGTGGCTTCCAGACGTGCTCTCTCCGTTTGGCTCAGCCGACCACCCGGACGGGAAGGAAGTCGGCTCCGCTGAGGTCCGGCTCGTTGAAACGGGCGAAATCGTCGCGTTCGACACTCCGTTTTGGTTCGCAGTCGCGGCGTTCCGGTCTGACGTGCAGGTCGTGCGCCCGTAGGCTTCGAACGGCTCACTGCCAACTTCTTGCGTAGTCCGGCGTCTAGATAGCAGGGGCTTCGGGTTCGGTCTGGCCGCCGAAGACCATCGAGAGCTGCTACCCATCAATGTGCGCGGTTGTCGGCGCCTGGAGATGAGATCGCACCGGCTTTTACTCGTGATTCTGGCCACGCTGGTGGTATCGGTCAGCGGGTGCGCAGGCGGGGGCGGCGGTGGCTCTGCGGAGGAATCCGCCCCGCCGGCGGCGACCGTGCAACCTCCACCGGCGCCGTCACCGCCGACTGAACCTGTGGTGCCGGTTCCTCCCCAACCGGTACCCGAGACGACTCCTCCGGAACCAACCATTCCGCCCCCGGAGCCCGAGCCACCTCCCGAACCACCGGCACCCAGTGGGGATCCGATTTCGATCGGGATACTGGCCGATTGCGAAGGCCCGTTCTCCGTTTGGTTTGAGGACAGCATCGGTGGGGCGCAGCTGCCGTTTATCGAACGTGGGGCGGTGCCCCGGGGCTCGGATCCGACGGATGGGATCGAGGGCGCATCCATCGCCGGGCGCCCGGTTGAGATCGTCGGCTACGGCTGCGCAGCGGATTCGGGAGTCAGCGCCGTTGGTGAAGCAAGACGCCTCGTCGGCGAGCGTGGCGCCGAGATCATCATCGGCGCGGTTTCGGGCGAGGAAGGATTCGCGGTTGCGAATTACTCTCTCGAGCGGCCAGACGTCACCTTCCTTGACGGGACCTCAGCCGCTCAGGCGACGACGCTTTCAGTCCAGTCGGAGAACTTCTTCCGGTGGAACGGCGACTTTGCCCAGTGGTCAGCCGGCCTAGGCGAGTATGCCTTCGAAAATCTGGGTTGGCGTGAGGCAGTGACCGTCGCTGAGGACTCCAATGCTGCGCAGACCGCGACCGCGGGATTCATCGCGGAGTTCTGCGGGGTCGGAGGTCAGATCACCGAGCGGCTGTGGCCGAGCGCAAGTCCGACGAGCATCCGGTTTCAGGCCGCACAGCTAACTCCCGACGACAACGTCTTCGTCGCCCTGAGCGGCTCGTTGCTGCCGGAGTTCCTGCGCGCCTACGAGACGACCGTCGGTCCGATCGATCCGAAGAAGTTCGCCGGAAACGCCGCGTTCAGTGATCCCCTCTTGCTCGAGGAGTTCGGCGACCGACTGATTGGTATCGCCACGAGCGACCCGATCTGGGCCGATTCGACCGAGTCGACCGCGGTCGAGTATGGCGAGTTGGTCGAGGACGTGTATCCAAGTATCGGCCCAAACGCCCACACGCCGTTCGTCTTCAACTACTACCTGGCAGCCGAGGCGGTCGCACGCGCACTGGAGGAGGCGATTGGCGTGCTCGAAGCAGATGGACACTTGGCGTTCCGACGTGCGCTGTCCGGTCTTGTCCTCGAAGACGCTCCCTATGGGCCCGTCAGTCTCGACGAGAATCGCCAGGCGATCATTCAGAACTTCGTCAAGCGGGTTGCCAAGAAGCGAGCGGAGACGGTTCGGAGAGTTCCCGGCATCTCCCAGGACTTCGGCGGCATATTCAGTCCCGTCACCCCACCACCGGACCGCGAGAACCCTCCTTGCGAGGTGGGTGAAATTCCCTGGACGGGCTCCGCGGAGATCGTGAGTTCACCGCCGGAGTAGTCGTTCTTCAGCTAGGGCGCTGGAAAACTGCGGCCATTCCTTGGCCGCCACCGATGCACATCGTCACGACTCCGTACTCGACATCGAGTCGCTCCATGGCGTGCATGAGCTTCACCGTCAGAATCGCTCCGGTGGCGCCTACCGGGTGGCCGAGGGCGATCGCCCCGCCGGAGACGTTGACCTTTGACTCGTCGAGGCCGACGTCGCGGATCACCGCGACCGCCTGAGCGGCGAACGCCTCGTTCAGTTCGATGAGGCCGATGTCGTCGAGCGTGAGGCCCGCCTTCTCGACCGCCTTCGGGATCGCAAATGCAGGCGCGTAGCCCATGATCTCCGGTTCGATGCCGCTCACGGCCCACGACAACAGACGCAGGCGCGGTTGAAGACCGCGATCGGAAGCCTCGGACTCCGCCATCAGGACCACCGCGGCTGCACCATCGTTGATTCCTGCTGAGTTGCCGGCGGTCACCGTCCCGTCCTTCTGGAACACGGGCGGGAGAGCGGCGAGCTTCTCGACTGTTGTCCCCGGACGAGGGTGTTCGTCTAGGACGAAGGGCTCATCGGCTTTGGGCAGTTCGATCGGGATGATCTCGCGAGCGAAATGGCCCGACTCCTGCGCCGCGACTGCCCGCGCCTGACTCTGTGCAGCGAACTCGTCTTGCTCTTCGCGGCCGACGTCGTAGCGCTCGGCGACACGCTCTGCCGTCGTCCCCATCGGGTACCGGCCAAACGGATCCGTAACCAGCGACAGCGTCCCGTCAACCAGTTCCCGCGACCCGAGCCGATAGCCGTCGCGCGCGGCGTAGTCGAGGAACGGCTGGCGGGTCATCGACTCATCACCGCCGGCGACGACGATCCTGGCCTGCTCGGTCATGATCTCCTGCGCGCCGGTCACGATCGCCTGGAGTCCGGACGAGCAGAGCCGGTTGACATTCATCGCAGTTGCGGAGGGCGGAATTCCCGCCCTGATCGCGCAGCGCCGTGCGTTGTACGCGTCCGGGCCCACCTGGCCGACCTGGCCAAGCACGACCTCGTCCACCTCATCTGGCTCGATATCGGCACGCTCGAGGGCAGCCGAGATCGTTGCCGCACCGAGCTCATGGGCGTCGACGTCCTTGAGCGCTCCGCCGAAGCGGCCGATTGCCGTTCGGACGCCCTCGACGAGGACGACTCGATCTCCATTGAAGGCCATCCGAACGGATCCTAGTGGAACGGAGACAGAGTTGGCGCAAAGCCGCTTTTCTCCATCTATCTCGGCTCCTCGACTACGTCGCTAGCCCCCAAAGGAGGGTCGAGTAATGAGGCGTTCGGGACGACGCGTATTGCGTGGCGGCCTCCCGAACCGGAATCTCGCTCGTCCTCGCAGGACTCCTCTTCGCGCTCCTCGTTGCGGGCAGCGCCTCCGGCGCTCAGGCCGAGACCACGAAGATCACTGCCCGAAACGCGATCGAGCTCCCGACGATCAAGCGCATCAACGAGCTCCGCAAGAAGCACGGGCTGCGCCCGCTGAAGGTCACGAAGAGCCTCGGAAAGGCCGCCCGTGCACACGCTCGATCGATGGCGAGGAAGGGCTACTTCAGCCATACGTCGGCCAACGGAACCGTGTTCTGGAAGCGGATCCAGAAGTGGTACGGATCGGCCGGCTACAAGAAATGGCAGGTCGGTGAGAACCTCCTCTGGGCCTCGCCCGACGTCACCCCGAAACTGGCGGTGCAGATGTGGCTCGATAGCCCGCCGCACCGCGCTGTCCTTCTCAATCCGGCGTGGCGCCAGATCGGGCTGGAGGCTGTTCACGCCAAGGATGCGCCCGGCGTCTTCGGGGGACGGAACGTGACCGTCGTCGCGGCGGCCTTCGGCGCTCGCCGCTAGTCCCCGATTCCGACTCGCCCATCTGGCCGCAACAAACGGCCCCCTGTGTCTGCGGCTACACAGAGGGCCTCGAGGGTGCCGGGACCACACCCACGTGGAGGGGAAGTAAATCAGCTCTTCAGACTGGCGTGAAGTCGGGGGGTGTCCGGCGGCTCCGAGCAGTGCGGCGGAACCAATCGGGGGTGTAGCCCACCGCAGTATTATCCACCCCTGGTGTTTAGCTAATTCCCGCTAGGGATGCGGGATTGACGTCGATTGCCGCATTCTAACGCATGTTCCGCCCCCTGATGTAGGTTCCACCGTGGCCTGGGAATCGAACGAGCGAGGTAAGTCCCCCGACTGGGGTACCTCGCAGCGATCCAGCGACATACCGTGCGCCCGAGGCTGGGCGCCAAAATCCTGGCTGGATCCCGCGCCAAGAGGCCGACTATCT
>CAYTCZ010000049.1:11766-27453 GCA_964436315.1 uncultured Gaiellales bacterium | reverse complement strand
AAGCTAGTGCCTTCGAGTGATCTTCGCAACTTAGTGCCAAGTCTGGCGACCGAACCCGTCAACTTGACATAACGCCGATTATCGCGCGTAGGGGGGGAAATCCCCGCAAACACGCCGACAGACACACGAAGGGGTCGCCCTGCAGAGGCCCGTGGCTCGTTCTGGTCGGAGAGCCAACGGCCTGGGCCGTGGCCGCTCTTACCGGACTCTCAACATGCGGGAGAGCCTCTTCTCAGCCCTCCACGAAACCCGAACGAGTTTGGAGGCGCCGTTCGACCGCGGTCAAGCCTCTGGCGGCAGCGCCTCGGTCGTCCAACTCGCTCCGATTGATGCAATCACGACAAGCGCGATCGCCAACGCCTCGAGTCTCGTCGGGACCTGCGTGAGAATGACGGCGCCGACGATGGCTGCAATCGCGGGCTCGAGGCTCAACAGAATGCCGAACGTCGAGGCCTTGAGTCGGCGGAGCGCGGCGAACTCGAGTCCGTAGGGAATCACCGAGGAAAGCAGGGCTACCCCAATGCCGATGACGAGGACAAGGGGATCGAAGAACTCTCCTCCGGCCGAGACAACACCGACCGGGATGAGCAGGACCGCGGCGAGCGCCATGGAGGCTGTCAGCCCACCCCGGATCGACCAGGTCGCCGCAAGACGCTTCGCGAACACGATGTAGAGCGCCCAGCAGACCGCCGCGCCCGCGGCAAAGACGAGGCCGAGTCGGTCGACGTCGAGCGTCGGACTGCCAAAGAGTGCGATGCCGGCTCCGGCGAGGGCGACCCAGACGAAGTCAAGCGGTCGGCGAGAGCCCGCTACTGCCACGGCGAGGGGCCCCAGGAATTCGACCGTGACGGCAACCTTGAGCGGAATACGGTCGATCGCGAGGTAGAAGAGTGAGTTCATCACGGCCAGCGTCACGCCGAGAGCAATCACCCAACGAAGAGGCCGGCCTCGAGCCTCTCGGAACGCCGTTGGCGCGAGGGCGACGAGAACGAGCGCGGCAAAACCGACCCTCAGAAAGACGGCTCCGAGCACGCCGACGCTGCCGAAGAGTCCGGTCGCAAGTGCGGCGCCGAACTGCACCGAGAAGGCGGCGATGATGACGAGAAGGACGGCTCGCTCTTGCGTCGGGCGGGCGTGAGGTCCGAGCCGGAGCACTGGTCGACGATAGGCGTAAGGAGACCCGCCTCAGAGCAGTTGTGTCGCCGGTCACGAGCCGGCTCTAGGGTGTGGCTCTGCGCGGGTCGTCAGCAGTGTCACCCTGCCAACCCGCGTCGTCAAGGCGTAGCTCGGTCGGACGGGCTGGTCCACGCGATCGTCGCGTGCGTGACTAGCCCATCGAGAAGAAAGCGAGCACCGCAATGACGAGCGGAATGAGAAGGGCCGTGCCGAGTACGAGGTACTCCCCTCTCGATTCTCCGCACTCATTCCTGAGATTGGGTCGCTTCATCGTCTCCTCATTCTCGGGTCGCTCTCGACAGATCCTGGGGCGCGGTCGGCACCGGTGCAAGCCGGAGCGCTCAAGGATCACTCGAACGGGGGACGCATTTCTTCCCGTTCTCCCCTCTCGGCTAGGTGACCCCAGCCCTTCCGACCGGTACCGGTTGCAGGCTTCCCGGTGGATGCTCCTCGCAATCGCTGGCACGAGCAGGCTGGATCGCGCCCGCACACAACTCTGCCCCTTCTTTTGGCCGATCTCGACGGACCGTGCGAAAGGACGTGACTCGGGCTCGCGTTTTGGGTAGGCTCGCTTCGTGCTCGCCGACGGCTCCCGGGAGCGCTCCGAATGATGCTGCCGACAGACCCAGAAACTCGCACATGCTTCCGGGGTGCCGAGGCATTCCCAGTCCCCGAATGCCGCTGAGAGGTTCATGAATGGCTGAAGACCAAAATCCCCCAGGGCTGACCGACCACGAAGAGGTAGCCCGCCTCCTCGAGCGAGGTGAGGCGACGGGCATCGTCGACATCTTCGATATCGCGGAGCTCATCGACGTCCTCGAGCTTGAAGCCCCCGACATCGAGCAGCTGAACAAAGAGCTCGAGGAGCGCGGAATCGAGATTGTCGGCCAGCCAAAGGAGCCGACCAAGGAGCCCACCGCCCCGCCCCGGAACGCTGAGACGCTCGAGACGACGACCGACGCTCTTCAGCTGTTCCTGCGCGAAATCGGTCGCCATCCGCTGTTGACCGCTGCCGACGAGGTCGAACTCTCGAAGCGAATCGAGCGCGGTGACATGGGCGCAAAGCAACAGATGATCGAGTCGAACCTGAGGCTCGTCGTCTCGATTGCGAAGAACTATCGAAACCAGGGTCTACCGTTTCTCGACTTGATTCAGGAGGGCATGTTCGGCCTCATTCGTGCGGTCGAGAAGTTCGAGTGGCAGCGTGGTCTGAAGTTCTCGACCTACGCGACCTGGTGGATCCGGCAAGCCGTCGCTCGGGCGATCGCGGACAAGGCACGAACAATTCGCGTCCCTGTCCACGTCGTCGAACGGATGCAGAAGATGAATCGGGCCGAGCGATACTTGTGGACTCAACTCGCTCGAGAGCCGACCCTCGAAGAGATCGCGGACGAGGCTGGTCTGCCGCTTCAGCAGGCGCTCGAGGTCCGCGCAGCGGCTCGTGCTTCGACGAGCCTCGACCAGCCGATCGGTGAGCAGGAAGATGCCGTTTTCGGTGACCTCGTCGCCGGGAATGACCCACTGCCGGAGGAAGAGACCGCAAAGCGTCTCCAGCGAGAGGCGCTCGATCGGGCGCTCGGCTCGCTCCCCGAGCGTGATCGACAGGTCCTCGAGCTCCGCTACGGCCTCAAGGGCGAAGAGCCACATACGCTCGAGCACATCGGCAAGCGCCTGGGCATCACCCGCGAACGCGTGCGTCAGATCGAGGTCGAGTCGTTGGCGCGGCTCGCGGCACTTCGGGAGATCGAGTCAGTCGCAAGCAGCTGAGGCCGCAGCCTCGACGAACTCGAGCGACTCCGGGAGAGCGCTGCCGTCGAAGAGATCTATGGTCCGCTCCTCCCCCACTCGCTGTTGCACGGCCTCATAGGCTGCATCGAGCCTGACAGGTCGAGTCGGTCGGTGTCCGTCGGACGCGACGAGGTCGGCAAGGCCCGAGTCGATGAGACGCCAGGCGACCTTCTCCTCTTCAGGTCCGTGGTAGCCCAGTAGGCTCGTCGAGTTCACCTGGATAAGCCAGCCCCGCTCTCGTAGACGGTCGACATGGCCGGGCCGCTCGAGCACAGCCTCCGCCCGTTCAGGATGGGCGACGATGGGCAGGAGCTCGGCCTGTTCGATGTGGAATCCGAGCTGCTCGGCAAGACTGAGCGACCCGCGAAATGGGAGCTCAAGGAGCACGGCCGGGAGTCCTCCCATCGTGTACTGGCACGGGTCAGCATCGAGCATCCGCCGAGAAGGAGAAAGCTCGAAACCGAGCTTCAGCTCGAGACCGAACTCCTCCGCCGCCTGGGCCATGGTGCAGTACGCGTCGTGGACGCTGCGATACCGGTCGTCACTCCAAGGCTCGTGGGGCCAGAGATGAGGGGTCGCAAAGAGCCTGGTCGTGCCATGGACGGCAGCCTCGCGACAGAGCGCGAGCCCTTCTTCAATCGTCTGAGCGCCGTCGTCACCGGACGGAAGCACGTGCGAGTGAATATCCGTGAAGCTCGCGCCCCGCAAACGGAAGCGAGACTCGACGAGGTTTGAGCGGCTCGATGCAGTCATCGAGTCAGGCTAGCGGCCGATCGGCCGGAGCTGCGCCGGTTACTCGGCTCGGAGATAGAGGCGAAGGCTTGGAGCGACGTTTTGGAGTTCTCGAAGCGCCCGAGCCTCGAGTTGCCGCACCCGCTCACGGGTGACTCCCAGGGCTGTCCCAACCTCTTCGAGTGTTTGGGGCGTGTGACCGGCCAGGCCAAAGCGGAGCTCGAGAACGTGTCGCATACGCGGGTTGAGCTGTGCGAGTGCCGCCTCGAGTTCGATGATGCGAAGGTTGTCGGAGAGAACGGCCTCGGGTTGCTCTGAATTTTCGTCCTCCAGCATGTCGCCGTAGATCGAATCTCCGTCACCCACCGGAGTCTCGAGGGAGACCGGTTGTTCGACGAGATCGAGGAGCTCGTTGACCCGCTTGACTTCGAGCTCACACTCCTGGGCAATTTCCTCAGCCGTGGGTTCCCGGTTCAGCTTCTGCGTCAGCGTTCGCCTCGCACGCGTGACCTTTCGTACCTGATCGACGACGTGAACCGGAAGCCGAATGGTTCGGCTCTGGTCGGCGATCGCACGGGTCACGGCCTGACGGATCCACCAGGTTGCGTAGGTCGAGAGCTTGTACCCCATGGTGTAGTCAAATTTCTCGACCGCGCGGATAAGACCAAGGTTCCCCTCCTGGATCAGATCGAGCAGCGGGACGCCGGCGTTCACGTAGTTCCGCGTAATCGACATGACGAGGCGAAGATTGGCCTCGATAAGACGTCGCTTTGCGTCTTCATCCCCCTCGTCTTTTCGTCGTGCGAGTTCCCTTTCTTGAGCCGGAGTGAGGAGAGGGCCATTTCCAATCTGCCGGACGTACAGCTTGAGCGGATCCGCCGTCGGGACCGGAGTCTCTTTCTCGGGCTCCTCGTCGTCCTCGTCCGACTCGTCGGCCGGCTCGGCCTCCGTTTTCGGAGTGAGCTTTGTTTCGGCGTCCTTCGACTCGGGCGCTGACTTGGCGGACGGAGCGAGTTTGAGCTTCGCCTCGTCGTCGGCCGCAGCGCCGGAACCTTCTGGAGCAGGAAGGGATCCGTGTTCCACGAGACCCCTATCGGGACGAGCCCGCCAGGGCTTAAGTAGTGCAAGCCCTGTTTGGGGGATTCAGGGATTCAGCTTCGCGGAGACGGCTTGACTACTGGGCCGGCAGCTAGCCCGTGGTTGCTCACCAGGGTCCTCGGCGAGGCTTGGGGAAGATATCCCGACCGGAAGGGTATCGTCGCCGTGTCGCAGACACTCGCCGGAATCAGCCGTCGCATTCGCTGTGCCGTGCGAACGTCCACGTCGCGATCCGGCCGTCCTGGACAACTGCCTCGTTACCGGTTCCCGCGCAGGTGACAGTCCCGCCCTCGGCCGCGTAACGCTTGAAGGCGTGGTCCCACGTCACCTTTCACCTGAGACATCGACGTTCGGTATCGAGTCAAGGTTCGCTCGACCGCGGCAACAGAACGTCTGACCGCAGAGTACGGTTGCACGGGTTGACGCGGGGTGACTCATCTGCACAAATACCGTCCAATCTGCGGTCGGGGAAAGTATTGAGACGGAGACCGGTATTCGGTGTTGGACTCGTGGGCGCGGTGGCGGCTCTCATGCTGGCCGTGCCGGCGACTGCCACAAACCCGGGTGAGAACGGAAAGATCGTTTTCATGAGCGACAAGACCGGCGACCGGGAGGTCTACGTCATGAACGCGGATGGAACCGGAGTCCAAAACTTGACCAACAACCCGTCGCGAAACGACGACGGGCCAGCCTGGTCGCCGGATGGCACGAAAATCGCGTGGACGGTAAGCAGCCCCTGCTGCGAACTCTGGGTGATGAACCTCGACGGCACCGGAAAGAGGTTGATTGCCGCGACCGGTGCTCAGGCCTCCTGGTCGCCGAACGGCAAGCAGATCGTGTTTCAGGGCTTCAAAGGTGGCCGGATCGAGATCGCGGTGATGAATTCCGCGGGCGGCAAGTCGAGACGAATCGCAAAGGACGGCAGCCCTGAAAACCCGGTCTGGTCGCCAGACGGCTCGAAGATCGCATTTATCCGCTCGGTCGCCGGGTTGAACTCCCTCTGGGTCATGAACCGGAACGGCAAGAACAAGAGGATGCTCACCAGCGGGCCGGGGGTCGACTCGCCGGACTGGTCGCCAGACGGAAAGAAGATCCTCTTTGACCGCGGTAACGGTAAGAAGACAAGGATCTATGTCATCAACGCCAACGGGAAACAGGAGAAGAAACTCACGCGCGAGCCGATCCGGGCCGAGAACGCGACATACGCGCCCGACGGGTCAAAGATCATCTACAGCCGCGGCGCCACGAACGCGAAGTCCCGCCTGTACGTCATGAACCCGAACGGAAAGGGTCCGAAACAGAAGCTCTCGGCTGGAGGGCTGCCGTGCTTTCAGCCTTCCTGGCAACCACTACCCTGACTCCATACAGCCCGGGCCGATCGGGGGAGCCGGGCTACTACTCGACGTACCCGAGCTGCGTCAAGAGTTCTCCCGCCTCGTTCTCGACCTCTGCCACCTGTGAGGGGGAGAGCCCATCGCGCCACCTTCCGATCGACTCGCCATGCGCTTTTCGCAGGGAGGTGACGAGCGGATCGGGCGGAGCGTCGAGGAACTCCGCGAGGCTCGCCGCGACGCCGGCAGGATCGGCAATCAGCGTCTCGTAGCGAAGCTCGAACAAACGGTCAGCGGGTCCATCCTGCGCGGCAGTGACATACCGACGCCAAGCCCATGCGGCCCGCGCAACGTCACTCGCGGCGACGAACTCGTCCTCGCGTCCGGGTTCGACCCAGAAACGTGCTCGGGATCCAAAGGGATGGCCTGCGTCGTCCCCCCCAGTCCGCTCCTCACTGAGCCAGCCGCGCTCAACGAGAGAGCACACCACGTCACGCCCGTCGCGGACGATGTGCACGAACCGGGCATCCGCAAACGCCAACGCCGCCGCGGCGTGGACGAACGCGACCTCCGGAGTGTGCTCGACAGGTCGAAGTCCGCCAACGAGTCCGAGCTTCCCCGTAATCGTGAGGATCCGGCGAACGCGCCGGCTTGCCTCCTCTGGGCTCTGTCCAGCGAGCTCTGGGATCTCGGCTTTGAGGGCCGCCACTTCACCCAGATCGACGAATCCCGGCAGCGATCCGACAGCTCCACCGAGAAAGGTTGTCCCGGATCGCGGACTCCCGATGACGAACACGCCGCGCGCGTCCATCGCGCCAAGGCGCTGCCTCGGCGTTCCCTCGCCACGCCGGACGAGACGTCGGGCGCTCCTGAGTTGGAGGGAGGCGGCTCGAAGGGAAGCTGTCACGGGCGTATCGTCGCACCTTGCAGCAAGAGTCGGCGGCAATCGGACGGAGCGGGTCCGCCGGCCGCGAGCCCCAGCCGCCAGAGGCGCGAGGAGGGAGGTCAATAGACTCAGAGGTATGCGCCTCGAAGCCGAGATCGCTGCTGCACGGCTTGCCGGTCGCCTTTCGCGGCTCTCCGCTCGCGGCGGAGGGACAACACTGCCGGGAAAGCTTCTTTCTGCCGTGGACCCGTCGGCCATCGGACGACTCGCGGCGAGATTTCCGCTCGGTTCGACTCTGGTTTCGGCGACGAACGGGAAGACGACGACCACGGCCATGGTCGCCGAAATACTCAGTCCCCGCTTGACGCTCGCCCACAATCGATCGGGAGCAAACCTGGTCTCCGGAATCGCTTCAACGCTGCTGGAAAGTGACGGCGCCGATATGGGCCTGTTCGAGGTCGACGAGGGCGCGTTTGCTGATATCGCAGGCAAGCTCAGTCCGAGCTCCGTCTGTCTCGCCAACCTGTTTCGTGATCAACTCGACCGCTACGGCGAACTCGAGCTCATTGCGGAGCGGTGGCGCGAGGCGTCAGAACTGCTCGCGCCGCACGCGTGGATGGTGGTGAACGCGGATGACCCACTTGTCGCAGACCTCGCCCGGGGTCGGAGCAACGTCTTGCGCTTCGGACTCGAGGATCCCACGGCCGGACGCGCTGAGCTTCCGCATGCTGCCGACTCGAAGTACTGCGTCGCCTGCGGGACGCCGTACGACTACCAAGTCGCCTACGTCGGACATCTCGGCGATTATCAGTGCCCGAACTGTGGGCATTCACGTCCCTCCCGAGACGTCGCCGCGCGGGAGATCTCAGGCGGCGGTCTCGAGCACATCACGTTTGAGCTCGTGACGCCTCAGGGCGACCGATTGGTGCGCCTCTCTCTCCCCGGTCTCTACAACGTGTACAACGCTGTTGCGGCGGCCGCCCTGTGCTTGACGATCGGATCCACTCCCGACGAGATCGTCGACGGTTTGGAGCGGTTTCGGGCGGCGTTCGGTCGATTCGAGCGGATCGTGATCGACGATCGACAGGCGATCATGTTGCTCATCAAGAACCCGGCGGGCGCAAACGAGGCGATTCGGACGCTCATGACCGGTCGTGCCCCTTCCGTTCTGCTCATCGCGCTGAATGACGAGATCGCGGATGGCCGTGACGTGTCATGGATTTGGGACGTCGATTTCGAGGCCCTCTTGCCGTCACTGAAGCACCTCGTCGCCTCGGGGAAGCGTGCGTCCGAACTGGCCTTGCGTTTCAAGTACGCCGGTTTCGATCCACAGCAGATCGATGTCGTGGCCGACCTTGCTACGGCCCTTGATCGCGGCCTCGATCTGATCGGACCAGGCCGCGACCTCGTCGTTCTCCCGACCTACACAGCGATGCTCTCGCTGAGGGGGATCGCCGCCGATCGCGGTCTCGTCCGCCCATACTGGGAAGCCGCCTAGACAATGGCCAAGATCGTCGTCGGTCATCTCTATCCGGGGTATCTCAACATCTATGCGGATCGCGGCAACATTGCCGTGCTCGAGCGACGAGCCGCTTGGCGGAACATTGGGTTCGACTACAGGACGATCGGGCCGGGCGAGCCTCTCAGTCCGGGCGAGCACGACCTCTTGTACGTCGGCGGTGGCCAAGACCGCGAGCAGGCACTGATCGCGCCAGATCTCGCCCAGCGAGGCGAGGTTCTTCGCGAAGCTGTTGAGGCAGGCGCGGCGGTGCTCGCCGTTTGCGGTGGGTATCAGCTTCTCGGTCGTTCATATCGCGAGCGCTCGGGCGAGGTGTTACCAGGCGCCGCGGTCTTGCCGCTTACGACAGCCGCCGGTGACCGACGAATGATCGGAGACGTGCTGCTCGAGTGCGATTTCGCCGGCGGGCACGCACTCGCCGGCTTCGAGAACCACGCAGGCCGCACGATCCTCGACGAGGGCGCGCTGCCGCTCGGGCGCGTGGTCGCCGGGTTCGGAAACGACGGGGAGAGCGGCTACGAGGGATGCCGAGTCCGCGCGGCGATCGGAACGTATCTCCACGGGCCACTTCTGCCAAGGAATCCCTGGCTCGCCGACTGGCTGATCGAACGGGCTTTGGCCCACAATACCGGCGGCGAGGTTGAGAAGCTCGAACCGCTCGCTGACGGTCTCGAATCAGAAGCCCATCGAATTGCAGCGGGCCGAGCCCGCGCTCGAGGTGGGCGCTTCTAGCGCGCCGGTCTGCACTCGCCGGCTACTTCGCCCACATCGCTCCAAGGTAGACGACGGGATCGCCGGGTTGCCAGCGGGACAGAAAGCGTTGTATCGGCGGATGAAGCGTGAGTCCGGCGAGCTCGTCGACGCTGAACAGCCGATGGCCACGGACTGCAGCATCCGTCGACGTGACCGCGTCGAGAGATCGTTCGCCGAGGTGCCCGGCGAAGATGATGTGCACGACGTGCTTCGACGGGTTCTCGCCAGGCGCAATGGAGTCCACGACCGCGACCGGCCCCTCGAGCGGTATGTCGCGGTCGATCCCGCACTCCTCGTTGAGCTCGCGTTTCAGCGCATCGGCGAGGCTCTCGCCCGCATTCACGCCTCCGCCCGGAAGCAGCCAGGCCTCTCGACCTGCCTTCTCGTGTCTGATCAAGAGCACACGTTGCTCGCGCCGGAGGATCGCTGAAACACGAATTCGGGGTTCCATTAGCCGTCGCTCGATGAGCCGAAGCCCCGGCTCCCCCGCGCGCTCTCTGCCAATTCGCCCGCCTCCCGTACCTCGACGGCGGGAACCTCGAGCACGACGAGTTGAGCGATTCGGTCGCCGGGCTCCGCAATAAACGTTTCGCGCTGATCGGTGTTGAGCAACACCACCTGGATCTCGCCGCGGTACCCCGAGTCAATCAGTCCTGGCGCGTTGACAACCGTGATGCCGTGTCTGGCGGCGAGTCCTGACCGAGGCTGGACGAAACCCGCGTATCCGCGCGGGACTTCGACGCTCAGCCCCGTTGGGGCGATTGCACGCTCGCCGGGCGCGAGTTCGATTCGCTCGCACGTCGCCAGGTCGAGCCCTGCATCACCGTCGTAAGCGTGCGAGGGAATGACTGCCTCGGGCCGAAGGCGCACGATCGGAAGTTCGATCACTGGTGTTCAGCCTTGGCATCGGGCTCGGAAACGAGAAACCGCGCATGGCGGGCGAGCTCGGCTCGGGGCAGACGAGCGATCAGAAGGACACCATCCGGCCGATCGACCCGTTCTTCGATCGGAGCTCCGGTCGCATAGAGATCCGCGAGCACACGGCCTTCTGCGTGGGGAATGAGCAGGCGAACCGGGACGAATCGAGGTGCGAATCGTTCGGCGATCCGAGCTCTGAGCTCGTCAAGTCCCTCGCCGGTTGCGGCGGCGATCTGGATTGCCGCGGGAAATCGGTTTGCGAGCCTCCGACGTCGGAGGGGATCGACGCAGTCGATCTTGTTGAGAACGAACTCACCGGGGATTTCGGACGCACCGATCTCATCGAGTACCTGGTCGACAGCCGAAACCGTCTCATCGAGTCGCTCTTCGGGCAGTGAAGCATCGGCGACGTTAACGATGAGACCCGCGTTCAAGGTCTCCTCGAGCGTTGCGGAGAACCCCTCGACCAGACCGTGAGGGAGCCGACGAATGAAGCCGACCGTGTCTGTGACGAGGTACGTGCGGCCGTCGTGCTCGAATCCGCGTGTCGTTGGATCAAGGGTTTCGAACAGTCGATCGTTCACCGAGACGTTGGCGTCAGTCAGGGCATTGAGGAGAGTGGATTTCCCCGCGTTCGTGTACCCCGCGAGCGCGACGACTGGAGTATCGCCACGTTGGCGAGCCTTCCGTTGTGTATCGCGGCGACGCTCGAGCTGCTGGAGTCTTCCCTTCAGCACGCTGATCCGCCTCCGCGCCAGCCGCCGATCAGTCTCGAGCTGCGACTCACCAGGCCCGCGTGTCCCAATTCCACCGCCGAGCCGCTCGAGATGCTTCCACATGCCCCGCATGCGCGGCAAGTTGTATTCGAGCTGGGCCAGCTCGACCTGGAGTTTTCCCTCCGCACTCACGGCGTGCTGGGCAAAGATGTCCAGGATCACCTGCGTTCGATCGATCACCCGAAGCTGGAGTTCGTCTTCGAGCCGGCGTTGTTGTGCGGGCCTCAGTTCGTCGTCGACGGCCACCGACTCCGCGCGCGTCGCAGCGACTCGCCCTTTGAGCTCGACGAGCTTCCCCTTTCCCACGTAGGTTCGTGGGTCCGGGGTCGGGCGACGTTGAAGAACCTCGTCCACTGGCTCGACCCCCGCCGTGCGAAGGAGCGACGCGAATTCGTCAAGTTCCCCGTCCGCGTCTGCGTCGGGCGGTATGACCGCCACAATGAAGCCGCGCTCAGGCTCGGCGCCCGGCGCAGGATCCGGTTGACGTTGAGTCACCGTGTGGATTATGCCCCGGCGTCGACGCGAAGAGACGACGCGATTCTCGACGCGGCCTCGTCGAGCCGCTCGTCGGGCACGGTGAGGGACAGGCGAACGAAGCCCTCTCCGCTCGGCCCGAATGACGGTCCCGGCGACAGGACGACGTGCGCCTGCTCGAGCACGAGTTCGGTGAAGAACGTCGAGGTGTATCCGTCGGGGACTCCGGCCCAGATATAGGGAGTCGCTTTCGGTGCCTCAGCTTGGAGCCCGATTGCAGTTACGGCCTCGAGCATGAGATCGCGCCGACGCTGATAGATCGCCGACATCTCTTGCGGGAAATCCCGCGCAGTGCCGAGGGCCGCGGTCCCGGCTACCTGCAGCGCATCGAACATACCGGAGTCGAGATTCGTCTTCAGCTGCCGGTAGTGCTCAACGATGGCCGCGTTGCCCGCGATCGCGGCGATTCTCCAGCCGGTCATATTCCAGCCCTTGGAGAGCGAGAAGATCTCGACGCCGACGTCCATTGCACCCGACGTTGCGAGGAAGCTTGGCGGCCGGTAGCCGTCAAATGCAATCTCGGTATACGAAGCGTCGTGGACGACGATGACATCGTGCTGCCTCGCCGCCTCGACCACGCCCTGGAAGAAGTCGTCGGTCGCGACCGCGCCGGTCGGGTTGTTTGGATAGTTGAGAAACAGCAGATTCGCCCGGCTCCAGACGTCGGCTGGGACGGCGCCGACATCGGGAAGAAATCGATTTTCCGAAAGCAGCGGCATGTAGTAGATATCCGCCCCGGCGAAAATCGGGCCTGACGTAAATGGCGGATAGCCCGGCTCCGGCGAGAGACAGATATCGCCGGGATTCAGACAAGCGAGTGCGATGTGCGCCACTCCCTCTTTGCCCCCGAGAACGGGAATCACCTCAGCGTCGGGATCGATGCTCACCCCGAACCGAGCGGCATAGAACTCGGCGACACCGATGCGGAACGAGTCGAGGCCTCGATTCGATGGATACTGGTGTCGCTCGGGCTTCCCAGCCTGAGCTTTCAGCTCATCGATCACGGCGTCGGGCGTTGGCAAATCTGGATCCCCGATACCCAGACTGATCACGTCGACCCCCTGAGAGCGCAAATCGCTGATCTTCCGCTCGAGTTCGGCGAAGAGGTAGGGAGGAACTTGGTCGAGTCTCGCGGCGAACCTCACGGTCTAAAAACCTCCTCGAGGAGCTCGGAGGCGACCTCACCCCTACAGATCTCTTGAGCCGGGCCTAGGAGGCGTGCGTCAAAGTCGCTCGTCAACTCCACGCGTAGGTCGCCGCCGGCCAGATGAACGGTCACCGGACTCGCGCACCAGCCGTTCGCGACAGCCGCCCCGGCGACTGCGCAGGCGCTCGTGCCGGACGATAAGGTCTCTCCGGCGCCGCGCTCCCAAACGCCGACCGTCACCTCCGACTCGCTGTCGACGCGGGCGAGCTGAACGTTTGTCCGCTCGGGGAAGCGCGCGTGGGTCTCGACCAACGGTCCAAGCCGGAGGAGTGACGCACGGTCCGGTTCTCTCCGGATCACGGCATGCGGATTGCCGACCGAAACCGGTGTGAATCGCAGAACCTCCCCATTCACATCGAGCTCCTCGGCCGGCGAGACGACTATTGTGCCCACGGCCGTTTCGACCTCGAGCCCACCGCGCATCCGAGCCACGATCTCCCGGGTACCGACGGAAATCCGGACTTCGTCGGTTGCCTCGCGACGTGCGAGCCAGCGCGCGGCGATCCGGGTTCCGTTGCCGGAGAGCTCAGCTGTCGAGCCGTCGGGGTTCCAGATCACCACTTCGGCAGTCGGGCCGTCTGTCGAGATTACCTCGAGAATTCCATCTGACCCGATCCCGAAGTGGTAGTCGCAGAGCCGCGACACCAAGTTCGGTGAGAGCGGCTCGCCGACCTCTGCGCGCTCCACGAGCAAGTAGTCGTTCCCAAGTCCGTGCCATTTCGAGAATTGCATCTTTTGGAGGGTCAGGGCGGCCGCTTGATCTCGCCGGTACAAGCTCGGGTATGGCGGACGCAGACAATCCTCATGACCGCGCAGGACTCTACCCCACGCTCGCTCGGACGACGCGCAGTCCGGGTCTTAAGACGGAGAAGGGCGGGCGCCTGCGGAGGCCCGCCCTTCGAGGGAGTTTGCAGGAGACCGGAGGAGTCAGAGAGAGCTGGAAGGTATGTCCCCTGCGCTTTTTGTCCCGATCTCATCCCACCAGGAACTCGTGAGGGAGGGGTTGTCCATGCGTAATGAACTTGTTAGGAGCACGCAACGCGCCTTTTCTCCTCCTCGCCGCCATAGGCCGCATGGTTGAGCGGTTCGTCGACGGCTAACAGGTTGTAAGCGTCGCGAAAGAGAAACGGGGCCGGTCAGCTTGCGTAGAGCTCGCCGATGCGACGGAACTTCTCTTCGTGCCTCCGCGCGAGGTTCCCCCAGCGTTCGTACTCAGCCAAAACCAACCGGGCCGCGTGCCTGGACTTCCGGTCTCTGAAGAAGTTCAAGAACTTTGCTCGGGACTCGAGCTCACGTACTGCCTCGTCCTTGACTCCGAAGGTCTCGTCCGATTCCGTCGTGAGCCATCCCTGCATCGCGAGGCCCTGCATCATCGAGGCTCGCGCGACGACGTCTTGCACTGCGTCGTCGTACCGATCGCCGAGCAGCTCGAGGGTTTCGGGACTGAGGTCTTCGTTTTCGTCGCTTGCGGCCATGCTTGGGCAGCATCGTATCTGCGGCGCATCCGTCCGAGGCGATCGGGTGAATCGAGCCCGCGGCTCCTTTGCAGGATTGCCTCGCGTGAGGCCGAAGGGAGCTTCGACGCGCGCCTCGGGAGAGGGTGTGCCGCAGCGCCCTCCTTTCGCGCGCGTCCAGAGCGGCCCGCAAGTGGTGTCCCGACACGCGGGCCGCTCGCTCTGTGGCGGCGTCGACGCGCCCGACTTAAGAGCCTATCCCGGTAGGTGCAGCACCCCCGGCTGGCGGCTGAGACGCGGCGCATCTCGCCGCGATCGCCCTCGCACATATCTCTGTCGATATGCGCTTCGGTCGATCCCGCCAAGCTGCTTGGTCTCATCCGTCCCCGACGACACCGCACCTGCCGGGATAGGCTCTTATTTCGATCAATCATCTAGTGTGCCGTCCGAGGCAATCGGTAACGTCACGGGCGTGAGGAGTCCGGCAAGGCCGGAATCCTTGCCCCTTATCTCCTCCCAGCTGGGGCTAGCCTCCGACTCGCACGTGGCGGAACCTCCTCAGCCCCGGCTGTCCACGCTCTCACTCGGTCGCGGAATGAGTCTGTCGGCTGGCCGCTCCTGTGATGCTTCGATGAGGATCGCGTGGATCTCGGCTGCAACGGCTTCGGGGGCTCCGGAAGCTGCGACGGAAATCAGATTGGGAACTCGTCGCATCCACTTTCGCTGGTAGGCGGCCAGCGATCGCGTTCTCTTCACAATCGCGTCCACTGCATCTTCACGAGGCAGATTGCGAACTTCATCGAGGCCGATGATGTAGCGAGCCGTGGAGGAGATCGAACCTCGAAAGGCCCGGGCAACCTCCTCCTCTACCCCCTGCTCAAACATGTTGATCGTTCTCTCAAGAATGCGCTCTGACAGCTCTTCGCGGTCCACCTCTAGGCCGAAGATGACCGTCGGATGACGGGTGCCGGTCGTCCAGAGTCGGCTGTTCGCCGGGCGAAGCGACCGCCCGATCTCCGCAAGCTCGAGTGCTCGGACAACTCTACGTCGGTCGTTCATATGAATGGCTTCGGCGGCTTCCGGATCTCGCTCGGCGAGAAGCGCATGGGCACGGTCCGCACCGAGCCGGTCGTACTCGTTTTCCCAATGAGCACGCGCGGCTGGAGGGACTGCCGGCGGGACCTCGAGATCGGCCAACGCGGCCCGGAAGTACAGCCCGGTACCGCCGGCGACGATCGGCGTCGCTCCCCGCTCTAGCGTCACATCGATCTCGTAATGCGCGAGTTCTTGGTAGCCGCCGACCGAGGCTTCGTGGTCGAGCGGCCAGACCCCGACAAGCTTCGTCGGAGATTGCGGCTGGTTGGTGAGAATCGGCAGACCGCGATAGACCTGCATCGAGTCCGCCGAGATGACGTCCGCCTCAATCCTCTTTGCCAGCGCAGATGCGACCGAGGACTTGCCACTCGCGGTAGGACCGAAGATGGCTACGACCAGCCCACCGGCGGCGGGCACCTC
>CAYTCZ010000049.1:2179-11666 GCA_964436315.1 uncultured Gaiellales bacterium | reverse complement strand
GCTTTCAGGGTAGTTCTCAAAACATCGTGCGTGGTTCGCGGACCGTGCTGACTTCGTGACGCATTGGCCAAGACGTGAACCGATTCTGCCCGCCCACGCTCCGGTCGCTAGGCGGCGACCGTCGAAGCGAGTGATCCCTTGAGAGTCGTCGACGTGGCGCTCTCGACAAGGACGTCAACGAGCTGCCCGACTTCGACCGCTCCGGCGAAGTTGACGGTCGTGTTTCTCCGGGTGCGTCCTCGCATGAGCTCGGAGCCGTTTCGACTCGAGCCTTCAACGAGCACTCCCTCGATCAGGCCGATGCGTTGACGGTTCCGGTCGAGAGCGACTCGCTGCACGAGGTTGATCAGACGTTCGATGCGTTCGCGCTTGATGTCCTCGCCGATCTGATCCGGCATCGAAGCAGCCTCCGTGCCTCGGCGCGGGCTGAAAACGAACGTAAAGGCGCCGTCGAATCTGACCTCCTCGACGAGAGCGAGTGTCTCCTCGAAATCTTGTTGGGTCTCTCCCGGGAAACCGACGATCAGGTCGGTGGTAAGGGAAAGATCCGGAATCGCAGCTCGGAGATCAGCGACGAGTCGCAAATACCGCGCTCGATCGTAGGTGCGGCGCATCCGCTTGAGAACCTTGGAAGACCCCGATTGCACGGGCAGATGGATGTGCTCGCAGACCGAGTCGCACTCCGACATCGCCTCGATTACGGGCGCCCGAAAGTCCTTTGGATGAGGGCTCGTGAAACGAATGCGCTCAATTCCTTGAACGGCGTCGACTGCTCGCAGGAGCTCTCCGAAGTGCGTCTGGATACCTGGAAGAAGGTCCCTTCCCCAAGAATTGACGTTCTGCCCGAGTAGCGTGACTTCGCGCACGCCATCGGCTGCGAGTCCTGAGACCTCCGCGACGATGTCGCCGGGACGCCGGCTTTGCTCCCGTCCACGGACAGCCGGCACGATGCAATAGGCGCACTTCGAGTTACACCCCATCGACACCTGCACCCAGGCCTGCGCGCGTCGTTCTCGTCTCGTTGGCAGGTCTCCCGCGAAGTGGTTCCACTCGGCGAAGCGTCCCCGCGGTGCCTCCCCCCCGGCCCCGATCCATTCCGCGAGATGAGGAATAGACCCGGGGCCAAAAGCCACGTCGACATAGGGGTAGAGCGAGAACAGGCGCTCACGCTGAGCTTCCGCGTAGCAGCCGCCCACGGCGATGATCTTGTCGGGATCCAACCGTTTCAGAGCCGCAGCCTGCGCAAGGTGTGCGGCGAAGCGCTGATCCGGCTTCTCGCGGATGGTGCACGTGTTGAAGACGATCACGTCCGCGTCCTCCTGCGAGGTCGTCTCCCCCAGGCCAATGGACTCGAGCATGCCCTTGATGCGTTCGGAGTCGTGCGCATTCATCTGGCATCCGAACGTTGTGACGTGGTACCGCTTCACAGCGTTGAAATTGTATGAGTCCCAAAGGTGAAGACGCATCCATGGCCGATCCTGCGTACGTCCAAAAACACCGCGACTCGACAGCGTAGGGGACTGACAGTCGGCAGCGAAAGCCGGCCACTCGGACCCAGCGTTTTGCCGCCTCGGGCCGTCGCAGAAGCGAAAGTCTCTTCTGAGCCACGAGGGCGTCGCGATTTTGTCGATCGAGAGACCTTCCGGCCTGGCAAGCCAGCTAGACGCAGTGATGATCGAACCACCTCCCCACCCGGGTGTGGAGGTGGTTCCACCCGCCACCCGGGTTCGACGATACCTCGTGATCTGCGACCGGTTCGACCCAAGGCGTGTCGAACCCGTGTCGAGTCTGGACCGTTCGCCACGTCCTCCCATCAACGTCGCAAGAGGCACGGCGAAGCCCGGCTCCGCCGGGCGAGAGCCGGCGCGCCGACGAGCCGCTCACGCAGTCTCGGTTCACTGGGACGGCGCTCGCGAAGGAGGCAAAGCCGAGGCGCGAGAACAGTACAACTAGGTACGGCCGAGTGCCGAGGCTGCAGGATCCTGAAGCGAGGGTCGTCAGGGCGTCGCGGAGGCCGGCTCCGCTGGCCGCGAGCGCGCCCGCCTGGTGATTCGAGATTACTTGGCGACTTCGGTAGCGCGGGACTCGCGTATAACAGTCACCCGAATCTGGCCCGGGTATTCGAGTGACTCTTCGATCTCTCGCGCAATGTCCTGTGAGAGGAGAACGGCCTCGTCGTCATCGATCTCGGCCGGCTTCACCATCACGCGCACCTCCCGACCAGCCTGCAACGCGTAGACACGATCCACGCCGGGTTTCTCCGACGCGATTTTCTCGAGCGACTCGAGACGCTTGATGTAGTTCTCCAGACTCTCGCCGCGAGCCCCGGGTCGTGACGCCGATATCGCATCCGCCGCAATGACGAGGATGGCCTCGACCGTCTGCGGCTGTACTTCATAGTGATGTGCCTCGATCGCGTGAACGACGTGCTGAGACTCGCCGTACTTCTTCGAAAGTTGCGCCGAGATCAATGCGTGTGATCCCTCGATCTCATGTGTCATCGCCTTCCCGATGTCGTGAAGAAGCGCAGCTCGCTTTGCCGTCTTGACGCTGGCGCCAAGCTCCGAAGCCATGATTCCCGCGAGGTGGGTCACCTCGAGCGAGTGTTTGAGGATGTTCTGCCCGTAGCTCGTGCGGTACCGGAGCCGCCCCAGAATCTTGACGAGCTCCTCGTTGAACTTTCCGCAGTTCGCCTCGAACACCGCCTGCTCGCCGGCCTGCCGGACGAGATCCTCAACCTCGGATTTCGACTGGTAGTACATCTCCTCGATTCGGGACGGATGAATTCGACCGTCCTCGACGAGTTTCGTGAGGGTGAGCTTCGCTGTCTCTCTCCGCACGCCGTCAAACGAGGACAAGACGACGGCCTGAGGAGTGTCGTCGATGATGAAGTCGACGCCCGTGAGGTTCTCGAGAGCACGGATGTTTCGACCCTCGCGCCCGATAATGCGCCCTTTCATCTCATCGGTTGGCAGCTCCACGAGTGAGACCGTCGTTTCGGCCGCGTGGCTCGCAGCGACTCGCTGGAGGGCCTCCGCGACGAGGTTTCGTGCGCGGCTCTTTGCCTCAGTCTGAGCCTCTTCCTCGGCTTGTCGAATCATTCGGGCCATCTCGTGCCGGGCTTGTTCTTCAGTTCGATCGAGCAGCTCTTTCTTGGCCTCGTTAACCGTCATCCCGGACACGCGCTCAAGCTCGCGAATCTGTTGGTCTTTCGCTTCTTTTGTTTCCTCTTGAAGCTGTTTCACATGAGCTTCGCGGTCTGCGAACGACTGCTCGCTTCGCGTGAGCTCAGTCAACTTCCGATCAACGTCTTCTTCAAGCGAACGAACACGTTCTTCGACTTTGGCAACCGCATTGCGGCGATCGGAGAGCTCCCGCTCCAGCTCCGACCGGAGCTTCACGGTCTCCTCCCGCGCCTCCACTTGTGCCTCGCGCTTGAGCGCGTCCGCTTCGCGCCATGCATCTTCGAGCAGTTGATCGCGCTCGCGATCGGCTTCAACGCGTCTTGCCTTCGTCAAAACCGCTGCTACTACAAGAGCACCGACCGCACCGGCGACCAGGCCGATGGCGATTCCGATGACAATCTGCATCTGCGCGCTCCTACGTGGTCAGGCCCGTAGGAACGGCGTATCTTGAATCGGTCGAGCGACCGCCCGGCGCTGCGGGTCCTAGCCTCCCGCGGAGATCCTCCGTGACGTCTCGCTCGCTCTCATCTTCGTCTTCTTGTCCGGTTCGTTATTCCGATTCGGCGAAAGCCGTTCCAAATGCAGGCGACTTGTTGCTTTGTTGTTTCTCTTATCGTAGCCCGATTCAGGGAGCCTCGTCTACCAGCCCGAGGGCGCTCTCAATCGATTCCCACTGAAATCCCCTTCGGGATAGATACGCCGCGGAGCGCCGACGGTCGGCGTAATCTGGCACGAATTCCCCGATCCTCGTGTGTTCGGGCTCGAGGTGCGAAAGTGCCTCGCGTGCCGGACCCTCGGCGATCCCCTCGCTCGTCAATCGCTCCTCGATCGCCGCGTCACCCCACCCGCGCTCGGCCAGTCGCCGAGCGTGTATGCGGGCAGTTCGATGATCGTCGACGAGTCCTCCATGCTCGAGTGTTGACAAGGCCGCGCGTCGGTAAACAGGGGCGATGCCGGCACTGGCTAAGCGATCGGACAACGCCGACCGCGACAGATCGCGGTGCCCCAGAGCCCGTGTCGCGGCGGTGAGAGCCTCCTCGCGACGAAGATGATCGCGGAGAAGACGGATTTTCGAACGGTCAAGCTGATCGCCCGTTTTCAGCCCGACCGCGAGAATGGTCTCGTCAGACAGGAGTCGCCAGCGGCGGCCGTCGACGTACACGGCCACTTTGCCTGGCCGGACGCGCTGTAGGCCTGTGACGGTCGCGCCAGCCCGGCTCACGCGTTCTCGACTGCGACCTCGCTCTCGGACTCCTCAGCTGAAATGTCCTCGACAGCCGTCGGGAGGAGGCGGGATGAGATGACAACCTCCGGGCCGGCTTCCGCTTGGACTCCCTGAAGGATGTGCGTCGTGACGTCAGGATGCTCGCGTAGGAACGCGATCGCGTTTTGTCGACCCTGACCAAGCCGTTCGTCGCCGTAGCTGAAGTACGAGCCGGACTTCTGGACGATTTTCCGCTCGAGCCCCACCTCGAGGACGCTTCCTTCCCACGAAATACCTTCGCCGTAAATGATGTCGAACTCGGCTTGCTTGAAGGGGGGTGCGACCTTGTTTTTGACGACCTTGACCCGGACGCGGTTTCCAATCGCTTCGACTCCTTCTTTGAGCGTCTCGATCCGGCGGATGTCGAGGCGAACGGATGAATAGAACTTGAGCGCTCGGCCTCCCGGGGTCGTCTCCGGATTGCCGAACATCACGCCGATCTTCTCGCGCAACTGATTCGTGAAGATCGCGACCGTGCCAGTGCGATTGAGCGTTCCGGCGAGTTTGCGAAGGGCTTGGCTCATCAGGCGCGCTTGTGCGCCGACATGACTGTCGCCCATCTCTCCTTCGATTTCAGCTTTCGGAACGAGCGCTGCCACCGAATCGACGGCGATCACATCGACGGCTCCGCTTCTGATCAGCAACTCCGTAATTTCGAGCGCCTGCTCGCCGAAGTCAGGCTGCGAGACGAGCAGATCTTCCACGTTGACGCCGATCCGTCTTGCGTAGTTCGGATCCATTGCATGCTCAGCGTCGACGAACGCACAGATTCCGCCTCTGCGCTGGGCTTCTGCAATCACGTGATAGACAAGACTCGTTTTTCCGGACGCCTCGGGCCCGAAGATCTCGACGATCCGACCGCGCGGCAGGCCGCCGACGCCGAGAGCAAGGTCGAGCGACAGGGATCCGGTGGAGATCGAGGGAGTTGCGATCTGGGCCTGGTCGCTCATCTTCATGACCGACCCTTTGCCATATTGCCGCTCGATCTGACTCAGAGCGGCCTCGAGTGCTTGCTCGCGGTCCACCGCTAACCTCCTAAACGTACCGTCTGAAGAATCTCGTACTGCGCCCCGCTCGACCGCAGCACCGAATGATAAAGAGCGACTCCGGACGGACTGAAGGCGCCGAGTTCAGGTACCGGCGGCCGCGCCTTCGGACGGTCTCCCTTGAAACGGAGGACGGTGGCATGAGCAAGCCACACCCGTTGTTCGCGCTTGTAGACACCGAGTTTCTCGAGGCCCTTGCCAACACGACCGGCAATGATCATGCCGCGATCAGCTTCGTCGTCGAAGATGACCATTCCGACGCTACGGGTCTCGCGATACCGCTTTGGCGTGAACGTCGGTGGTGGCCGGCCATCGCAAGCTGCCTCGAGAACTCCGGTGATCGGGCCCACCTCTTGCAGCGGGCGATGGCCGAGAAATGCGAGCGTGATGTGGAGATTCTCGCGGGGGACGAGCCGCACATCGTCGAGATCGCCCAACTCCGATGCCTGCCAGGCGACCAGCGTTCGCAGGGGTTCTTCAGGCAGCGGGAAACCCACGAAAAGTCGGATGCGCTCATCCGTTGAGACGCTACCTTGCTGCGGCACGCGATTGTGTGTCGGATCGCGCCAGAACTCTGCGAACGAGATGCATGGCGGCGACTGCCGACCGGGCTCGAACAGCCTCCCGATCACCCGGGAGCTGAAAGTCTCGGGCAAGGCTCACGCTCGGAGACTCGGCGTGCAGATACACCAGACCGACCGGCTTGTCTTCGGTTCCCCCATCCGGCCCCGCGACCCCCGTCACCGCGATGGAAACATCTGCGCCAAGGTGCCGCCGGGCCCCGGAAGCCATCGCAGCGGCGACCTCGGGAGAGACAGCGCCATGCGTATCGAGGAGCGCGGTGTCGACGCCCAAGAGAGATGCCTTGAGCTCGTTCGAGTACGCGACGACGCCCCCGGCATAGACGTCACTCGCGCCGGGGATGTCAGTGATCCGAGCGCCCACGAGGCCGCCGGTGCAGGACTCCGCCGTCGCGAGTTTCACCCTCTGCGTTCGACAGAGGTCGAGGACGATCTCCTCGATAGAGCGCTCGTCCCGGGCGAACAGCTGCTCCGGAAATGCCTTGATCAGTGCCTGTTCAAGCGTGCTCGCTCGATCTCCCCCACCCGGTTCGACGAAGAGGTCCACGTGGATTTCGAGATCACGAGCGCACACTGTCGTCTCGGTCTGATCACTGTCGCCGCCGGCATCCTCAATGGCCTGCGCGACTGCGGACTCGCTCGGGCCGAAAAAGCGCAGCACTCGATGTTCCCGTGGCCGCGCACGCTCGGCTATCCGGCGGAAGGCGGGATGCTCGACTGCCGCCGGCCACAGGCGGCGAAGTTCTCCTGGTGGGCCGGGAAGAGCTATCGCAACGCCGCCGTCATGCTCCATCAGGAGAGCGGGGGCGGTGCCGGCAAGACCAAGCGAGACCGCGCCCACCGGTACCGTCGCCTGCTTCGTGACCCCGGCCGAAAACTCGTGGTAGGTGCGATTCAAGCGTCGCGCGACGCCGCGAGAGAAGGATTCGATCTCGGCCTCGAGTTCAGGATCGACCTCGAGCCCGAGGCCGGCCGCACGAGCCATGAACTCGACTGTTCGGTCATCGTGCGTCGGCCCGAGACCGCCCGAGAAGACAGCAACATCCGCCTTCAGCGCGTCGATCGCCGCCCGCTCGAGCTCTTCGGGCCGGTCACTGACAATAACGACCTCGGCCGGTTCCAGTCCGAGGGCGGTGAGCTCGCGCGCGAGATAGGGGCCGTTCAAGTCGCGCCTGCCCCCGCGCACTAACTCGCTGCCAGTCACGACGATGACAGCCCGGGGTGGCGTTGCCACGCTACTCGCTCTCTGAGACCGTGCGGACGCGCTTTGGCGTGACGACGACGACTGCCTCGGATTTCGGGAAGTTCTTGACCTTCTTGCCGTTGAGCTTCACATCCAGATTGGCCGCAGCTCCGACTTGGAGCCAAAGGCGCTCGGACTCGAACCGCTGCTTCTGGCCTTGCTCGAGCGTCCCCTCGTAGAGCAAGTCACCAGTCGGTGATCGTTCGCGAACCGACACCCAAACAGGCCCTCTCTGTGCTGTGAGGACAAGCTTCGCGACAGCAGGCTGAGTCGCAGGTGCGGGTTCGACTGAATTGGGCTCCGCCTCAGGTTCAACTGTCGGCTCGGCCGGCGTCGGTGTCGGTTCCGGCGGATCGAACGGCGTGATCTCGGCAGGCTGGCTCGCAATCAGTGCGTCGACCTCGTCCTGCGGGGAATCGCCATTGGCGCCAAACTGCCACGCCACGACGACGAGAACCGTGATCGCAATGATCCCGGCGAGTGCCACTACGACGAAGTTCGACTCGGACGAACGCACCCGGGAGGGTTTCGAGGCGGGCTCGCGAGCAATTGGCTCGTCCCCTGCTGCGAAGCGGGAGTTGTACTCCTCGACGTACAAGCGGCCCTCGAGTCCGAGGTAGTCCGCGTACGTGCGAAGAAATCCCTTTACATAGGTCTCAGCGGGTAAGACATCGAACTCTTCGTCTTCCAGCGCCTCGAGGTACTTGACCCGGATCTTCGTTTTCGCCTCGGCCTCGGCAAGATCGATTCCTCGACGAAGTCGGGCATCCCGCAAGCTGTTCCCGATCTCGAACACGGGCCAGGATTCTAGCGCCCTTTTGTTGCGATTCCACCGAAGTCGAGACGGCTCGCCGTATGAGAGCGACTGGTCTCAGTCGAGGACAAACGTGAGTACGGCAAACACACCGAAGGCGAGACCCGCAGTTGTTGCAACGAGTATGGCCACCGTTCCGGCGAGTCGACCGAGCGCGGCGATGCCCCTTCCCCCGATTCGCCCTACCGAGCGTTGGTAGTCGAAACGGGCGCGCCGAGCGAGCGATAGGCCGATGACCCCGAGGCAGAAGGCGACGCCGACCGCGATCGCGACCTCCTGGATTCCGAAATCCGTGCGGTACCGAGCCCCGAGCG
This sequence comes from uncultured Gaiellales bacterium, assembly GCA_964436315.1. GTDB lineage: Bacteria > Actinomycetota > Thermoleophilia > Gaiellales > Gaiellaceae > CAYTCZ01. The sequence goes on along the minus strand of CAYTCZ010000049.1, from coordinate 3,219 downwards.
CGCCCACCACGAGCGCCCCGAGCGCCGCGCCGCTGAAGAACACCGAGAAGACGGCCTTGGCGTTTCTCACGCGGAAGAGCCTAGCCTCGGATCTCGTCACGATCGAACTGCCGCGCGCGGTTCGCATTCTCGAGGCTGGCTGCGCCATCCCTAGCGACTTCCATGGGATCCTCTGACCCCATTCGGTTGGTGGTCAAGAACGGTCAGGTGCAGGAGTTTAGAGACAGAGCGTGTCGACACCGGATTGGTACCCGAGCATCGCCGCATCCCATTCGAGGGATCAGGTCGTTGGTCTTGCCTGACGACAGGTAAAGGGCTAACTGCGGGAAAAATAGGAGCGGCCCTATGAGACCATCTGGAGACACGAGCCACGGCGCATTCGCATTGACGCTCACATCCGAGCGCACTCGTGAGTGGTACCTCAAGCTCACCATCATCGGAGTTGCCTTCGCGTTGACGATCGTTCACATCGTGAGCGTTCACGGGGCGATCTTCTAGCTCGCGCCCGGCCTCACGCCTTCGACTCGACTCGTCCAGAGAACGCGGGTGGGTGTAGCGATCGCTTCAGCCACCGAAGAGACCCCCGAGGAGCCCGAGCGCTCCGAGGATCACGATCGCCCCGCCGACGGCCATCAGGAATAGCGCAACTCTCGGCCACTGTCTCCGAGCGAGTCGCCGCGCTCGTTGTGCCGCGGAGCGAGAGACGGACATCAGGCCCCGGCCGTACCACTTAGCGCGTCATTCAACTCGGCTCCACCCTTCCGGCGAGCTAGTAGCCCTGAGCTATGTGCATTGTCCAACCTGGTGACCTCTGCGTCTAGGTAAAGCCCGGCAACCGCCAACAGAAAAGAGACCGCCCCGAAGGCGGCCTCTTCCGACTCATGGATGACCCCGGGCCTGCCTAGGGCTCCGTGCGGTATTTATCTCCGTCAGTTGTTCCGCTTTGATGCGTGTGAGAGTGAAACGATCCGCGGAGCAAACTTCGCGCGCCCGATGCACCCGGGGCGATGTTCGCGGTACCTCTACTGCTTGATGTAGGG
>CAYTCZ010000049.1:0-2079 GCA_964436315.1 uncultured Gaiellales bacterium | reverse complement strand
GCCGCCTTTGGATGCTCGCCGACCGAACGAATGCGAAGGCCGGCCGGCGTCTTGAAGAGCACGATGTACGAGACGATGACAGTCGCAAACATGATCCAGATCAGGAGATAGAGATTCCCGAAGATGTCGAAGAGGAAGTCGCCGATCACGGGGATGTCCTCGAGGAAGCTGAGCGTGATGTTGGGGACGCGTGAGACCTCGTCCCGAATACCGTCGGGGAAGAGGGAGCCGAACAAGAAGCCGGTCAACCCGAGCGCGAGGAAGTTCACGGCGAAGCCGCTCACGATCTGGTCGGACCGGAAGGTGATCGAGAAGAGCGCATGGAGGAAAGCCAACGCTCCCCCGGCCGCCATCCCGATGAGGAGCCCCACGAGCCAGCTCCCGGTGACGACGGAGCCCCAGACGGCGAAGAAGGCCCCCATGAGCATCATGCCTTCGAGTCCGATGTTGACGACGCCAGAGCGCTCCGAGAAGATCCCGCCCATAGCCGCGAACGCGAGTGGTGTCGCGAAGCGGAGCATCGCGGCCAAGACGCCCGCGGTCAGGATCGAGTTGAGGGTATCGGCGTCCTTGGTCTGAAGCCAGATCGCGCCGACGATTCCGAGGAGGCCGAGACCGACCGCGAATCCGCCGAGCTTTCGCTCACCTCGTGGGAGCACTGCGACGCCGCATGCGAGCCCGAGGAAGCCGACTGCAACCGGGGCGCCGGGGTTACGAAGCGTCCATGGCGGAAGCGCGAGCCAGAGAGCGAGGATCCCCAGCGCGACGCCGACGATCCCGATCGTTCGTGGCTCGGTCGCCTTTCGGACCCAGACGCCGACCGACTCGATTCTGGCTTCCGGCGTGCTCATCGTTCGGCCTCAGCTTCTGCTTGACGCTTCAGTCGCTTCGGAACCACGAGCTTGCCGGCGCGGAACAAGTAGACGATGACGAGCTCTGCCCCGACGAAGAAGATCACCATGGCCTGGATCATGATCGCGAGGTCACTCGCGAGTTCAGGGTCGAAGATCTCGGGGTCGAGTTGACGCGAGGACGTGCCGACCTGCAGGGCCGCGAACAGGAGCGACGCGAAGAGGATGCCGACCGCCTTATTGCGGCCGAGCAGCGCGACGGCGATACCCGTGAAGCCGACGGTGTTCGTGTCGAAGTTCGAGACGTCCACGTCGTAGCGCCAGCCGAGTACGTCCACCCCGCCCGCGAGCCCAGCAAACGCGCCTGAAATTCCGAGGGCGTAGAAGTAGTTCTTGTTGACGGAGATCCCGCTGTAGCGGGCGGCCTCGGGATTGAACCCGACCGCACGAACCTCGTATCCGATTGTCGTCCTGTTGAGGAGATAGTGGTAGACGACGAGGGCGACGAGAGCGATGAAGATTCCGGCGTGGAGAGCCTGGATCCCGCCCCAGATCTGCCACAACCGGGCCGACTCGATCACCTCGGCCGATCGGGGAATCGATTCTTGGGGCCCCTGAAGCGGACCGCCGATCTCGAATAAGTACTTGCCGACAAAGATCGCGATCCAGTTGAGCATGATCGTCGAGATGACCTCGTGGGCGCCCGTCGTCGCTTTGAAGAGGCCCGCAATCCCACCCCAGATCCCGCCCGCGATCAGCGCGGCCCCGAGAGCCATCAGGATGTGCAAGGGCCTCGGGGTTCCCGAGAAATGCGTCCCGACCCAGATCGCCGCGATCAGGCCCACCCAGAGCTGTCCCTGGCCGCCGATGTTGAACATGCCCGCGCGGAATGCGAACGCGACGGCGCATGCGGTGAGGATCAGCGGGGTCATCACCAGGAGCGTCTGCTGCAGATCTCTTGCGGCGTCTGCGCGGGCATCCCCCTGGACCCAGGGGAAGAACCAATTCAGGCCGGTTCCCTCGAAGATGGCCTTGTAGGCCGTGAGCGGGTTCTCGCCCGTCGCCGCCACGACGAGCCCGCCGATGAGGAATGCGAGCACCGTGGCGGCGAGCGGGGTCACGATCCCGCCGAGCCGCGTGGAGAACCACTCCGTCAGAACCGCAGTCGCCGACTGCTTGCTATCGGCCCTGTAGGCCATGCCTAGGAAGAACTCGCTTCTTCGCGCAG
>CAYTCZ010000048.1:14452-28146 GCA_964436315.1 uncultured Gaiellales bacterium | reverse complement strand
CACCGCACCTACCGGGATAGGCTCTGAGAACTCGTTCTAGGGGCGCCTGGCCCCGACGGTGACGGTGTCGAAGTGGGGCTCCGTCAACGGGTTCGCCCAGATGTCGTCGATCCAGGGTCGCCGGGCGATCATGGAACGGCTGTAGGCGAGCGGCAAGATGGCGGCTCGCTCCGAGACCCAGAGCCGATCGATCTCCTGGTAGAGCCTGATGCGCTCGGCTTGGTTGCGGAGTGAGCGGGCCCGAGTCATGAGCGACTGCACCTCGTCGTCGGTGTACACAGGCAAGTGCGTCATCAGGCCGCGCAGAAGACCATCGGGATCTGGATAGTCGGCCATCCAACCCTGCGCCCAGACATGGGCCTCGCCGACGTTACAGATGGCCTGCGGCCCTGCACGAGACACACGTATTTCGGCTCCGAGCTGACGCCACTGATCGACCAGCAACTCAGGGGGCTCAAGCCAGTGCGGCAGCAGCACGTCGAGGACGGGGAGCCCCTTCCCACCGGGATAGCCGGCTTCCGAGAGGAGAGTCGACGCGAGGTCTGGATCGTAGCCTGGAGCGACGCGGTGGGAATGGCCGGGCATGGCGGGGGGGATCGCGCCGCCGTGCGCGATTCTTGCAAACGTGTAGGTCTCTTCGAGCGCCTCTCGGTCCACAGCATGTGAGAATGCTTTGCGGACGAGCGGGTCCGAGAACGGCACTGCGTCGGCCCGGAATCCGACAAAGTGGAATCCCAATTCGGGCACGACCTCGACGAGCGTGTTGCTGCACTCGGCGAGCGTCGAGTCGTACACCCTGGCCACGTCGAATTCTCCTCTTCTCCACGCCCCGTTCACCTCGGCGTTGGATAACCCGACGGTGACGTTGATCTGCCGGACGTTGCCGTGTGGTCCGACCCAGTACGGGTTCGCGGTCATCACCATCCGGTCCGGCTCGTGCTCGGCGAGCACGAAGGGTCCGTTTCCGACGAGATGCTCCGGTTCACGCCAGGCGTCTCCGAGTTCTTCGCAACGATGCCGCGGCCACGGAATCGCATACGGAAGAGCCAGAATGTAAGGGAAGTAGCTGCGGGGCTCGCGAACACGTAACTCGAGGGTACGATCGTCCAAAGCCTGCGCCACGTCGATGTCGTCGAAGAGGAATGCGGCCACCGTCTCTTCCTCCTTGACGCGTTGCCAGCCGTAGGCGAAGTCGTCCGCGGTCACCGGGACGCCATCGCTCCAGCGCATCCCCTCGCGGAGTCGAAACAGGTACGTCAGGCCATCGCCCGAGACACGGAAGTTGTCTGCCATGGCCGGGAGAACGTTGAGTTCCCGATCCACAGTGAGGAGGCCCCGGAAGAGATGGTGCAGGAGTTGCACGCCTTCGACGGTGAGCTCCGTCAAAGGGATCACCTCGCGCGGCTGGCACATCACCGTCTCGAGAGTCTCTGTCCGCTCCCGACGAGCGGAGGGCGAGACTCGACAACTGAACGCCTCGTCGTAGGCGTCCTCGGCTCGCTCGAAGTCGAACGCCGTGTGGTACGTGAGCGCCATCTTGAAGAGGGTGTCACGTGCCCGGCGGTCGTCTCCGATCTTGGCGAGCATCTCGCGAGCTCTCCGGTAGTGGGCGAGTGCCTCATGCTCGGCGAATAGACCGCGCGCCAGATCGCCCGCTTTGAGGAGGTAGTCAGCTGCTCTCTCCTGCTCGTCGGCTTCGGTGAAGTGACGTGCGAGTAAGCCATAGGCCTCGTCAGGTGAGTCATGCAGCCGCTCGAGTGCCTGACCGACGCGCAGATGGAGTTCCCTGCGCTTCGGTTCAAGCAGCCGTCCGTATGCAACTTCTTGGACGAGCCCGTGACGGAAGCGATACTCGGGCTCCGGACGGCGACGTGTCTCCACGATGAGCTCGAGCCGCTGAAGGTCGGACAGGTCCGAGATCAGATTCTCGCCCGATGCAACTTCGCGGAGGAGCGGCATCCCAAAGGTCTTGCCGATGACCGAAGCGATGCTGAGAACCTCGGCTGTCCTGTCGTCGAGTCGATCGAGCCGCGCCTGGAGGGTGCCCTGCACGACGGCCGGGATCGTCAACTCGTCCTCGTCGACCGTAAGCTCCCAGGCGCCGTTCCTCCGCTCGAGTGCGCCCCGTTCGATGAGATCGCGAAGCGCTTCCTCGAGGAAGAACGGATTTCCGCCGGCGCGCTCGGTCAGTCGCTCGGAAACAGCGCTTGGCACGGGTGCTTCGGCGACGTTCTCGACTATCACTCGGCTCGCGTCGGGCGGGAGTGCTGCGAGTTGGATCTCCTGGTGCCGATGCGGGTAGCGGCGGCGAGCTTGCTCCCCCAACTCCCATGAGCGGCTGTCTGGGTCGTTTCGATAAAGAAGGAAAAGCCCCACGGCGGCCTCTTCGGTCACCTGTAGAAGCGATCCGATCAGCTCGAGCGTCGAGTCGTCTGCCCAGTGGAGGTCCTCAAACACGAGACACAGAGGCCGCTCGTCCGCCAGTACGACCGCCAGCTCGCGGAAGGAGTCGAACGAGCGTCTCTGGGCGCTCTCGGGGTTCAACTCACGGAAGACCGCAGCGGCGTCGGGCTCGAGATGGAGGCCCATCAACGTCGCGATGAACGGGTACACGTCGAGCGCCTGCGGGTCACCGAAGAGGCTTGTCAACCTCGCCTTGAGCTCCAGCCGAACCTGGGCCTCGGCGGTGGAGGCGCCGACTCCCAGCCACTCGCGCAACAGATCTCGAATCGGCCAGTACGGGAAGTTCTGTCCGTAGGAGGCCGCTCGACCCTCCGCGAATCGAATCCGATCCGAGTGACGCTTCTGAACCTCGGCAACAAGACGTGTCTTGCCGATCCCGGGCTCTCCGAGCACCGACACGATCGCGCCTCTGCCCTCGGCCAACTGCTCGAGCGTGCGATCGAGGACTGCGAGCTCGAACTCACGGCCAACGATCGGGAGTCGGGGTGGAGGTTTGCCGTCGTCAAGCGCGCAGATCACGCGAAAGGCATCAACGGGGGCGGATCGTCCCTTGAGCTGCTGCTCACCAAGCCCCTCGAGCTCGAAGGAATCCTCGACGTGGATCCGCGTATCGGCCCCGACGACGATTTCGCCCTCCTCGGCCAGAGCTTGGAGGCGGGACGCGACGTTCGCGGTATCGCCGAGGGCGTTGTACATTCCTGCCGGGTCTTCGGTCGCGGTGAGGACCACTGGACCCGTGTTGACCCCAATCCGTGCCGCCAGTCCGATGCCGAAGGCCTCTTCGACCTCTCGCGCGTACTCCTGGAGTCCATGCTGGATCCCGATCGCGGCGCGTACAGCGCGTTCAGGGTCGTCCTCGTGAGCGACAGGTGCCCCGAAGATCGCGTACACGCCATCCCCGAGTCGCTGTGCCACGGTGCCCTCGAACGCCTCGACTCGATCGCTCATCAGTCGGACGACCTCGTCCATCAGGAACTTCGAGCGCTCTCCGAGTGCCTCGCTGATCGCGGTCGAGTCTGCGACATCCGCGAACAGCACCGAGACGAGTCGTCGCTCTCCCGTATCCATGCATGAGTTATAACGTCGGGCCGGCTCGCGACGACCCCGATCTCCAGGATTTTTTGCGGCCGTGACGCGCTTTATCCGGCGGCAGCCTGAGCGACGAACTCCGCGACACGTTCGGCTTGCTCGCCCTGGAGGAGGTTCGCAGGCATCTGGCCGGTTCCGGAGCCACCGTTTTCGATCGCGGCCAGAACCTGTTCTGTGCTCGGCGCGAGGAGGTCCAGATCCGGTCCGATGGGTGCGGTGGTGCCGGCCGCGGTGAGGGCGTGACACGATCCGCATGCTTGCTGGAACAGGACCGCGGCTTCCTCGACCTCCGGAGGCGGTGATTCCTCGGCGGGGGCCTCCGCCGGTTCTTCCGTCGCAGGCGTCTCGGTAGAGACCCTTGCATCCCTGATCGCATCGGCCTCGCCGCGGTTGTAGCCGATTGCGAACGCCGCGACCATGAGCGCGATGATCACGACACCGAGGACCGCGCCCCACCCGAAGAGGCGCCATTCGCTTCGGTCCCGTTTTCCTGTCTCTTCGTGATCATCCATGTCTAGGTTCCAATCACTCCTGCTGCGTAGAGGACACCCATCCCGGAAGCGAGAAGCAACACTGCCCACGCCGGCACCCGACCGAGGCGTGAGGCGGCGAAACCGGTCGCAAAACCGAGTAAGACGAAGAACGCGACGTGATAGCCGAAGTGGCCCATCGTCGAGTTCTCGACGTTTCCGTAGAAGCGCGGCGTCATCGCGAGGAGCGAGACGAGGGGCGCGACGATCACGACCGCGAGAGCGAGATCTCCGGGAACTCGCGCGCGAATCCAGCTCCAGACTCCGCCGACGCTCGCGATTCCCAAGCCGAGGGCGGCGCCGGATGCAAAAAGGGTGGCGTGCGCGAGGTGGTGCCAGCGGAAGTTTGTCTCGGAGGCCTCGACGACGAAGGGGATGAGTGCCGCCAGACCGGCCACGCCAAGCGCTGCGAGGGTGACGATCGAGAGGCCGCCTGCCGGCTTCTCCCCGGTGACTTCGACGCCGACAGCCGGATCGACTGGATGCGGATTGCCGACCGGAGCCGCGGCGGCATCAGCCGTGCGAGTCCGTTTCAGTGCAGCCATACCGAGCTGTCCGAAGGCTGTGAGCAGCAGGAGAAAGCCGGCCGCAAAGATGAAGACGAAGATGCTTCCGTAGACGCTGTAGTCATCGCTGCCGAAGGGTTGGACGGCATATCGACGCGGCACGCCGAGCGCTCCTGACACGTACCAGACCGCCACGAGCCCGTAGCCCCCGAGCAGCATGAGCCCCGGCGCTGAGATCCGAAGCCAGCGACTTGCCGGACGGCCGGCGGTCCGTTCAAGGAAGTACGCGGCCGCCGCCATCGCCCACAGCATCACGGCGAGCATCAGGTAGGTATGAAAGTGCGCCGGCACCCAGAGCGTGTTGTGGAGCTTGAAGTTCAGCGGGATGAGCGAGTCGAGAACTGCGCCCGCTCCGCCGATCACCCAACCCGCGAAGCCGAGGTAGATCAGGCTCGACGCGAGCGTCCAGCGGTACTGCGATCCCCAGACCAACATCATTCCGGTGAAGACGGTGACGACGAGCACCGGGAGCGCGGCTGCCGACGAGGAGACGAACCCGATGGCGTGGAACGCGTCGGGCTGTACGAAGTCCATATAGAGGTGGTGGAAGTAGGCGCCGACGACGAACATGAGCGTGCCCAGCCAGGCGATCACGAACGGCTTCGTCGTCTTCCACGGGCGCCCCGCGTAGCGGGGCAGAAGGACGTAGACGCCTCCGACCGCGAGGTAGATGATCAGGTTCGCGTACGAGTGACCGAAGAAGAACGTGAGGTTCTTCGCCCACAGCGCGTCCAGCTGGAGGTCTGTGTCAAACAGCCTGCCGAACAGCGCGGCGAGAATCACCACGGCGGCCGCGGTGGCGAGCGAGCCGACGACGGCGATCACGGTCGCACCGATGAGCTGGGGTGGCGGCGCTTCCTCAGGTTTGCCGCGGAAGACCGCGAAGCCGAGCGCGTTTCCGAGCCCGCCGTAGCGGGCAGTCACTCTGCCGAGGACATCGAGGCAGAAGATGAAGAAGCCGACCCCGACGAGCAGAATCCCGATCAGGAAGACGGTCGTCGCCCACGTGCCCCACTCCCCGACGCTGAAGAAGGGAAGGGGCCACAGAAACGTCCAGCCGGTCGCGAATCCGCCGGGCTGTACCGCAATGAGCACGAAGACTGCCCCCAGGTTGATCGCCGCGTAGGAATAGATGGCCCGACGGACCGAGAGCACGAGTTCCCCTCGGAGGGCGTACCACATGCCGCCCATCGTCGCGAGCAACGCGCCCGTGAGCATCCCGGCTCCGTGGAGCGTCAAGAGCTCGTAGAAGCCCGACGGTGAGATGTCGAGTACCTCCGCCTGCGTCAGGCGCATGAGCAGGCCGAGGATTCCCATCACTGCGAAGAGCAAAAGCCCAGTCCCGACGAAGAGGCCTCCGACGCCACGGCCGATCGCAGTTGAGGTATCGCGCTCAGTCGCGCTAGACGCTGCGCTGACGGAGAGCGCGCCGGCCTCCACTATCCGACCACCTCGAACTCGCGGATCATTACGTGGTGGTCGACGCCGCAGAACTCGAGGCATGCGACCGTGTAGCTGCCGGCTTTGTCGAGCGTCACGCGGAGATCGTTCACGTAGCCGGGCATCGCTTGCACCGAGCCGATCAGCTGGCCATCAGGGTCGTAGAGCCCGAAGCCGTGATTCACGTCGGCCGAGCTGACTTCGAACAGGACGACGTCACCGGCTCGGAACTCCTCCTGGGACATGGACCAGAAGAACTGCCCCCCGATCACACGAACGTTCGCGGCCGGCTCGCCGCCGCTCGCGTAGGGGAGAAAGAACGAAAGCCCTGCGAGCGTGAGCACCATGAGCGTCACGAGGAATAGGAACCAGGGCTTGCGAATCGCGTAGCCGACCGATTGAACCCGCTCCGTTGCGATTGAGGAACGACTCGCTACCGCGATGATCGTGAACGTGATCACGAAGAAGACGGCGATCGCGCCGAAGACCGCGAGCGCGGCAATCTGGGCAGTGCCGAAGTCGAGGGTCACCGGTCACTCCGCTGCCGCGACCTGGCGGCTCGGGGGCTCCCTCCACCTGGAAGCCGTGCGCCCACGGCGCTCGAGTCTAGGGGAGCTGCGCCCGGCGGATATCGGGGGTTTCCCCCTGACGGTTATCCGTAGTTTTCCGTCGAGGCTTCCCGTGTATCGGCCGATGACACCCGCCTGAAACCGTCTCTAGCGTGGAAGCGGTCCTCCGCGCTTCGAGCGGAGTGGCTCAAGCCCCGTAGCTCGAATCGGGAGGTCGCCGGCCAGATGAAGAACGCTGCCCTTCGCTCGCGCTTCTTCACCGGCAATGGCTCCGACGGGAACAGCTGGAACCCGCTCGTTCGTGAATCGCGGGACTGGGAGCACACGTATCGCGACCGCTGGCGACACGACCGTGTCGTTCGGACGACGCACGGAGTGAACTGCACGGGATCGTGCTCGTGGAAGGTGCACGTCAAGGACGGGATCGTCGCCTGGGAGACGCAGCAGACCGACTATCCGTCGAACGGGCCGGATGTTCCAGAGTACGAGCCCCGCGGTTGTCCACGGGGCGCCTCGTTCAGTTGGTACCTCTACTCGCCACTTCGGGTTCGCTATCCCTACGTACGGGGCGCCCTGCTCGAGCCGTATCGGGAGGCACTGCGACGGACCGGTGATCCCGTCGACGCCTGGACGTCGATCGTTGAAGATCCGGAGAAGGCCCGAGCGTACAAATCGCAGCGCGGGAAGGGTGGGTTCGTGCGAGCCTCGTGGGACGAGGTCGCCGACCTCATCGCTGCCGCGCACGTCCATACGGTCAAGCAGTACGGCCCCGATCGGATCGCAGGATTTTCGCCAATCCCAGCCATGTCCACAGTCTCGTACGCGGCCGGCACACGCTTCCTGTCGCTGATCGGCGGCATCTGCCTGTCGTTCTACGACTGGTACGCGGATTTGCCACCGGCCTCACCGATGATCTGGGGAGATCAGACAGACGTCCCCGAGTCCGCCGACTGGTGGAACTCGAGCTACGTCATCCTCTGGGGCTCGAACATTCCTCAGACCCGGACGCCAGACGCCCACTTCCTCTCGGAGTCACGATATCGAGGGCAGAAGGTCGTGGTCGTTTCGCCCGACTATGCAGGTCATACGAAGTTCGCCGACCACTGGCTGGCCGCGCAACCAGGCACCGACGCAGCGCTCGCCATGGCCATGGGTCACGTGATCTTGAAGGAGTTCTACGTCGAGCGGCAGGTCCCGTACTTCGAGTCGTACGTGAAGCGCAACTCCGATCTGCCATTCCTCGTCAGGCTCGACGAGCGTGACGGCGTGTTGGTTGCAGACAGGTTTCTTCGTGCCTCCGATCTTGGCGACGGTAGTGAGAACGACGAGTGGAAGACGGTGCTCATCGACGAGCGGACCGGTGAGCCCGTCGTTCCGAACGGCTCGATGGGATTTCGCTGGGGAGACCAAGGCGTTGGGAAGTGGAACCTCGAACTCGGCGACGTCCAGCCTGCGCTCTCACTCCTCGGTCGCCACGGCGAACTCGCCGAAGTCGAGTTGCCGCGGTTCGATGTCGGCGAGGGCGAGCACGGGACGACCGTTCGCCGGGGAGTGCCCGTCAAGCGAATCGGTGGCGCGCCCGTCACGACGGTCTTCGATCTGATGCTCGCGAATTACGGTGTCCATCGCGACGGGCTCCCCGGATCCTGGCCGCAGAGCTACGAGGACGACGAGCCGTACACGCCCGGGTGGCAGGCCGCGCATACGGGTGTCGACGCGAACCTCGTGCTCCGCGTCGCGCGCGAGTTCGCCCGGAATGCGGAGCGCTCGGAGGGCCGCTCGATGATCATGATGGGCGCGGGAACGAATCACTGGTACCACTCGGACCAGATCTACCGCGCCATGCTTTCGCTGGTCGTGCTGTGCGGCTGCCAGGGAGTCAACGGCGGCGGCTGGGCACATTACGTGGGCCAGGAGAAGTGCCGACCGATCACCGGCTTCCTGACGGTGGCCTTCGCGCTCGACTGGGCGCGACCTCCGAGGCAACAGGCAACGACGCCGTTCTGGTATCTGGCGAGCGACCAGTTCCGGTACCAGATCTCGCGAGCCGAGGAATTCAGCTCGAGCCTCCGGAGAGGGTCCCTCGACGGGAAGCACATTGCGGATTGCGTGGCACTTTCAGCCCGCCTCGGCTGGATGCCCTCCTATCCGACGTTCAACCGGAACCCACTCGAGATCACCGCGGCCGCCGAGGCGGAGGGGATTGAGGTTCCCGAATACATCGTCCGCGAGCTCAAGGCCGAGCGACTTCGGTTCGCCGCCGAGGATCCCGATGCGCCCGAGAACTTTCCCCGGGTTCTGACTCTCTGGCGGGCGAACCTCGTCGGATCGTCGATCAAGGGGCAGGAGTACTTCTTCAAGCACGTCTTCGGAGTCGAGGACGCCAACATCCGGAATGTCGAACCGACCCCCGATCACCGGCCCGACCAGCTCGTTTGGCACGACGAAGCCCCGACCGGGAAGCTCGACTTATTCACCACCATCGACTTCCGCATGAACGGGTCGGCGCTCTATTCCGACATCGTTCTCCCGGCAGCGACCTGGTACGAGAAGCACGACATCTCGAGCACGGATCTGCATCCGTTCGTGCACTCCTTCAACGTCGCCGTTCCACCACCCTGGGAGACGAAGACCGACTACGCCATCTTCAAGCGAATCGCCGAGAAGTTTTCGGCGCTCGCGGAGCGTCACCTCGGCGTGCGGAAGGACGTCACGGCCGTGCCGCTCCTCCACGATACGCCGGCAGAACTCGCTCAGCCGTTCGGGCAAGTCGTCGACTGGAAAGCCGGCGAGTGCGAGCCCGTCCCGGGCAAGACAATGCCCGGCTTGATGGTGATCGAGCGTGATTACACCTCGGTCTACGAGAAGTGGAATGCACTCGGCCCACTCGTCGAGAAGCTCGGGACGGCGGCGAAGGGAATCCCCTTCGATCCGACGCCCGAGGTCGAGGATCTCGCGCGTCGGAACGGTGTCGTTCGTGGTGGGGTCGCCGACGGCAGGCCGAGTCTCGACGATGACGTCAAGATGGCGGAGGCGCTCCTCAGTCTCTCAGCCGTAACCAACGGTCGGCTTGCGGTCGAGGGATTCAAGAACCTCGAGAAGCGGGCCGGCATGCCGCTGGCCGATCTCGCAGAGGAGCACGCAGACGTCCGTCATACGTTCGGTGACATCAGCGTGCAGCCGCGAAAGGTGCTGGCGTCTCCCGAATGGTCGGGAATGGAGTCCCGTGAACGCCGCTACTCGCCCTTCACCATCAACGTGGAGCGCTCACTGCCCTGGCGAACGCTGACCGGACGGCAGCACTTCTACATCGACCACGAGTGGATCCTCGAGTATGGAGAAGGGCTCCCCGTGTACCGCCCGCCGATCGATGTCCTGAGCCGGGTCGGCGATCAGCGAACGGGGGAGCCAGGGCGAGCCGAGGTTCAACTTCGCTTCCTCAGTCCTCACTCCAAGTGGTCGATTCACTCGGAGTTTCAGGACAACCTCACGATGCTGACCCTGTTCCGGGGCGGCCCGGTCGTCTGGATGAGTCAGGAAGACGCAGCGAAGGTCGGCGTCTCCGACAACGACTGGATCGAGGTCTTCAACCGCAACGGTGTGATCGCGTCTCGCGCGGTGGTGACGCACCGCGTCCCGGAGGGGATCTCGCTCATGTACCACTCGCAGGATCGGCACATAAACGTGCCGCGTTCCGAGATCACCGGAAAGCGTGGGGGCACCGATAACTCGGTGACGCGAATCAACCTGAAGCCGACCCATCTGATTGGCGGCTACGCGCAGCTTTCCTATGGCTTCAACTACTACGGGCCGACTGGACACCAGCGCGACGAGTTGGTCGTGATTCGGAAGCTCGAGCGCGAGGCGGAGTACTAGCTAGGCGATGCGCGTAAAGGCCCAAGTAGCCATGGTGATGAACCTCGATAAGTGCATCGGGTGTCACACCTGCAGCGTCACCTGTAAGAACGTCTGGACGAACCGGCGCGGGACCGAGTACGTCTGGTTCAACGACGTCGAGACGAAACCGGGGATCGGCTACCCGAAGCGCTGGGAAGACCAGGAGCGGTGGCGCGGCGGCTGGGAGCTCGACCGGCGCGGCAAGCTCCGCCTGAAGGCGGGCGGGAAGCTCCGCAAGCTCGCGAACCTCTTCTTCAACTCCGATTTGCCGACGCTCGACGACTACTACGAGCCGTGGACGTACGACTACGAAACCCTGACCACCGCTCGGTCCTCGAAGCACCAACCGGTTGCCCGCCCGGAGTCGCAGGTGACGGGCCAACCGCTCGAGCTCAGGTGGGGCCCGAACTGGGAAGACGATCTTGCGGGAGCCCCGGAGATTGCGACCGACGATCCGAACATCCAAGCCGAAGCGGAAGAGGCCGTTCGAATGGAGTACGAGCGGGCGTTCATGTTCTATCTCCCTCGGATCTGCGAGCACTGCCTGAACCCGGCGTGCGTCGCGTCGTGTCCATCGGGAGCCATGTACAAGCGGGACGAGGACGGCATCGTGCTCGTCGATCAAGAGCAATGTCGAAGCTGGCGGATGTGCGTCAGCGGCTGCCCCTACAAGAAGGTCTACTTCAATTGGCAGACGGGCAAGGCCGAGAAGTGCACGATGTGCTACCCGCGGATCGAGATGGGTCAGCCGACGATCTGCTCTGAGACGTGCGTCGGACGCATTCGCTACCTCGGGCTCGTCCTGTATGACGCCGATCGGGTCGAGGAAGCCGCCTCGACTCCTGACGAGAAGGATCTGCTCGAGTCACAGCTCGGGCTCTTTCTCGACCCGGAGGATCCCGACGTGCGCTCGGAAGCGGCGCGGCAGGGGATCCCGGACGACTGGCTCGAGGCTGCTCGTCGGTCTCCCGTCTATGCGCTCGCAATGAAACACCGGGTCGCCCTGCCGCTCCACCCGGAGTACCGAACGCTGCCGATGGTCTGGTACGTGCCGCCGCTCTCACCGGTCATGAGCCTGATCGAGGGGAACGGTTCCAAGGCGGATCCAGATGATGTCTTCCCAGCGATCGAAGACCTCCGAATTCCGGTCGAGTACCTGGCCAACATGCTGACCGCCGGGGATCCGCAGCCGGTTCGCACGGCGCTCAAGCGCCTGGCGGCGATGCGCGCGTACATGCGCGAGCTCAATCTCGGTGCAGAGGCCGACGAGTCCGTGGCTGCCGAGGTCGACATGCCGGGTCGCGAGATCGAGGACATGTATCGCCTTCTCGCGATTGCCAAATATGGAGAGCGATACGTGATCCCACTTGCTCATGCAGAGGTGGCGGGCAAGCTGATGGACATCCAGGGCGGTTGCGGCCTCGACTTCCCCGGAGGCCCTGGCGGTTGCAGCCCTGACGATCGCGCAACGGTCGCGCTCGACGAGAGCGACTCAATCAATCTCGTCGGAATGCTCGAGAGAGAGCAGGAGCGATGAAGCCCTTCCAGTTCGCTTCGGTCTTGCTCCAGTATCCCGACGAGGAGACGGCGAGCGCAGGTTGCGAGCTTGCGGAGGCGGCTCAGGAGATCGACGATCGTTCGGCACGGCGATCGGCGGAACGGTTCCTCGAGTACTGGGAGTCGAACTCCTGCGTCGTGCTCCAGGATGCCTACGTCTCGACCTTCGACTTCGATCGACGCGCCTCCCTGTACCTGACGTACCACACGCACGGCGATCGGCGACAGCGCGGCCTCGAGCTGCTTCGCCTGAAGCGTCGGTATGCCGACGCCGGATTGACTCCACCCGCAGACGAATTACCCGACTACCTCCCTGTCTGCCTCGAGTACGCGGCGGTCGCGGGGGAGGACGGAGAGACGCTGCTCGCGGAGCTGCGAGAGCCGATCGAGCTTCTGCGTTCCCACCTGAGCGACAAGAAGAGCCCCTACGTCCACCTGCTCGACGCGGTGTGCACCGTGCTCCCACGCCTCCGCCGAGACCAAATGGAGGCGATTCAGCAGCTCGCACAGGAGGGGCCGCCGACCGAGCTCGTCGGGCTCGAGCCCTTCGGACAGCCGGAGCCGGAGCCCGCGTTCACGTCTGAGGGAGCCCGATGAGCGGCCGCGCTGATCTGTTCCTCTGGGTCGCGCTTCCGTACATCTGCATCGCGATCTTCGTCGCCGGCCACATTTGGAGATATCGGCGCGATCAGCTCGGGTGGACGGCGCGGTCGACCCAACTCCTCGAGGATCGCCTGCTCAAGTGGGGGAGCTGGCTGTTCCACCTTGGAATGCTCGGCCTGATCGCCGGGCACATCGTCGGGATCCTCGTTCCGAAGAGCGTTACGGACTGGATCGGCATCGGCTCCGACGCCTATCACTGGATTGCAATCGTCGGTGGGCTTGTCACGGGATGGGCTGCGATCATCGGCCTTGGCATCCTCCTCTACCGCCGCCTTGCGAACCCCCGAGTGCGTGAGACGACGATCAGGAGCGACTACCTCCTCTACCCACTGCTGCTCGTCGTGATGCTCTCGGGCATGGCCGGGACGATGGGCGAGAACCTGATCCTCGGCAAGTACGAGTACCGCGACGTCATCGCTCCCTGGTTCCGCGACATCTGGCGGTTCAGTCCGGACGCACTCCTGATGTCGAGTGCTCCGATCGTCTTCAAGTTGCACGCGACGTCTGCGTGGCTCCTCTTCGCCGCGTGGCCGTTCACACGACTCGTCCATGTCTGGAGCGTCCCCTTTGCGTACCTGTTTCGCAAGCCGATTCCCTATCGGAGCCGAGCGCCTCGTTCCGCGCTAGCGGGCTCGAATCGAGGCCGGGCGCCGATTCCGAGCACCGCGGGAGGTGGACCAGTTGGCCGAGCAAAGTGAGTCCCTGAAGAGCCGGATTCGAGGCAATCGCGAGCGCGGCATGTGGCTGGCCACGCTCGCGTTCTTCGGCGGCTTCGCCGGCGTCGCGGTATTCGGTCCGCTGGTGCCCGAATTCAAGGACAAGCTGGAGCTCAGCGCCGCCGAGGCGGGCCTGCTGGCCGGAATTCCACTCTTCACCGGATCTGTGATTCGCATTCCCTTTGGCGCCTGGGTCGACAGGGA
>CAYTCZ010000048.1:10843-14352 GCA_964436315.1 uncultured Gaiellales bacterium | reverse complement strand
ATCTCGTCGCTGCTTCTGCCGATCGTGATCGCGGCGATAACGATTGAGGTCGCATACGGAATCTGGTGGGCGATCCTGGCCGTGATCACCCTCATCTACCTCGTCTACATCACCGACGCACCGTCGTTCCAGCTCAAGAGCCATGGCATCGATGCGAGTCCTGAGCAGCTCAAGGAGCTCGGCCAGGACCTGATTCCGACGGGCTCGGCATGGGCCGGCCTGAAGAAGGCGGCCAGGACCGTGGAAACGTGGCCGCTCGTCTACTTCTACTTCATCTCATTCGGTGGCTTCCTGGCGTTCACGGTGTACTTCCCCACGTTCTGGGACGAGATGTTTGAGGCATCCAAAGGTGTTCGCGGCGCTTTGACAGCGATCTTTGTTCTGCTCACCGCACTCATCCGTGTGCCGGGCGGCATGCTTTCGGACCGGATCTCGATCAGATGGGCGCTCACGGGAAACTTCCTCCTGATCGGCGCGGCGACCGTGGTGATCGCCTTCTCGGAGACGCTCGCAGTGTCGATCATCGCGATGCTCGCGATCGCCGTGGGAATGGGACTGCAGAACGCGATCGTCTTCAAGCTTGTTCCCCACTACGTGCCGGAAGCTGTGGGTGGAGCAGCCGGATGGGTCGGCGGGCTGGGCGCGTTCAGCGGCTTTCTGCTGCCGCCGATTATGGGCGTGGTCGCGGGCGCTGTCGGCGGCGACATCGGGTTTGCGCGCGCCTTCCTGGTTATGACCGGATTGGTCGCGGTCGGAATCATCGTCGTCGGCTGGCTGACTCGCTGGAGTTGGCGAACCCAGCTCGGGGCGGCCGATCGTCTCGGCGTCGCCGACGCGTCACCCATTCAGATCTCGCAGCCGGCACAGACGGTCTGGTACCTGCTCGGCCAGCCGGAGCTCTGGTACGAGGGCTACAAGGAAACTCGCGAGCGGTCGAGCGACTACCCCGCGGTTGATGCCCACAACGACCACCTGTTTCACACACGGATCGATGAAGAGGTCACGGCTCGGGTAACACGCTCGGAGGCACCGATGCTCCTCGAGGAGGATCACGAGGGCAGGACCTTCAGGCGGCGGATCTGCTACCGCCTCGAGGCCACTGAAAACGGCACACGACTCAGCGTTGAAGACGACATCAGCTTCAAGGGGCTCGCAAGGCTCGCGAGCCCACTGGCGACCGGGGACGTCAAAAGGCGTTGGGCGAACTCTCTTGCTCGACTGCGGGAAGAGGCCGAGGCCAGCGCGAACTGACGCCACGGCGGAAGTTGGATGACGTTCGGTGCGTTGGCAATACTGGCTGGGGGCGCTGGGCAGCGGACCCGGCTCCATGGCGTAAACAAGGAGGCAGATTGAGCGACAAAGCGGCAGTAGCCGAACTCCCAAGCGAGGAAAATGACCTCGAGCGCGGCCGTCCCTTCCTGGCGCTCTACGAGCACTGGGAGCGTAACCAGTGGTCGCCGCTCGATCTCGACCTGACCACCGACACAGAGAGCTTCGCCGCTTTAGAAGAACCGCAGCAAGAGGGGTTTATCTGGATTTTCGCCCATCGGTTCCACGCGGAGTTCAAGGTCGCGACGCTGCTCGCGCCGTTCCTGCAGCACGCTCCGTTCTGGGAGATGGAGCTCGTGATCGCTACTCAGATAGCCGATGAGCATCGGCATCTGCAATCGGTTCTCCGTGTTTACGACGAGGTCTTCGGGGTGCGCGGCATCGGCGACGTGCAGGCTCTTGCGGACTCTCACATGGATCCGATCGCTGCGACTCTGTACGACGAACTCGAGGGCTATGTGAACCGACTCGGCGAGAGCGGCACGTACGAGGACTATCTCGCGGCGGTTCTCGCCTACCACCTGATTGCGGAAGGCGTAGTCGCCCGCACCGCGCAGAACCTCGCGGGCGATCAGTTTCGGACGTTTGGGAGCTTTCCGGGTCTGTCCCAGGGGCAGCGATTGGTGGCCCGTGACGAGGCGCGGCACATCGGGATCGGCGTTCAGTTCGCAAGACGGTGCCTCGACCAGGATGGAGACCGCGCGGAGGCGGTCGTCCATCAGATGATCGAAAAGATGGCGTCGCTCTCGACTGACCTGTTCGAGAAGGCACTCGCCGAAGACATGGATCAGCAGGTACTCGACGGCTACGGAGTCGACGCCGACGGCTTCTATGCAGAGGCGATGCGGCTGTGGGATCTGCGGATGCGATCGATCGGCTTCTTCCGCGACTAGCGGCCTTCACCGCGGGCCTCACGCCGAGCTAGAGAGCGCTCCAGTCCTCCCGTTCAAGCGCCCGGCGGTCCAGGCCGAATAGCTATGTGAGGCTCCAAGCGCCGGCGCGAAAGCAGACCGAAGTTGCGACTACCACTACCTGATCGGATCGGGAGAACTGAGCTACCCTTAGGACACAGGAAAAATGGGCGCATTTCTTCACGCTGTCCAGGTCTTTTTTGACCATCTGGCCGCCGTTTCGTGGGGTGCGCTGGGGATTGCGCTCATATTCCATCTGTTGAAGACGGTCACCCGGACGATTGCCTGGCGCAACATCATCGCCGCCGCCTATCCGGAGTCCGAGGTGCCGACGCGAGGCATCTTCGGCGCCTACGTCGCGGGTGTGGGAGTCAATGCGGTCGCGCCAGCCAGGGGTGGTGATCTGGTCAAGCTCTATCTGGCGAAGCGAAAGGTCAAAGGCTCGTCCTATCCGGCGCTTGCCTCAACGCTCTTCGTCGAAACGCTGTTCGACATCATCGTCGCTTCTGCTCTGCTCGTCTGGGCAATTCAGCTGGGTGTTCTGCCCGGAATCAACTTGTTGCCGAATCTCAAGGCTCTGGATTGGTCTTGGCCCGCACGGCATCCGTGGCTGACGGCCGCGGCGTTCGGCGTAATCCTCGTCGTCGCGCTCTTCGTCGCCCTCTCGGCGAGGCGCAAACTGGTGACCTTTAAAGAACGGCTCCTCCAGGGTGCCGCGATCCTCCGCGACGGCCGACGCTATCTCAGGCAGGTGGTCTCCTGGCAGGCGCTTTCATGGGTGTTCCGGCTCGCGACGGTCTACTTCTTCCTTCTGGCTTTCGGGCTTGCTCCGACACCGAACCACGTGTTCATGGTGCAGGTCGTCCAGAGCGTGTCGAGCGCTCTCCCGCTGACTCCTGGCGGCGCCGGCACCGAGCAAGCGCTTCTCGTCTTCGCACTGGCTGGCAAGGTGTCGACCTCCTCGCTCGTCGCGTTCAGCGTGGGGATGCAGGCCGTACTCCTGATCTTCAATGTCATTCTCGGCTTTGCCGCGATTGCACTGATGCTCCGAACCCTGCGCTGGCATCAGCTCGTCATGCGCGACGTCGGCCTCGTAACTCACACCGCCTCGCGGTCACGGCGCGGGCTGCCTAGCAGGCTCATGCCCGGACGTCGCGAGAAGGTGCCAGCCGGTGGCCCCGAGACCGCGACAGGCAAACCGATGCCGGGCTCGCAAGGAAGCCTGGCACCTGAGCCACCCCTGACCGCGGAGCCGGCGGCGGGTACCCC
>CAYTCZ010000048.1:0-10743 GCA_964436315.1 uncultured Gaiellales bacterium | reverse complement strand
TACGCCCTAGAGCGAGTCTTCTCGGATCGGAGACGCCGACGGTCTCGCGAGGGGGCTGCCCGGGTCGCGTTATCGAGCGTAGCCCTCGCTGCCGAGGAGGTGGAGGGACTCATACGGCTCCTCGCCGACCACCCAGCTGTCGTGTCCGGGTGGAACGGCGAATAGATCGCCCGGGCCTGCCTCGACGTATTCGCCGCTGTCCATGGAAATCGCGACGCGACCTGCGACGGTCATACCGACGTGCTCCACCTCACAGCTGTGGGTCCCTACCGACGGTCGCACGTGCTCGGTCCACTTCCATCCCGGCTCATAGACGGCCCGGCCGATCGTGACACCCCCGAGGGTTACCAATTCAAAGAAGCCCTTCTCGAAGAGGCGCCGCTCGTCAGGGTTGTCAAAACGCCGGATGACGATGTCTCCCATGTCACTCCCTTTCGTGATCGACCTGGGGCCAGCCTAACTGCCCAGTTTGTGTAATTGACGGAGGTCTTCGGCTCCTGTGGGCGAAGTAGTTCGGCCGCAGCAACCACGGATTTGCGACGGTGAGTCAACAGTCTGATACCAGAACTCGTTGGGGACGAGGCACATCACGGCGTCGCGCGGTCTCCGGATCGGGGGCACGTTCCGACCGGGAGCCTGCCCAATGGCCGTGGGATCTTCCGGCGCTCGAGCCGATCTCGCTTGGCCCGGTTGAGATTGGCAGCCTGACGGTTAGCGCGCTCGCGAAAGCGCTCGAGTCAAAGGACGCGGAGACTCGGGCGCACTCGCAACGTGTGCGCCGATATGCGATTGAGTTGGTGAGCGTCGTCGAGCCGAAACTCCTCGCCGATCCGAGCGTCGAGTGCGGGTTCCTTCTCCACGACGTCGGGAAGTTGGCGATTCCGGACGAGGTTCTGTTGAAACCGGATCGACTTGATCCCGAAGAGCGGATGCTGATCGAGAGACACACGGTGATCGGGCAGGAGATCCTCGCCGACGCTGCGTTTCGAGGTGAGGTAGGACTGCAGATCGTTCGGTCGCATCACGAGCGGTGGGACGGGGCCGGATATCCGGACGGCTTGGCGAAAAGCGAGATCCCGCTGGGAGCGCGCGTGTTCTCGGTCGTCGACGCGCTTGACGCGATCACGAGCGACCGGCCGTATCGGGCCGCACGAACGTGGCGGGAGGCGTCGATCGAGATCGAGCGCGAGTCAGGCGCGCAGTTCGACCCAGCGGTCGTGAAGGTGGTGCGTGCGCTCGAGTCGAGGCTCAGTCGGATCCAGCGAGAGACCGGATCCGGCTGTGGCCCTCCGGGCGGATCATGAAGCCGAGTGTCGTGCTCACGCTGCGGGCCGACAGTAATCGGGGCCCCGCAGCCCGCCTCCCACGTCGATGCTAGTCGAGGAAGACGCGCACGTGTCACGCGGACTGTGCCGCAGGGGCCACAGACTTCGGCTCATTCAGCAGCACACGACGGCGCATGTCGCTCGAGCGCCGTCGAGGCATTGGCAACGCACGCAAGCGAAGTCCGGCGAGGCGTCTTCCACGCATCGCCTCGAATCGGCCCCGACCGGCGCGCCGGCAATCTTCCTGCACATGGCCTGATCATCCTGGCTGCGGCTCGTCCCGTCCTGGACACGGCTCGTCAGCGGAGGAGCCAGCCCGGTGTCTGCTCCACGTCGTCGACCAGGTCGAACTCCGTGCACTCGACGCGAACGCCATGGTGAGGCTCGCCGGGGACGAACGCGGACGCGCGGCCCCGTCCACCACCGACCGTCGGCTCCGGTGCATCCGGGTCGGCGAGTTTCGCCGCCGAGGCGGCGACATCGTCGACGCCAAAGCAGATGTGGTGCAGCCCCTCACCGTTCTCCGCCAGGAACGCAGCGATCGGATTGTCGTCATCGAGGGGTTCGACGAGTTGAATAAAGGCGTTCCCGGTATCGAGATACGTCAGCTTGACGGGCGGCACGGACCGCTCTTCGGAGGACACTGCCCGGAGGCCCAGTCGACCTGTGAAGTATTCGAGCGCCGCGTCGGTATTCGAGACTGCGATCGCGACGTGATCGAGACGGCGGAGTGGGGTCATTCTGTACCTCCTGGGTGCATGTCGAGTTTCTCGCCCACAACCTTCGAAACCTCGGTCGCCTGGGCTGCGTTCAAATCGAGGAGGCGGGCGCCCGCCTCGAGGTCTCCGATCGCTCGCGCGGTGACGGCGAAGTACGCCTCGCGGAGTTCCGTGTTGACATTGACCTTCGTGATGCCGGCCTCGATTGCACGTCGCAGATCGGCCTCTGGCAGACCGGAGGCTCCGTGCAGCGAGAGAGGTACCTTGACCTTCTCGCGAATCGCTTCGAGGCGTTCCCAATCGAGCGCGGGCGGCTCTCGATAGCGGCCGTGGACATTCCCGATCGAGACGGCAAGGCACGCTGGTCGCGATTCATCCACGAATCGAGCCGCCTCCGCTGGATCGGTCAGCCCCCCGGCCCGAACCGCGGCGGCGACATCCTCGTCGCCTTCGATTCCCCCCAACTCTGCCTCGACCTCGGCGCCGCTCCGGTCAGCGAGATCGGCAGCTCTGTTGACGAATGCGATGTTGTCCCGAAGTGGAAACCGCGATCCATCTGCCATCACGGCTCCGGCACCGAGTTCGAACGCCTCTTGAATCAGAGCGAGATCCGAGGCGTGATCCAACTGAACGCAGGCCTTGACCGCGGATCGTTCTGCAGCTGAGACAAGTCCTGCCATGAGTAGTCGGCCGCTTGGGCCGGAGAACGAGTTTGGGCTCACGAGGAGAACGACTCCTTCGTCCCGTTCCTCCGCGGCAAGGAGCACCCCTGTGGCTGTCTCGAGGTTGTAACAGGTGAACGACCAGAGCGGCTTTCGTCGCCGGCGCTGCTCGGCGAGGAGCTCTGAGAACCGTGCGATCATTGGTGGTCGGTCCCTCGAATCTTCTCGACAACCTCAGCGAGCGTGTCATCGTCGCCGACGTTCCCCGGGAAGACGACGTAGGGAATCTCATCTCCCGAGGACAGGTCGACCTTCCAGAGGGAGACGCCGTCGACGAGCGGGCCCACGACCCAGGCCGCTGCTGCGCCCAGGCCCTCCTTGGCTGTGACGGCTGACGTGATCCCTCCCTTGGTCAGGATTGCATCCGGCAGTGACCGAAGCTCACCGAGTACGCGCGCGAGGTTCACGGCGATGCGTTCGCCTGCGGCAAGGCCTACATCGACGTGCTCCCTCGGTGTTGCGATGACCGCAAGGCCGTGCTCGGCGAGAAGCTCGTCTGCACGCCGGCCGAGACGCCGGACTTCGTCGGCAGCCTGCGGAGAGGCCAAGAGTGCGATGTCGGCCTCCAGCACAGTGTCGGGGTTTGCGGCATCGACCTTGGCCAGTTGACGCGTCGACAGCGGAACGAACGATCCGCAGATGACGAGAAGGCGTTCTGCGGTCTCCCGCATCGCGACGTGTTCGGTCGCGAGGTTTCCGGCGAGGACTCCGGCGAAGGTCGGTGCGGAGCGCACCACGACGTTGGCGCCGGTTGCTTCTGCGTCACGCAGTCCGTCCGCGATCGCCTCGAGATCATCGATGGTCTCGGCATCTGGAGCGCAGCCCGCGGCTTGCCCGGATGCCGAGAGCCGCAGGAGCGACTCGGCCACGGCATCCCGGCCGCGAGTCCGGATCGCGTCGAGCGGGACCTCCTCTCCTGCAGTCCGTGCGAGCAGGCCGTCGGTGCGATCCTCGGCCCACTGAAGCAGCCGCGCGTCTCGATATCCGAAAGATGGGTCACGGGCGTATTCCGTCTCGTGAAGCGGTGTTCGCGCTCCCTCCCGTGCGAGCAAGTGAACGCCGCCGATCGTGATTCGCCCGGCCGGCGGAAGCGCAGGGACGAGCAGGAGCACTGGATGCTGGCCCTGATACGCCGCGTCGCAAACAGCCAAGTACTCCTCTTTGACATGTCCCCTCAACGTGCTGTCGCCCCGCAGGAGGATGCGCGGATTGTCGAACGTCTGCGTGGCGGCGGTCGCTCCGGAATGCGTGACCGCATACGCACGCTCGGATGAATACGCCCGCACGTTTGTCAGCAGATGAATCGCCGCGGCCCCGCTCCGTGCAGCCGCGTGCAGCTCGCCAGATTTCCACTCGAAGACCATCGGAACGCCCGACATAGCCTGGGCGCCTGTCGGGTCGTCATCCAACACCACGAGCTGACGTTCTACGATCACGGTTCCGATGGACGACATTACTCCTGAATCGATCCGAGCGCTCACCCCAGGTGAGCTCTACTCGCTGGATGGCCGAGTGGCAATCGTCACCGGTGCCGCCGGGGGTATCGGCCGATGG
This sequence comes from uncultured Gaiellales bacterium, assembly GCA_964436315.1. GTDB lineage: Bacteria > Actinomycetota > Thermoleophilia > Gaiellales > Gaiellaceae > CAYTCZ01. Next base: position 6,423 of record CAYTCZ010000048.1, on the reverse strand, counting down.
CTTGCTGCCGGCCTCGGCGTGGCAGGAGCGAGAGTCCTGCTCACCGATATCGCCGACGCCGGCCTTGAAGAGGTGCGAGAGGTGCTCGCGGCCACCGGCGTCTCCGTTGCGACCGCCACCGTCGATCTCACCGAGCTCGACGCGCCTAGCCGGATCGTCGACGCCGCGGTGGACGAGTTCGGAGGGGTCGACATTCTCGTCAACAACGCAGGCTACAACCGGCGCATGCCGATCCTGGAGATGGACACCGAGAGCTACGAACAGATCGTGCACATCGACCTGCGGGTCCCGTACTTCCTCTCGCAGGAAGCAGCACGAGTCATGAAGGACCGCGGCGGTGGCGCGATTCTGAACGTGACCTCTGTCAATGCGTTCTACGGGCTGGAGCAGATCTCTGTGTATGGGCCCGCGAAGGCAGGACTCAGCCAACTCACCCGCGTTCAGGCGCTCGAGTGGGCCGAGCATGGCATTCGCTCCAACGCTCTTGCGCCCGGCTTCATGGACACACCCCTCGCCACTCCGGTCTGGGAGGATCGGGACATGCGCCGGTGGATCCTCAACCGCGTGCCGATAAAACGTCCCGGTCGGCCCGATGAGCTCGTTGGCCTGTGCCTGCTGCTTGTCTCCGATGCCGGCTCATTCGTTACGGGACAAACATTTTGTGCCGATGGAGGCTTCCTCGCGGGGGGCAGGTGGTTCACGCCCGATGAGTAGATGCGACGTCCAGTCGGCGCGAAGTCATAGGATCCGCCTATGAAGATTGCCGTGATCGGCGCCGGGGCGATGGGGAGCATTTTTGGGGCGTCCTTCACGGAGGCCGGCCACGATGCCGTTCTCGTCGACGTGGCCGAGCCGCTCGTCGCGAAGATCAATGCCGACGGCGTGATCGTTGCGCGCGGTGACGATGAGCACACCGTGAAGGTCCCCGCAACCGCGAACCCGGCCGAGGTCGGCGAAGTCGACCTGGCCGTCTTCGCCGTCAAGTGCTACCACACGCAGGCTGCCGCCCAGGCCGCGAAGCCGATGGTCGGCTCCGAGACAGTCGTTGCCTCTCTCCAGAACGGTTGGGGAAACGGCGATGTCCTGGAAGAGGTCTTCGGAGCGGACAACCTCGTGCTCGGCGTCACGTACAACAGCGGGACTGTCGTCGATCTCGGGCACGTCGCCCATACCGGCGTTGGCAAGACGGTAATCGGCGCCTACAAGTCCAACGGCGACAAGGCCCAACCGCTCGAAGAAGCGCTCTCCTCCGGCGGGTTCGAGGTCGAGGTATCGGCCGACGTGGTCACCGAGATCTGGAAGAAGCTCATCCTCAACGCGGCGACCCTTCCTCCGGCGGCCCTCACCGGGCTCTGGATCAGTGGCCTCGGTGAAGAGAGCCCCTGGCTCGATCTGATCGACGATCTTGCCCGTGAGACGACTGCCGTCGCCCGTGCCCGCGGCTACGACATTGACGCGGAGGAACGCGTGGTGACGATCAACAACCTCCTCGCGGGCGGTGGGCGAGGCAAGGGGTCGATGCTGCAGGACTTCGAGGCCAACCGAAAGAGCGAGGTCGACGTGATCACGGGGGCGGTGGTCAAGGCGGCGGATGAGGCGGGCGTCGACGTACCCCTGAACCGCGCCATGCTCGCGCTCGTCAAAGGCAACGAGCGAGCGCGCGGCGTCGACTAGCGCTCCCCGAGGAGATCGCGGAATTGAGTACCGACGTGACGTTCTGGGGAGCTGCCGGCTTTGAGATCGCGGGCCCGAAACACCGAATCATCATCGACCCGTTCCTGTCCGGGAATCCGTCCGCCCCTCTGCGCGCCGATGAAGTCGAGACGCCCGACCTGATACTAGTCACCCATGCCGCCTTCGATCACATAGGCGATACGGCTGCAATCGCAAAGCGAACAGGGGCGCCGGTCGTCTGCGGCGGAGATGTGCGACTCAAGTTGATGGACGACGGCGTCTCGGAGGATCAGATCAAACCGACGGTCTGGGGAATCGTCACCGAAGTCGCTGGACTCAGCATCCGGCCGGTGGAGTGCCATCACTGGTCGATGGCGACGCTCTCCACGGGTGAGGTGCTCAGCGGAACCCCGATCGCCTTCATCGTCGAACCGGAGCCAGGGGTTCGGATCTACCACTACGGCGACACGTCGATCTTCGACATGTCGCTGTTCGGCGAGCTCTACGAGCCCACGGTCGGACTCCTCGGCTGCTCGCAACCGTGGGAACTGGCCGATCAACTTCCGGGACCGGGTCGGTACCTCACCGGTGAGCTCTCTCCCGACGAGGCGGCGCGGGTGGCAGAGATGCTCCGCGTCGAACTGGCGGTCGCCTGTCACTACTTCACGAAAGACGACCAGGTGGCCGAGTTCCTCGAGCTCGTCAAGCGCTACGACTCGACAGGACGCCGCCGAGCCGTTGCGCCAGAAGTCGGCGAGACCATCACGGTCGGCTAGCACACCGATAGACGTACATCGGACGACGGGCTGTCTGCAGTCGGAGGGAGGGTCATGTTTGCGGTCGGTCTCGGGAAGGACTTCATTTCAGCTGAAGGGCCGTCGCTCTTACGGGATGCGCCGGAGCGGTACTTCGACTCCGACTCGGGAGTGGAATACACGTACTTCGGGCAGGTCCGCGCCGAGGTCCGGCCCGACGAGATTCGCGAGTTCGACGGTCTCATCAGCCTCTGGCAGCCGTTCACCCGGGCGAGCTTCGAGGGGGTCGAGCGACTAGCGACCATCGCCCGCTGGGGCGTGGGCTACGACATGATCGACATCGACGCGTGTACAGACAACGACGTGCTTGTGTCCATCACTCGCGACTCGGTTCGAAGACCGGTCGCTGAAGGAATTCTCACTTTCGTCCTCGCCCTCGCGAAAGGAATCGGTGTGAAGGACCGAATCGTCAGAGAAGGTGGATGGATGGAAGAGCGAGCGCGCGAGGCTCTTGGCCTGCGGGGGAAGGTCCTCGGATCGATCGGCATCGGCAACATCGGTGCCGAGCTCTTTCGCCTCGTCCGTCCGCTCGGATTCGGCCGGCTGCTCGCCTACGATCCCTTTGTTCTTGCGGACGACGCGGAGTCGCTCGGGGTCGAGCTCGCCGAGCTCGAGACAGTCCTGGCCGAATCCGACTTCGTCTGTTTGAACTGCCCGCTCGTTCCGGAGACGCACCATCTCGTGGACGAGAGCCGGCTGCGCCGCATGAAGTCGACCGCGTATCTCATCAACACCGCGCGGGGGCCGATCGTCGACGAGCGGGCGCTCTACCGCGCGCTGACCGACGGCTGGATCGCTGGCGCTGCGCTCGACGTATTCGAAGAGGAGCCGCTCCCTCAGGACTCACGCCTTCGCGAACTCGACAACGTACTGTTGTCGCCACATGCGATGGCCTGGACCGACGAGCTCTACGAGGCCCAGGGGCGTGAGGCGTGCGAGAACGTCCTCACAGTTCTGCAAGGGAACATCCCGCCACACGTCGTGAACCCCGACGTGACCAAGCGCCCCGCTTTTCGGCGAAAACTCGACCAATTACGCGAACGTCACCGGACGATCGCCGTGAGCGAAAGGAGCCCGAATGCCTGACGAGCCGAGGAAGCTCACGATTTTCGATGTCCAGGAGAAGGTGTCAAAGGGAGAGAAGGTCTTCCAGGTCACGGCTGTCGACTTCCCGACCGCGCAGATGGTCGACCGCTCCGGCGTTGACTTCATCTTGATCGGCGACTCGCTCGGGATGACTGCGCTTGGGTACCCGAGCACCGTTCCCGTCACGATGGACGAGATGATCTACCACGCGCGCTCCATCAGCCGCGGGGCCAAGCGTGCAATTCTCGTCGGCGATCTTCCCCTGGGTGCGTACCACGCGAGTACGGAAGACGCTGTTCACAGCGCGATGCGAATGGTCAAGGAAGGCGGTGCCGACGTCGTCAAGATGGAGGGAGGAGAGGAACTTGTGCCGATGGTGGACGCGGTCGTCACCGCCGGGATCCCCGTCATGGGCCACATCGGTCTGACGCCCCAGCTCATCTCTAAGCTTGGTGGCTTTCGCGTACAGGGGAAGAGTGGTGCGGCCGGGGCCCAGCTCGTCCGGGACGCCGAGGCGCTGGAACGAGCGGGATGCTTCGCGATCGTCCTCGAGGCGATGCCGGACCGCGTCGCGGCGCTGATTACCGAGCGGCTCGAGATTCCGACGATCGGAATTGGCGCCGGCCCCGACTGCGATGGTCAAAACCTCGTGCTTCACGACATGATCGGCTTGTTCGATCGGTTTCTTCCCAAATTCGCGAAGCAGTATGTGAACGTCTTCGAATTGGCCTCGAATGCGCTCGACCAGTTTCAGGATGAGGTGAAAAACGGGGCGTTCCCAGCGCAGGAACACAGCTTTGCGATGGACGGCGACGCGTACGAGGCGATGCGGGCAGAACTCGGAAGTGACTGACTTCAAGGTCGGTCTCTCGAGGGACCTCAGAGCGCCGGATGGCTCGAGCAAGGTCGGCGACCTCGGGCTCTCGGAGCTCGATCGCGCGCATGGTGTCGAGTGGGATTGGCTCCCTACGGATGTCGCGGAATTCTCGCCGGATCACCTCCGAGACATCGATGCCCTTCTTCTCTCGCGGTCGTACCTGACGGCGTCGTCCCTCGAAGGGATCGAGCGGCTTGCGATCGTCGCGCGGCTCGGCGTGGGCTACGACAGGGTCGACGTCGGAGCGTGCACTGACGCTGGGGTCCTCTTGACGATTGCTCCAGAGGCTGTTCGGCGTCCAGTTGCCGCTTCGACGATGGCGTTCATTCTCGCGCTGGCACACAAGCTTCCGCTGAAGGATCGACTGATCCGAACTGGACGATGGGAAGCGGGTCGCGAGCACGTCGGAGTAGGTCTCACCGGACGAGCGCTCGGACTTATCGGAGCCGGCAACGTCGGACGGGAGGTGCTGCGGCTTGCAGAGCCCTTTGGACTACACGCGATCGTCCACGATCCTTACATCACGGCGGGGTCGTTGGGCTCTGGCGTCAACCTGACTTCGCTCGACGAGCTCCTCTCAACCGCCGACTTCGTCGTCGTCGCGTGTCCCCTGAACGACGAGACGAGAGGGCTCCTCGATAGCAAGATGCTCGGTTTACTGAAGCCGTCCGCGTATCTGATCAACGTGGCACGCGGACCGATCGTTGACCAGGAGGCACTGACAGTCGTGCTGCAGGAAGGGAGGATCGCGGGGGCAGCGCTCGACGTGTTCGAACGCGAGCCGATCGCGGCCGACGACCCGTTGCTTCAGCTCGACAACGTCATCTTGACTCCGCACGCCGTCGCGGTTACCGATGAATGGGCGGTGACGGCCGGCACGGTCGCGTCGAAGGCCGTGCTTGCGGTCGCGGCGGGACGGGTTCCTGAGAACGTCGTGAATCCAGAAGTCGTGGAGAATCCACGACTTCTGGAGAAATTGAAACGAAGCCGAAACAGAGCGGAGGGCAAATGACAGAGGACGGGGTCAAACAGAAGTTGGCCGACGGGGGAACTGCGTTCGGAGCCCTCATGTTCGAATTCTCGACAACTGGGGCAACTCGCCTGTGCGCCGCGGCCGGAGCCGAGTTCGTGCTCTACGACCTGGAACACACGGGCTGGAGCATCGAGACGATCCGATCGCTCACTGCCGCGGCACGGGCGAGTGACGTCGTCCCGTGCGTGCGCGTTCCCGACACCGAATACCACCTCATTGCGAGGCCACTCGATATCGGGATCCAAGGGCTGATGGTCCCGAACGTGAAGACGGCAGATCAAGCACGCACGATCGTCGAGTTCTCGAAATACCCGCCGCTTGGGAATCGTGGCGTCGGGATCCTCTATTCCGACGTGTTCGAAGCCGACGGACTGGCAGCGACGATGGAACGGATCAACCGCGAGCAGTGGATCATCGCGCAGATCGAGTCGGTCGAAGGTCTCGAGAACGCAGACCAGATCGCAGCCGTCGACGGAATCGACGTTCTCTGGATCGGTCACACGGATCTCACGACTTCGATGGGGATACCCGGACAGTTCGATCATCCTGACTTTCAGTCTGCCGTCGATCGGCTGGTGTCAGTCTGCGACGCTCAGGGGATCCCGCTTGCGATCATGATTACGAGTGTCGAGCAGGGGAAGGCCTTCCTCGAGCGGGGCTTACGATGCCTGGGCTTCGGTGACATCTGGCTCTTCGAACAGGCACTCCGGGATGGGCTGACGGCGCTCCGCGAGCACTCGTAGATGACTCGATCGCGATCGATGGCCTTTCTCGTCGGAGTCGATATCGGAGGGACCTTCACCGACTGCTCAGTGGTCGATGAGGACGGGGTGATCACCGTCGGGAAGGCACCCACGACCCCTGACGCGCCTGCGGAGGGCTTCTTCGCAGCGATCGAGGATGCAGGCAAGCGACTCGATCTGACACTGGAGGAACTC
>CAYTCZ010000047.1:23658-28151 GCA_964436315.1 uncultured Gaiellales bacterium | reverse complement strand
CGAAGTCCGCGCAGTGGAATCCGTTGTGCGACAACAGGCCCGACCTGCTCGTCTTGGCCACGGTCGAGGAACTGCTCCACGTCCTTGTCTGTGATCCGTCCGCCTGGGCCGGTTCCCTCGAGACCTTCGACGTCCGACGGATTCAGGCCGCGCTCGCGGAGAAGTGCCCGAGCTCTCGGCGAGATCAGCGCCTTGCCCGTTCGACGGCTGGGCACCTCCGGCGCTGCAGACTGTGCCGCCGCCGCCGTGGCCACAGCCGCCTTCTCGTCCTGCACGTAGTCGAGAAACGGATGCGGTTCAGTCGGGCCGTCTCCCTGTGCCGCTGCCTCAGGGGCTGGAGTTGCTATGGCACGTTGCTGCGACTCGGCCACAAGCTCGTCGTACTCCTCACGCGTCGTCGCAATCACACCGACCTCGCCGCCAATAGGAACCATCGAATCGACGGCGAGCAGGTGGTGAAGCCAGCCCGAGGCTTCGGCTTCGACATCCGCTTCGGCCTTGTCCGTCTCGAGCGTAAACAGGACCTCGCCGGCCTTCACCTCGTCGCCCTCGGCCTTGAGCCAAGCGGTCAGACGAACGTCCTCAAGGTACATGCCGAGCTTCGGCATGATCACAGCGTGGCGGGGCACTAGTGGTCTCCTCCTCGGGCAGCTCTATAACATATAAGAGCCTCGGATCTCCTCTGGATGGCGGGTCAGGCCGTGCCCCCAACCTCGTCGACCCAGGCAGGTATCTCGACGCCGGCTTCGATTGCAGCGGCGATGACCGCAGAGCGCCAGCGAGCCCTCTCCACTCGCACCTTCTGCCCGAGGCGGCTCATCAGACTCGAGATCGTTGCCATCTGACTGGAATCCATCCCGCGGAGGTTCGCCGCGAACTCCGCCGTCATGCGCGACGACGTCTCGACGCTGTCGACCAATTGAGCATGCGCGTCCTCGAGGCCGGCCGGTGGCTCGATTGCCTCGAGGTCCGCTGCCACCTTCGAGTACTCGACCCCCTCAAAGAGCAGGGACTCGGCCGCAGTAGTCCATCCTTCGTCGGGTCGTTCGGGCTCGATATCGGCCACGGCCTCAGCGATCGCTTCCCGAATCTCAACGAAGCGCACCTGCTCGACCTCGACCGCATCGAGATAGCTGGCGACAGGGTCCTCTGACCCGCCTCCGCAGGCGGCCAACACGAGGGCGAGCGATGCGGTGGCGAGAAAGCCGAGGCCGCGCATCTCTCGCTGTTGGATAGAACCAGCAGGGCCCAAGGTTCCAGTCGCTATCAGCGGGCGTCGAGTCGCCGCTCAAGTTCACTCCGCAGCGTGGCTGCCTCGCCGGTGGGCGGTGACACGAGGTCGGCGACACGCAGCATCTGACCGGCAGCCACCGCCTGTTTGAGGCGCACGTCGTGCGCGAGCCCGACGGGCAGCGAATGAGCCGAACGCGAGGCTTCGACTGTCGCGAGCCGGCCGTAGACCGTAGAGCCACCCTCGCCGTCGAGGACGTCCCCGGCCGAGAGGTCTCGTTTTGCCACTGCGACGACATCTCCCCGGAATCCGTTCGGCGAGCCGGTCGGCTCCCCGAGCAACGCAGCGGCGAGTACGCTCACCGGAGCCTCGAGCCCGATCAGGTGGTAAGGACGATAGAGAGCGGCGTAGTGGCCGCTTGGGTCGGTCGCGATTCCGTAGGCGCTGAAGCAGCTCGCAACGTACTCGCTCGGCGCCTCGAACGTGACGAAGACGCCGAACCGCAGATCGTTCTCGACCGGGTTGCCATCGCGATCGAGGCTCGAGACGACCTCTACGGTGCCCGAGTGCGACAGAACTCCATCCGCACCCTCCGGGATGCAGATCGCCGCGAGGTCAGTGGATCCACAGGGCGGAAAGCGAAGTCCGTCGGGCTGAGGCGTGAGCCCGGTCGCGTTGCAGACCGAGGCCATCTCGATCGACGACTTCGTCCCATCGAGAAACGAGGTGAACATCCGCGCATTGAATCCGCCCGCCTCCACCTGCTCATCCGTGAGCCCGTACTCCTCCCATACCTGGTCTGGCGTGACCCCGTGGTAGGAGGGCAGGTACTTCGTCCCTTTCCCGGCACACACGACCTCGAACCCCGAGAGTCGAGCCCAATTGACGAGCTCGACAATCAAGGCCGGCTGATCCCCGTACGCAAGCCCGTAGACAACCCCGGCCTCCTTGGCTCGTTCGGTGAGAAGCGGGCCGACGAGGGCATCGGCCTCGACGGTGACCATGACGACGTGGCGCCTAGACTCCAAGGCCCAGAGTGCGTGGCGCACGCCCGCGGACGGGGAGCCAGTCGCCTCGACAACCACATCGAGCCCATCGAGTTCGACGAGGCTTGCGGGCTCCGTGGTCACAACCGCTCCAGCCGGGGCATCGGCGCGATCCAGCGCAGCCCGAGCACGGTCGGGGTCGAGATCCGCCACCCCCGCGATCTCGACGGCAGGGAGCCGCGCGAGTTGCGCCAGCAGCATCGTCCCGAACGCGCCCGCACCGATCAGGCCGACCTGCACGGGAGGTTCCGTTTGGGAGCGCTCCTCGAGAATCTGGCGCAGGCGGCCGAACACCGGAGACGATCGTACTGCGAGCCGGGGAGAGGTGCCGACCGCGGCGTCGTGCGTCTTTCGCTTAACCGAACACGAAGTCGATGACGGCCTGATTGCAGATCTCGGCGTTGTCGAGCAGGTTCGCGTGTCCGCTCCCCTCGATGACGAGGTACTTGCGTTCGGCAGCATTCACAAGTCCGTCGTAGATGAAGCGCGCGCCCCCACCCGCCGGCCCTTGCTCGGCCGGGGTGAGCACATCCTCGTCGCCCACCATCACGAGCGTTGGTGCTCGCACCTTGGCGAGGTCCGCAGTGAGGTTCGTCTCGATCATCGTGTCGCAGGCCGCGCAGAACACGTCGACGCCGACATTTCGGCCGGCGACGTCCATCACAGCTGCGACGAGGTCCTCTCCCCCGTTCGGACCGTCGAGGAACTCGCGCGAGACGGCCTTGTTGCACAGCTCCTCGGCAAGCTCACGGCTACCCGTACCGTAGGCACGTGCCATCGCCTTCCACACCCTGTAGTGAAGCGTGGCCATGAAATCGGACTTGACGGCGCAACCGCTGACGATGAGCTTGTCGACCCGGTCAGGATGAGTAGCGGCAAACCGGAGGCCGACCATGCTTCCCATCGATCCGCCGTGGACATGCGTCTTTTCGATTTCCAGAGCGTCGAGGAGACCGATCATGTCCGCGACCCAGACGTCGAAGTTGTACTCCTGGTCGGGACGGTCGCTCTGTCCGTATCCCCGCGGGTCGTAATCGAGGACCGTGAAGTACTTCGACATCTCCGGTGTCACGAGCGCGTACCCTTCGTGCGCACTCACGGCACCAGGGACCTGCATGATGGTCGGACCCGAGCCGGCGAGCTCGTAGTAGATCTGCGTGCCGTTCACTTCAGTCTTCGGCATCGAGCGTTGCCTCCTCGTAGCGGGGATACAGATCAGCGGGGTAGGGTCGAAAGCCCCTGAGTCTCTTCGTGTAGACCCAGACGTCGTTCGGGGTCACGAGCGGGATGTGGGGGAGTTCCGCGGCCGCGATCCGCTGGACATCACTTGCGGCAGCGGCGAGTTCATCGCGGGACTGAGCGCGCAACCAGGTGTCGAAAGCGGCATCGAGCGCAGGTACCGACGCGTGCTGCCAGTTCGCGCTTCCGTCGTATCGGCTCGAGGTGAATCCGATCAGGGCGTCCACCGCATCCTGCCAGAGCCATTTCGAGATGAAGCTGGCCGGATTTGCATCGACGGCTTCGTAGAACGGTGCAAACGGTTTCTCGTAGCGAAACTCGAGGCGCACTCCGACCTCTGCGAGTTGGCGACGAACGACTTCCGCCATTCGACGGATCACGGCGTCGTCCTGGACAACGCACTCGAACACGAGTGGCTCGCCGCCGGTCAACTCGCGAATGATCCTTCCCGCTTCGCCCCGGTCGTGCCGGCCGCGACGGTCGACCTCCGGGTCGTAGAACTCATCGCAGGGTCCAACCGGCCCGTACGTCGCAACCCCGCGACCCGACAGAGCGTCCGAGACGACCTCGTTCCGATCGATCCCCAGCGAAATCGCCTGTCGCAACTCGCGATTGTCGAACCCGAGATCGCTCCGCTGCCAGTTGAGTGCGAGATAGAGGTTCGACGCCTGCGTGAATTCCACGACTTCGTAGCGGTCGTCCTTCTCGAGTTCGTCCACCTCCGACAGCGGCGGCCCATGAAGAACGTGCACGTCACCACGCTCTAAGGCAGACAGCCGGTCCCCCTCGGCGAGTATCGAGAGCCATTCGATCGCCTCGAGGCTGGATGGCCTACCGGGGTAGTCGTGGTTGGGCTCGGCGGTCACGCGATCCGGCGACCACGAGGTGCAGCGGAAGGGGCCTGTCCCGTCGACGATCTCGAAGCCGAACGCATCTGGGTTCTCAGCCCGGAGCGCCTCGTTGTACACCGTCGTATG
>CAYTCZ010000047.1:0-23558 GCA_964436315.1 uncultured Gaiellales bacterium | reverse complement strand
TCGATCATCGCGAGATCGAAGCGATCGACCCGCTCGAAGAGGTGGGCGTCGGATAGGCGATAGGCGGCGTTGCAGTCGATATGGATCGTAAGATCGGGGAACTCCGACCGTACCGCCCTGAGCATCTCGATGCCCCAACCAGGGCGGAACTTCAACTTGACACGCCGGTACCCGTCGTCGACAGCCCCGCCGACCGCGGCCACGAGATCAGCGAGCGAGTCCATGACGCCGAAGTCGGCCCCGACCTCGACCCTGTCTCTCTTTCCACCAAGGAGTTCATGGAGTGGCCGTTCGAGCCGACCCGCCTCGAGCACCCACCATGCCATGTCGAGGGCGCCCTTGGCGAAGTAGTTTGCCTTCACCTCGGCGAGGGCTTCTCCGACTGCCGCTCCCGAGTCGACCTCAGCTCCGGCCAGCATTGGCGCGAGCCAGTCCCGGAGCGCGAGGAACGCGCCCGCCGCCCACTCGGGGCTGTAACCGGGCGAGCCGAATGGAGTCGACTCGGCCCAAGCTTCAAACTCGCCGCTCTCGAGTCTGACGAGCACGCCCTCGGTGGCCGAGATCTCATGAGAGGCCGTCCGCCACGGATAGAGGAGGGGCATTGCAACATGGCGGATCTCGATCCGGTCGATTCTCATTCGGCCTGAAGGAAGTCGACGATCACCTCGATCGACTCGTCCGCTCGCTCAACCAGGTTGCCATGGCCGCAGCCTTCGAAGACGTGGAGCCTCGCGTTGGGAATGCCATCGGCGATTGCCCTGGCGCCGGCTCCGTCGGGCCCCGTATCGAGCGGGGTGAGGCAATCCTCTGAACCGACCAGAACCAGGGTCGGAGCTGTAACGAGCCTGAGCTCCTCACGGACATCGGTCTCGATCATCGCGTCGCATGCCGCACAGAACACCTCCGTTGTGACGTTCCGCACGGTCACGTCTCGCATCTCGGTCAGGAGATCGTGATCCCACTCGTCGAGGTAGGCGCGCGAGAACGCCTTGGTCGTCAGCTCGAGTGCGAGTTCCTCGCTGTCAACGCCGTAGGCTCGCGCGATCATCTTCCAGACTTCGAACTGCGTCCGCGCCATCCGGTCGCACTTGGCAACCGCTCCGCTGATGACGAGGCGATCCACGCGATCCGGATATTCCGCCCCGAACTTCGTGGCGATGAATCCTCCCATCGAGCCACCGTGGACATGAGTGCGCTCGACGCCGATTGCATCGAGCAGCCCGGCGAGATCGGCGGCCCAGACCTCCAGCGAGTATCCGCCGTCAGGACGTTCGCTTCCGCCGTAGCCACGGTGGTCGTAGTCGATGACGGTGAAGTGCTCGGCCATCGCGTCGGTGACGGTTGCATATCCCTCGTGGGCGCTGACAGCGCCGCCGATCTGGACGAGGTACGGCCCGTCCCCGCGGAGTTCGTACCAGAGCCGACAGCCGTTAACGGTGACCGCCGCCATGGAGAAATTGGAGTGCCGCGTGCGCGTACATTCTGGCCGCCTGCACGATGCTGTCGACTGCAATGGACTCGTTCGGCGCGTGGGCCTGCGTCAGAAGCCCGGGGCCGAACGAGGGAACCGTCGGAATCCCCGCGTCGAGCTGGAAGTACGGCGCGTCGGTGCCGCCCGTGAAAGCGTCGAGCCGTGGGATCTGATCAAGCACAAGCTCCGACGCCGCAACGAGGGCCGCCACAATTGGATGGTCCGCCGGAACCTCGCAGGGCGGCAGCCAGTGCAACATCGAGAAGTCCCAGCGCAGGTCCGGGTCGTCGGCCGCCGCTCGCTCGAGGAAGCTGCGGATATCGGCCTCGATGCTCTCGCTCGACATGCCGGGCAGCGCGCGAACGTCGGAGATAAATCGGGCCTCTGACGGGACGATCCCGAATCCGAAGCCACCATTCGTCACGAGTCCGACGTTCAGCGTCGGCCCCGTCGAAACCAGCGGGTGCGGATCGAAGCGGAGGATTGACAGCCCCTCTCGGTCCATCCGCTCCATCACCCGCGCCATCTGCACGTTCGCGTTCACCGAGTCGAGTCGGTCTGAGAGGCTCGAGTGCATCTGCGTTCCTTCGACTGCGATCTCGAAGATCGCGACCCCGCGAGACACCAGTCGGATGGCTTCCCAGTCGACCGTGATCCCACTCGGCTCACCGATGACCGCGGCGTCCGCCCGAACATGCCCCTCGCGTGCGAGCCATCCGGCCCCGAGTAGACCTCCGGCTTCTTCATCCGCCGTGAGCGCCAACGCCAATGTCCCAGGCACTCCAACGTGGCCTATCGCCGCTGCGGCGTAGACCATCGCGGCCACCGCGCCCTTCATATCGGCGCTTCCGAGTCCTGAGAGAACACCGTCGTGGATGACGGGATCCCAGGGCTCCGTCCGCCACTCCCCTTCCTCGCCCGGTGGTTTCGTGTCGAGGTGTCCACTGAGCAGAAGTGTTGGTCCCCGGCCAGAGCCATCGACGCGCGCGAGAACGTTGGGTCGCTCCGGGGTCACGCCCACGACCTCGATGTCTGTAATCCCGAGATCGCGAAGCCTCGCTTCCACAAACTCGGCCACCGCTCGCTCGTCGCCCGGGGGATTCGGGCTCGGGATAGCGACGAGTTCACGCGTGAACTCGACCACCTCGGAGCGGCGCTCGCTCAGGAATCGCTCAAGTTGTTCCCCCTGGGAGGTGACATCGAGCGACACGCGCGAGATACTAGTGTCGATGACGTCCCGTTTCCAGGGGAAAAACGTTTTTGTAACCGGGGCGGGCAGCGGCTTTGGACGCGCCACCTCGCTCGGGTTCGCGCGTGAAGGAGCTGCCAACGTCTACCTCGTGGATCGGCTGCCTGATCGGCTGAAGTCGGTCGCCGCCGAGGTCGAGGCATTCGGTGCCAACCCCGTACAGATCGAGTGCGATGCGGGCGACCTCGATCAGTGCGATCGGGCGGTGGAGACGGCACTCGCGGTCTCCGAGAAGCTCGATGTCCTGGTCTCGAACATCGCAATGATGGCCTGGTACAGGCCGTTTCTCGAGCTCGAGGATGCCGCGTGGGACGAAGAGCTCCGAATCAACCTCACGAGTCACTACGTCTTCGCCCAACGAGCTGCTCGAGCGATGGCGAAGTCGGGCGGCGGGGTGATCCTCTTCACCGCATCCGTCAATGCGCTGGGAGCTGGCGAGGGCTTCGCTCCCTACTGCATTACAAAAGCAGGACTCGTCACCATGGCGCAGGTCATGGCAGTCGAGCTCGCCCAGCACTCGATCCGCGTGAATTGCGTGAGCCCGGGCCCCGCGGACACCCAACGGTCTGTCGATCTCGTTGGGGAGGAGAAGATGGAGGAGTTCCGGGCGAGTTTCCCCGGAGTTCCGATGAACCGACTCGCGAGCGCCGACGACATCGCTGAGGCGTTTCTGTATCTGGCCTCGGATCAAGCGGGATACGTGACGGGGCAGAACCTCATCGTCGACGGCGGCCTGACCGCAAAGATCTACGACGTACCCGACTAGGAGCTCGTCTCAAGGAGGAAAGGGTTGTGAGACTGACGGCCGACGTTCATCTGGTCGGGGGCGGCACGCTCACCGGCTTCGGAATCTCCGCGGACTACGACGCGCACTGCTACCTCCTCGATGGCGGGGACGAGCAAGTCCTCGTCGATTGCGGTATGGGAACCAAAACCGGCTACGAACGGGTCACAGCCAACATCGAAGAGGCGGGCGTCGCGCCAGCCGGCGTGACACGGCTCTTTCTGACCCACTACCACACCGATCATGCCGGCGGTGCGTCCGTCTACCGAGAGAAACTCGACCTCTCAGTCGCGACCGGCAGCGAAACCGGACGCGCGCTCGAAGCCGGCGATCACGCGGCAACCGCTTTCGATGCCGCGAAAGCAGCCGGCATCTTCCCGGAGGACTATTCGTACGAGCCTTGTCCCGTTGACGATCTCTTGGTCGACGGCGACGAGCGCTCGGTCGGGCGACTCACGCTGACCTACCTCGACACGCCTGGACATTGCGGAGGACATGGCTCCTACCTCGTAACCGGTGGCGAGCAGACGTACCTCGTCGCCGGCGATGCGGTGTTCGCCTGGGGCAAGCTCTTTCTTCAGGCGATTCCCGACTGCGACCTCCAGGCGTCGCTTGCGAGCGTGAGGAAGCTCGCCGAGCGTGAGTTCGACTCGCTCCTGCCGGGGCACGGCGCCATCGCCCTTCTCGACGGGAAGTCGCACGTCGAGATGGCCAAGAGCACGATCGACGGGCTAGCGGTTCCGGCCAGCATCGTCTGAGCCGAGCGCGCGAGCCGCTTCTCGCTAACTCGAGTCCCGCGCGCGCGGATCGAGTAGGCGCTGGCCGATATCGGCGAGCAGGTTACACACAATGACGACCGCCAAGAACAACAGAGCGAGAGTCGTTCCGAGAATGTAGTCCCGGGTCAGAATCGACTGCACGAGCTGGAAGCCGAGGCCCTCGAACCGAAAGATGACCTCGACGACGAGCGCGTAGCCGAGGATCAACGGGATGATGATTCCGGCGAAGGCGATCACCGGAGGAAGCGCGTTTCGGAGCGCGTGTACCCACATGATGCGGGAGGCTGCGAGCCCCTTGCCGCGGAGTGCCCTGACGTAGTCCATCGCGAGTTCGTCGATCATCGATGAGCGCATAAGACGGAGGTTGATCGCGAGCGACTCGAGCGCGAGGACGATGGCGGGAAGGGCGAGGTGGTGGAAGCCTCCCGGCCCGGCGACAGGAAACCACCCGAGCTCGACCGCAAACAGCTGAATCACGAGAATCGCGAGGAAGAAGTTCGGGATTCCCATGGCGAGTACCGCCACAACCCGGATCGTCTTGTCGCCGTATGAGTCGCGGCGCCACGCTGCGAGTACCCCCAACGGTAACGCGATCGCGTAAACGAGAATCACGGCAGCGGCTCCCAGCTTGAGGGTGTTCAGGCCGGAGTCCTTGATGATCTCCCCGATCGGGGCCCCACTTCGCAGGGAGACGCCGGGATCGCCCGTCAGGAGGTTCCGAATGAACAGCGCATATTGCGTGCCGACCGGCTCGTCGAGGCCGATACGGTCGGCATCAGCAGGGTCAATGCGCGGGAAGCCGGGCGCGGCGTTCAGCCCGCCGAAGAACAGAATCGACGCGAGAAACAGGAGAAGGATTCCGAACAGAACTCGCCGGAGAATGAATCGGGCGAGCGCCGGGTCACGTCCGCCGGCTTGGACTCGAGGGTCAGGGCATGAGCGAGGTGCGCGAACCGGGTCCGGCTCGGGCACGACGTCACCGGTCGGCGAGAGCGGTTCGAAGTTGAAGCACGCGGCGGTGTGGCTTGCATTTCCATTGGCGGAATCGAGGAGTGGCACTTCCGCCGTGCACCGGTCGATTGTCCGGAAGCAGCGGCTGGCGAAGCGGCATGCTGTGGGCGGATCGATCGGGCTCGGTACCTCGCCCTCGAGCACCACCCGCCCGCCCCTATTCGCGCGTGGGAGACCGGGAACCGATGAGAGCAACGCCTGCGTGTAAGGGTGAAGCGGATTCTCGAAGAGTTCGGTCGCCGACGCCGTTTCCACGATCCTTCCCAGGTACATGACCGCGATCCGATCTGCGAGGTGACGCACGATCGACAGGTCGTGCGTGACGAAGAGGTACGTGAGGTCGAGCTCTCGTTGCAGCTCGACGAGCAGGTTGAGAATGCGGCTCTGAACCGAGACATCGAGAGCGCTGACCGGTTCATCGGCGATAAGCAACTTCGGTTCGACGGCGAGGGCCCTCGCGATCGCAATACGTTGGCGTTGGCCCGCGGAGAACTCGTGGGGATACCGCCAGGCGGCGTCCGGGGTCAGCTCAACGAGGTCGAGAAGTTCGGCGATGCGAGTCTTCCGCTCGAGGCTCCGGCCCTCCTGTGCCAGTCCCTCGGCGACGATGTCGAGAACCGTCATCCGAGGGTCGAGCGATCCGTACGGATCCTGGAAGATCATCTGCGCACGCCTTCGGAACGCCCGCAGTTCTGCACCTTCCGCCGAGAGTACATCGGTGCTCTCGAACCGCACGCTGCCGGCGCTCGCCGGAATGAGTTTGAGGGCAAGCCGAGCGAGCGTCGTCTTCCCGCAGCCGCTCTCGCCGACGAGAGCGACAGTCTCGCCGGGAGAGAGATCGAGGTCGACAGCGTCCACAGCCCACAGCCAGCTCGTCGGCTGGCCCCGGAAGTTGTGGGCGACCGGGAATCGTTTGCTCAGACCCCGAATCTGGAGCAGCGCCTCGGCGGCTCGAGGTTCGGCGGGCGCAGTGCTGCTCACGTGGCCGCCTCGGGATCGATCATGCTGTCGACCAGCCAGCGTGGGTGGCGACTGGATCTGCCACGCCAGTGATCCTACTGGCTTCAGGAAAAACGATTTTTCTCGAGTATGATCGCGCCGTCAGCGACCCTGGAGGCACGCATGATCAAAGTGATCGGAACCGCGTACAAGCGAGATGACTTCTCGACGAAAGAGTTCTTGGACTACTGGCGGGATGTGCACGCTCCGATCTCGGCGAAGAGCGGGCCCATGCGCGGGTACGTTGTCTCGGAGGTCGTCGGCAAGATCGCTGGAGATCTCGAAGCGGATGCGTTTGTCGAACAGTGGTGGGACGATCAGGCCGCCTTTGAAAAAGCGGCAGAATCGCCGGAGATGGCGGCCGCCTGG
Source organism: uncultured Gaiellales bacterium (assembly GCA_964436315.1). Classification (GTDB taxonomy): domain Bacteria; phylum Actinomycetota; class Thermoleophilia; order Gaiellales; family Gaiellaceae; genus CAYTCZ01. Next base: position 16,896 of record CAYTCZ010000047.1, on the reverse strand, counting down.
GAAGACGTGTCGAACTACGCGAAAACGACAGGCACGTTCTGGCTCACGAAGGAGCACGTGTATATCCCTCCGCCGATAACCGGCCCCGGCTCGCTGACCCAGCAGGCATGGCTCAGCTAGCCGAAACCGTCCGTACGACGCCCCACTCGGGCATCCGGGAGATGGCGGAACTCGCCCGCCGGATCCCGGATGCGCTTCGGCTCGAGGCCGGGGATCCGAACTTCGACACGCCTGCGCACATCATCGAGGCGGCCGCTCGAGCGGCAAGCGAAGGATTCACGAAGTACACGCCGTCCGGAGGCCTGCTCAGTCTCCGTGAGTTGATCGCCGAGAAGGTGCGCTCCCGAAACAGCATCGACTGTTCGGTCGATCAGATCGTGGTGACAACCGGCGGCTGCGGCGCGCTCTTTACGAGTCTGCTCACCTTGCTCGACCCTGGCGACGAGGTCCTGATTCCGGACCCAGGCTGGGCGAACTACCCGCCGATGATCCATGTCCAGAGCGCCACGCCGGTCGGATATCGACTCGACCCTGCACGGGATTTCGAGCCCGACCTGGACGAACTCGAAGCGAGAATCGGCGACAGCACAAAGGTGATGCTCGTCAACTCACCCGGCAATCCGACCGGAGCGGTGTACGGACCGGAGACCCTGAGCGCGCTGCTCGAGATCGCCGAGCGACACGACCTCTGGGTGATCTCGGACGAGTGCTACGACGAGATCGTTTTTGACGGCAACCACGTAAGCATGGCGAGCCTCGACCCGACTGATCGTTTGATCACCGTGTTCAGCTTCTCGAAGTCCTATGCGATGACCGGTTGGCGGGTGGGCTACGTGGTGGCCTCGCCCGAGGTCGCCGACCGGATCTCGAAAGCGCAGGAACCGGTTCAGGGCAACGCATCGAGCCTCTCCCAGAAGGGCGCCGAGGCCGCGCTTACCGGTGATCAGGGTTGCGTCGCCGAAATGCGTGATGCCTACCGGGAGCGGCGCGACCGAGTTGGAGCAGCGCTCGACGAGAATGGCGTCGGCTACGTCAGACCGAGAGGCGCATTTTACGTCATGGTTGACGTTTCCCCGTCCGCGTCACTCCCCTTTGCGAAGGACCTGCTCGAAAAGGAGCACGTTTCGGTCGTTCCGGGAAGTGCGTTCGGGCCGGGTGGCGAGGGAATGGTGCGCGTCTCGCTCTCGGTCGATCCGGAGGTCTTGATGGAAGGCCTCGCTCGACTGAGTCGAACGCTGATGGGCTGAAACCGGGAGCGCGATCGAAGGAGTAAAGGTGGCGAAGAACATCAAGGAGACGCCCGAGAAGTGGCGCGGTCGGCGCCAAGGTGGAATGACGCCCGAGGAACGAGACGAGTTCCTCGACCAGCCGCTGAACATCTATCTCGCTTGCGTGACCGAGGACGGGGCGCCGTACGCGGTCGTCGCATGGTACGAGTGGAGCGACGGGTACCTCTGGATCGTTCCGCGGCAGCGCTCGCGTTGGGCCGAGTACCTGAAGAACGAGCCGAGAGTGTCGTTCGTCATCGACCATGAGGATCGAAAAGTTCGCGGCGAGGGCGCCGCAGAACTCGTCGAGGAGGCCAACGTCGGCGGACAGTGGGTCGAAGTCGCTACGCGGATGTCGACTCGATATCTGGGAGAGAACGGCCCGAAGTACCTCGTCCCGACGCTCAACCAGCCGCGCTGGCTCTTTCGCATCAAGCCGACCAAGATCGAGAGCTGGCAGGGCACGTCCTGGGCTCGACGCTACTGGGTGGAGGACTCGGGCGGCCCCTCCTTCGATGAGGCGCACGGCCTGACCGAGGCCTGAGTCAATTCAGGACCGGTTCAGGTACCGCCAGGCGGCGAGAGCGTAGACCTTCGCCGCGGTGAGAACGCTGTCAACGCCCAGCGACTCGTTCGGACTGTGCGCGCGCGGTAAGTAGCCCGGGCCGAACGCCGCGACGGTCGGGATCCCTGCTGTTCCTTGGATATGTGCCGCATCCGTGGCGCCGGGGAACGCGTCGTAGGGGGGTGCTTCTCCAAGGACGGTTTCCGCCGCAGAACGGACGGCCTCGGCGATGGGTTCCTCGGGACCGATCTCGGTCGCCGGGAACCAGCCGTCCACCGTCAGCTCGGCGTCGAGTCCCGGCTCGTCTTCCGCCACGCGATCGATGAACGCTTGAATATCTGCTACCACCTGCTGTTCGGTCATCCCCGGAAGAACGCGAATGTCGCAACCGAACTCTGCCTCGCCCGGGTACACACCGTAGAAAACGCCCGCGGTAGCCGTGACGCCGATGTTGACCGTCGGGCCCTTATCCGCGAGCGGATGGTCAGGCACGGTGAGCGCCGACTTGAGCTCGCGATGCATTCGATCCATCAGGCGCGCAGCCTTAACGGTTGCGTTCACAGCCGGCAGTCGGTCAGAGAGGCTCGAGTGCATCTGGGTGCCCCGAACTGTCACCTTGAAGAGGATCGCCCCGCGCGAGACGAGGTCGATGCTCTCGAACTCGCGACTGATCCCGCACGGTTCTCCAATCAGAGCCGCGTCTGCCTCCAGAAGGCCGGACTCGGCGAGCCAACGAGCGCCGTAGTCGGAGCCGGCCTCCTCGTCGGCAACGAGTGCAAGCACCAGAGCTCCCCTGGGCGGCCCGACCCTCCGTAGGGCTCCGGCTGCGTAAACCATGGCGGCAACGGCCGCCTTCATATCTCCCGATCCGAGACCGACGAGTTCGCCGTTTCGGACGACGGGATCCCACGGATCGGTCTCCCACGCATCGAGATCGCCAGCTGGTTTGGTATCGAGATGGCCGTTGAGCATCAGCGTGGGGCCGGGGGTGTCGCCCTCCAGCCGGGCGATGAGGTTCGGCCGATCCTCTTGCATCGAGTGTTCGCTGATCTGGTCGATGCCAAGCGAGCCGAGCCGATCGCGTACGACAGACGCCACGGCACGCTCTTCTCCCGGCGGGTTGACGCTCGGCGTGGCGATTAGTGTCCGGGTGAACTCCAGCAGTTCATCTTGGCGCTGATCCAGAAATTCGAGGAGCGCTGCCTCGTCGCTCATCTTGCCGCCCGGTCTCCCGCAAACGCCCCGATCGCCGACGCAATCCGATCGAGACCCTCTTCGAGCACGGGTGGCTCGACTGCGAGGGAGATCCGGACGAGACCGTGGCCTCCGGGACCGAAAACCTCACCCGGAGCGACCGCGACATCAGACTCATCGAGCAGCCTGAGCGTGAAGTCCATCGAGGAGAGCCCCGAGTCGGATATGTCGAGGAGCATGTAGAAGGTGCCTTGCGTTCGGAACGCTCGTAATCGGCGCGCCTCAATGAGAGACCACGCGTGATCGCGACGCTCTCGGTACGCCTCCTTCATCTCCGTGATCGGTTCCCTTGGCCCGAGAAGAGCCGCCTCGGCAGCCTTCTGTGAGACAGCGCTCGGACACGAGACTTCGGGCTCCTGCAGCTTGCGAAGGAGATCTGCGAGACCACGCCGGGCAACGCAGTAGCCGACGCGCCAACCGGTCATCGCGTAGACCTTCGAGAAGCTGTACACGGAGATAACGCGTTCGCTCGACTCGAGACTCGCGGCCGCGACGAACTCCGGCGACTCGTCGAGGACCAGCTCGTCGTACACCTCGTCGGAGATGAGCCAGAGATCGTGTCGCTCGGCGAAGTCGACGAGTTCGCGCACCAACGATTCCGGGAACACAGCTCCGGTCGGGTTCGCCGGACTGTTTACAAACAGCGCTTTGGTCCGGGGCGTGACGAGGCCCTCGAGCCGCTCGATCTCCGGTAGGTATCCCTCGTCCATGCGGAGCTCGTAGAACACCGGTACTCCGCCGAGTAGCGCGACCATCTCATCCATATTCGGGTAGCCAGGCGTCGGGAGCAGGACTTCATCGCCAGGCTCGAGCAACGCCAGGTAGATCGAGAAGAGCGCGTTCATGGCGCCGGGCGTCACGACGATTTCGTCTGGACTCGCCGTAAAGCCGTCGATCCGCTCGATCTTCTCTGCGATGGCCTCGCGCAGGCTCAGAAAACCGCCGTTCGGCGTGTACCGAGTAAACCCCGCTCGGGCGGCGTCGAGGGCCGCCGCGATGATGTGATCCGGAGTCGTGAAGCTCGGCTCGCCGATTTCGAGCCGTATCGCTTCGGGCTTCTCGTTTGCCGCGTCGAAGACCTCCCGGATCGCCGATCGCCGGGCAGAGACCGCGCGGTGGGCGAAGCCGGTCACGAGGCGTCGGAGCCTCGGACCTTCGTCTTTACGGCCCGCTCCTGCAGATCGGGCCGCTGGCCGGGATCGAAGTACCGCCGATGCCAGTCGACGCCTTGAAAGGTGATCAGCTTCCCGTCTCTTGGTGTGAACTTGACGAGATAGCGCTCCCATCCGTATGAACGAGACAGCGCCCCAGGGCCGTCAGGACCGACGTAACGGAGGGCCATCTTCTCGGCAATCGGAAGCCACTGCGACCCTTCGGCGACGCAGGGCCCTTCGACGACCTCGGCGATCGTCTGGGCGAGAACCTTCCGATTTCCACCGTCCGGCGGGATCTCTCGCTCCTCGACGCAAATCGAGCTCCGGGGATCCCGCCGAACGTCGTGAATCCAGTCCGAACGCTTCCTGGTCACCGTCCAAAACGCCTCGCCGTCCCAGTGGTACCAGAGCGGAACCGTGAACGGCCAGCCGTCCTCTTTGAGGGTCGTGACCTTGATGAGCCACGGGCTTCTGGGACCCATCAGGAAGTCCTCGAGTTCGTCGCCGATCAGTGGACCTGAGACCGACGCGTCGTACCACTGTCGTTTCTCGTACGCCTGTGAATCTGTCTCCACGTCCACTCCTCTCAATGCGTATGCGGCCCTTAGAGCCTATCCATCAGTTTTCGGCCCTCTGCTCGCGCGCCTTGGCGAGCTTGGCCTCGAATCGGGCGAGACCCTGACCGCGAAATGTCCGCTGCTCGTTGAGAAAGGCGATCGACTTGTCGAGGATGTACCGCTTCCGGGCGGCGATCAGCGCGCCTGAGCGCGCGTCCGTTCCGTAGGTGGTCTGTACCGTCCAACCGATCGACGCCTTCACCAGTGCCCGGGCATCTGGAGCCAGCGGATCCTTCGCGCCGAAGATAAAGAGCTTCGACATGCCGCCAGCACGCAGCTCCATCGGATCAAGGCCGTCGAGCGGCCCCGGCGAGATGAGGACGAGCGAGTCCGGCAGCTCGAAGAGCTCCTGCGGGAAAGCGCGTTCGACCGCTTTCAGCGTGAAGACTGCTCCGAGCCCGGATGCCATGACCGCGAGATGGCGAGCCCCGAAGCGACGGGCAAGCGTCACTGGAAGATCCACGTCGAGCTCGGCTCGCTCGGGCGACCAATCTCCGTCCGATCCTCCGTGTCCCCGGAGATCCATGGCGAGGACGGTCCACCCGCGCTTGACGAGTCCCAGGCGGATCGGTTTCCAGACGTCGATGTCCTCGCCGACATCATGGACGAGTACGACGAACGTCCCGTCGCCGCGAACGACCTCCCCTCGGAGCGTGATTCCGTCAGCCGTTGTCGCCTGGAGTGCTTCGACGTTCATCCGAGGGAGGCGGCAACGCCTCGTAGTTGAAACAGGCAATGCGGTGACGTGAATTGCCCGGCACGCCCTCCAGAGGTGGGATCTCCACTCTGCAGCGGTCGATCACCCGGAAACAGCGACCCGCGAATCGGCAGGCCTCGGGAGGATCGATCGCACTCGGAACGTCGCCCTCGAGCACGATGCGTTCGGTGCTCCCGGTCTGCGAGAGACTCGGAATGGAGGACAGCAGCGCCTGTGTGTACGGATGCAGAGGATTCTCGAAAAGCTCCTCGGCCGGCGCGCTCTCGACGACCTTGCCGAGGTACATGACCGCGACGCGATCCGCAACGTGTCTGACCACCGACATGTCGTGTGAGATGAAGAGGTACGTGAGCCCCAGCCGCTGCTGAAGATCGGCGAGAAAGTTGAGCATGCTGCTCTGGACGGACACGTCGAGCGCACTGACAGGCTCGTCCGCGATGATGAACCGCGGATTCACGGCGAGCGCCCGCGCTATCGAGATCCGCTGTCTCTGACCGCCCGAGAACTCGTGTGGGAATCGATCCGCCGCGTCCGGGGTCAGTTCGACGAGATCCAGGAGTTCGAGAATTCGCGACCGACGATCGGCCTTACTCAGGTCCTGGCGCACCATTCCTTCACCGACAATCGCGTCGACCTTCATCCGCGGATCGAGCGACCCATACGGATCCTGAAACACCATCTGGGCGTCGCTCCGGAACTTTCGAAGCTCGTCGCGGGTCGCGTTCAAGACGTTGAGCCCGTCGAACTCGACTGTTCCTTCGGTCGCCGGAATGAGTCGGAGAACGAGCCGCGCGAGCGTGCTCTTGCCGCAGCCGCTCTCGCCCACGAGTGCCAGCGTCTCACCGGGATAGACATCGAGATCGACTTGGTCGACCGCCGAAAGCCACGTTTTCGGTCGACCGAGCAGGCCACCGCGCTCCGCCGGGAAGCGCTTGGAGAGCCCCCGAACGCTGAGGAGCGCGCCGTCAGCCGAGCTCGAGCTCAAAGGCGGTTGGGTTGAAGCAACGGAGCTCTCGGCTTCCATTGGTCCTCTCGAGTTCGGGGTGCTCTTCGTCACATCGCGAGATTCGGTTTGGACATCGTGCCGCGAAGCGACAACTTGCCGGCAGTTCATAGAGCTCTGGGACACGCCCTTCGATGACCGGCAGCCGTTCGCCACGCGGAGTCAGCTCGGGAAGACTGCGCAGCAGGCCCTGCGTGTAGGGATGGCGCGGATCCCGGAAGATTTCGCTCACCGCCGCCGTTTCGACGATCTCGCCTGCGTACATGACGGCCACCCGATCCGCGATCTCGTGAACGACGCCGAGGTCGTGAGTGATCAGGATCACGCTCATCCCGTGCTCGTCCCGAAGCTTCCCGATGAGCTCGAGAATTTGAGCCTGAATCGTTACGTCGAGGGCGGTCGTTGGCTCATCGGCGATCAGCACTTTGGGCTCGAGGAGCAAGCCCATCGCCAGCATCACGCGTTGGCGCATGCCGCCGGAGAACTGATGTGGATAGTCTCCGAGACGGTCGACGGCGCGGGGAATTCCGACGTCTTCGAGCATCTCGATCGATCTCGCTCTTGCCTCCTTCTTGCTCCCGACGCCGTGTGCGCGCATCGTTTCGGTCAGCTGCGAGCCGATCGTGAACGAGGGATCGAGGCTGGTCATCGGCTCCTGGAAGACCATTGCAACGTCTTTTCCACGTACTCCGCGCATCTGGCGCTCACTCAGCTGGAGAAGATCCTGACCCGCAAGGAGTACGCTGCCCGATTTGATTTGAGCGGCCGCCGGGAGCAGGCGCATGACGCTTAGCGCCGTCATCGTCTTCCCGCAGCCGCTCTCCCCGACGAGACCGAGTATCTCTCCCGGCTTGACCGAGAACGTCACATCGTCGACCGCGGCGAAAGCTCCACGTCTGCGGCGGATCTCCGTTGTCAGGCCCTCGACGATGAGCGCGTCGTCCTGAGATCGATCACCAGTTGCGCCCAGGGTCGGGCCCTCAGCCTGCTCGCTCAGAGACTGACCGTCCGCCATTGCTAGAACCGGCGCAGACGTGGGTCGAAGATATCCCGGAGTCCGTCGCCGAGGGAGTTCAGACCGAGCACGATGAGCGCGATTGTGACACCTGGGATTACGGCGGGCCAGATCGAGACCGACCAGTAGTTGCGCCCTTCGGCGATCATCGATCCGAGCGACGGCGTCGGGGGCTGCACTCCCAGGCCGATAAAGGAGAAGCCGGCTTCAACGATGATCGTGATCGCAACGTAGTACGACGCCATCACGAGGACGGTTCCGAGGACGTTCGGCCACATGTGTCTGACCAGGATCTTCCATTCCGGCGTGCCAAGCATGCGCGCCGCCTCGACGAACTCGCGCTCTCGCAACGTCTTTACCTGCGCGCGGATAATCCGGGCAAACCCAGCCCAGAGAATGATCGCGACCGCCGCGATGACCGCGTTGAGCCCCTTTCCCACCATGCCCGCGATGATGACCGCGACGAGGAGGAGCGGGAATCCCCAGGTAAGGTCGATGAGGCCCGAAATCCCGGTGTCGGTCTTGCCGCCGAAGTAGCCCGCGAGCGATCCCATCACGAGCCCGACCGCAATGACGAAGGCGGTGACCAACGTCGCCATGAGCACGGACAGTCCGACGGCAGCAATCAACCGCCAGAAGATGTCGCGGCCGAAGTTGTCGGTGCCGAGCCAGTGACCCTCGACGCCGGGAGCGACGAGGGCTTCCCCGAGATTCTGATCCTCCCAGAGATGGCGAAAACCATCGTGAATCAAAACGACCGCGCCGGCAATTCCGATCAGCAGGAAGATAATCGTCAGGATCAGGCCGAGAAGCGCGACCTTGTTTGCCCTGAGCAAGACGAATGCATCGCGGAGCCGACCCTCCGCTCCGGCAGCCTCGACTCTGGTTTCAACCTCGACGGATTGTGTGGCCATTAGCCTGGGTGTCCCTCGGCTCTCGCGCGCGAGTCTAGTAAGACCATGCCCGCTCCCGTACTCGCGGATCAAGCAGCTGGTGGCCGATGTCGGCGAGGAAGTTTGAGAAGATCACGATGGCCGTGAAGAGGAGGGCGAGCGCCTGCGCCAGTGCGTAGTCGCGATTCTGGATCGATTGCACAAGCTGGAAACCGATCCCCTCGTAGCGGAAGATCACCTCGACGATCAGCGTGTAGCCCAGGATCAGTGGGATGATGATTCCCGCGAACGCCACAACCGGAACGAGCGAGTTTCGAAGCGCGTGCACCCACATGATTCGTTTGTTGGAGAGGCCTTTCGCTCGTAAGGTGCGCATGTAGTCCTTGGCGCTCTCCTCGAGCACCGAAGAGCGCATGAGCCGCATGTTGATTGCGAGCGACTCGAGGGCCAACACAAAAGCCGGTAAGGCTAAATGCCGAAAGCCGCCGGGCCCGGCGACCGGGAACCAGCCGAGCTTGACGGCAAAGAGCTGGATAAGCAGGACCGCCAGAAAGAAGTTCGGGATTCCCATCCCAAGCACGGCGAGGAAGCGGACCCCCTGGTCCTGGGGCGAGTTTCGCCGCCAGGCGGCAAGCAAGCCCATGGGAATCGCAATCGCGTAGACAAGGATGATGGCGGCGAAACCGAGCTTGAGCGTGTTCGCGCCAGACTCCTTGATGATGTCGAGGATGGGTGCCCCGCTGACGATCGAGCTCCCTGGATCGCCCGCGAAGTAGTTCTTGACGAAGATGAAGTACTGCGTCGCGAGCGGTTTGTCGAGGCCAAGCCGTTCCCGAATGTTCGTCTCGAGGATCTCGGTCGCCGTCGGGCTGACGAGGAAGTCGGTGACATCGCCCGGTGCAACTCTGAGGCCGTAAAAGACGAGCGCAGACGCAATGAAGAGAAGAAAGATGGCGTAGATGAAGCGACGCAGAATGTAGGCAGCCATCAGTTCCTCACGCGACAGGCAGCACTCCGAAGAGTACTGCCCGTCGCACTTGCTTCGTGTCTACGACGCGAGCCAGACGTCGTTGTAGAGCGGATACAGCATGGTCTGGAGAGGTGTGTACCCCATGACGTTGTTTTGGTGGACCCAGATGTTGTTGGTAGTAATGATCGGAATCTCGGGCAGTAATTCGGCCCAGGCGAGCTGCATCTCCCGTGACGCTTCCTCCAGCGTCGCCTCGTCGGGTGCCGTCTGGTACTTCTCGACCGCGGCCGCGATCTCGGGAAGATCGCCATTCCATTCGACGCTTGGGAACGCCTGGAAGAAGATGAGCAGATCCATCGGTGACGACCAGAGCCACTCGAAGGTCCAGGCATCTCTCGGGTTCTCAGCGTCCAGAACGACGTTGAAGAACTCGGCAGCGTCAGGCACCTCTCGGATCATCTCGACGCCGACCTCTGCGAGCATCGCGACGATCGCCTCGTCGATTCCCCTGGTGGTCGGCTGGTTCTCTGCGTTGGAGACGACCGTGAACGAGAGCGTGTTCCCGTCTTTCTCTCGGATTCCGTCTCCTCCAACGGTCCATCCCGCCTCATCGAGCAGCGCGGCGGCGGCGTCCGGGTCGTACACGTTGAACGCCTCGACGCCGGAGTCGTACCAGCGCCAGTTGTTCGCGATCGGGCCCTGCGTGGCGACCGCCTGACCGAAGAAGAGCGAATCTGCGATCGCCTGCCGGTCGATCGCGGCCGAGATTCCTTGACGGACACGCACGTCGTCGAAACCGACCTCGGTCTTCTGATGGTTCAGACCGAGGAAGTAGTTGGCCAGCGCAGGGAACGAGATCACGGTGAGGTCTCCGTTCCCCTCGAGTCGCTCGACGTCCTGTCCTGCCGGGTTCTTGACGATGTGGACGTTGCCCGTCTCGATCTCGTTCGCACGCTGACCTGACTCGATGATCGGTACCCACTGGACGGCGTCGAGGTACGCGGGACCCGCGTTCGTGACGTACGGGATGTTCGTTCCCGGATAGTCGTCCCAGCGATTGACGAGCACCTCGATGCCGGGGCTGAAGTTCACCAGCGTGAACGGCCCGGTGCCATCGGCCTCCGATGCTCCGTAGTCCTCACCGACGGCCTCTCGCGTGTCGAGGTTCTCGATCATCGAGAACTCCGTCGCGAGCGTCTCGGGGAACGCCGTATTGGGCGCCTCCCACGTAATCGAGAACGTCGTGGCGTCGGACGCGACAGCGGGACTCGCCGCCGGCCAGAAGATCGCGTTCTGACCGGAATCGGGGCTTCGGAATGCCTCGAAGTTCCGCGCCATCATCTCCGCGTCGGCTGCCTGCCCACCGTGGAATGTCAGTCCGTCGCGAATCGTGAAAGTCCAGGTCAGGAGGTCGTCCGAAATCTCCCATGAGTCGACAAGCGCGGGGACGAACGCACCGTTCGGATCGCGGATCACGGTGAACTCGTACAGGGCAACGAATGCCGGGTCGGCCCAACCCGTCTGGACGGTATCCATCGCCGTGAAGTCGCGGTCGTAGCCCTCGATGAGCGTGCCGCCTGCCACGGGCTCGCCAGCGGCGGGCTCGGGTGCTGGCTCTGGCGCAGGTTCGGGCTCTGCTGGCGGCGGCGCCTCGTCTGGGGCTGGTTCCGGAGCCGGTTCTTCCGGTGCAGGCTCGGGCGCGGGTTCCGCGGAGTCATCGTCTCCGCCGCACGCCGCAAGCAGAGCAGCTGCGCCGCTCAGAGTGATTCCGAGCGCGCCCGCCCTCTTGAAGAACTGCCGACGGTCGATGCTCTTCCGTACGTACTCCTCGACGAGGCCCTCGACAAGACTCGCCTCGTCCTCGCCGACCGGATCAAACTGCTCCGGTCTGTCGCTCCGGTTGCTCACCGCTCCCTCCTTATCTATTCCTGTGCATCCAGTGCGTCGCCCTCAAACAAGTAGACGCTTCCGGCATCGCCTGGTTAGTCGGGATGCGCGCAAGGGAAACGTTTTTCTAACGGCTGAATCTTCTCGTGGGTGCACCCCAGGTGTCAAGCACTCGAGCCCATGCCCGGCCGAGCGCTGTCTCCAAGTTCCTGTCGGAGCCGGGATCGGCGATTTCCGGTGCTGTCGAGCAGTGGTTCGACGACGAGGAAGCGATGGCGCGAGCTGACGCCTCACCCGAGGTCGACGCCGCCGGGCTGATGTTCCAAACTACGCGAAGCTCGAAGGGACGTGGTGGGTAACGCGGCCGCACGTGTACATCCCGCCGCCGATCACTGGGCCCGGGTTGCTCAGCAATCAGGCGTGGCTCACGTAGCCGTGACCCGTCACCCGGCCCACTCGCCCGGTGCAGTTCACGCCGAGGGTGCGTCGGGGCTCGGGCCGAACGCCTCTTGGAAGCGATCGAAGAGTGAGTCGAGGTCCCACGGACGCGGGCTGTAGAGGGAGCGCGACCGCTCGGGTTTGGAATACAGGTGGACCTCGAAACCCCAGCCGCCGACGATCTCGCCTGAGACCCAATCTGCGTCATCGCTGACGAGATAGACCAAGGCCGGCGGGACGTGTGCCGGATCGAACTCTCCCGTCTCCCATCGATCCGGGTCCGGTAGTTCATCGAGCGGAATGCTCGCGGTCATCCGCGTCGCCGCCTGCGGGATGAAGACGTTCGCCGTTGCCCCAAGTGGGCGAAGAGCTTCCACACAGCTGAGGGTCAGCGCAATGACGCCGGCCTTCGCCACGGCGTAGGCAACGTAGGCACCTTCGCCGTGGAGCCCGGAGTCTGAGGAGAAGTTGATCAGTCGGCGACCCGTGCCTTCTGTAGCAGCCCAGTATGCAACGACCGATCGGCTCGTGTTCAGCGCGCCGGCGAGATGAACGCGGAGGACTGAGTTCCAATCATCGAGATCGACGTCGAGAATTGAGCCCGGTCGGATGTTCCCGGCCGCGTTGACCACGATGTCCACCTTCTCGAACTGGCAGAGCGTCTCTCTGATCAGTGCATCGCACTCGCTCGGATTGCCGACGTCGACGGCCATGCCTCGGCATACGCCGCCTTGGGACCGAATCTCATCGGCCGCGGTGTCCGCGAGGCCTGCATCGCGACCTCTGCCGTCGAGGTCAGAGCCAAGGTCGGCAATCATCACCTTTGCTCCTTCTCGAGCGAATGCCTTCGCGACATGAAGACCGACGCCACGGCCACCCCCCGTCACGACGGCCACCTTCCCGTTGAGCCGCCGTCGGATTGGTTCGCTCATCGATCGGAGCTCAGTCAGTCGAGCCCGGAGTCACGACCGCGCGCCCGAGGACGTCGCCTCGTCTGAGGTCATCGACCGCGTTGTTGATTTGGTCGAATCGATATCGCGTGATCGTGCCGGTGAACTCGTTGTCCTCGGCGAGTGGCACGAGTTGTTGGAGATTGCTCAGCGTTCCCGCGAACACCGTCGTCAGCACAGATTCGGGCGGAAGGTTCCAGAACCCGAACGAAACCTGGCCGCCGGCGAGGCCGAGGAGAGCAACGATTCCTCGCATGCCGACGATTTCGGCGGCGAGTCTCAGCGTGTCATCGGTGCCGACAAAGTCAATTACAGCGTGTGCGCCGCGATTTCCGAGAAGCATCGAAAGGTCACCCCGGGAGACGTCGTCCAAGTCGCGCGCATAATGTGCGCCGAGAGAGATCGCGAGGTCGAGGCGCTCGCGATCGGGATCGACCACCACGATCGACGCATCGCTGCAGACTCGGCCGATCTGAACCGCGTACTGCCCGAGTCCACCGGCGCCGAGGATCACGAGCGATGACTCGTCGGCTAGGTGCGGTAGCACCCGCTGAATCGCGGCGTACGCGGACAGACCAGCACAGCCGAGTGGCGTGGCCTCGAGCGGATCCAGGGACCGTAACGGCACGAGGAACCGTCCATGAGGGACGAGCACGAACTCGGCAAAGCCCCCGTCGACCGTTGCACCCGCCTCGCTTCCCTCCCGGCAAAGTTGCTCGTGGCCTGCAAGACACCATTCACACCGACCACAACCCCAGCCGACCATTACCACGACCGGTGTCCCGATCTCCGCTTCGGCCGTTCCACCCGAGGCGGCCACCCTTCCTGCGATTTCGTGTCCCATCGTCACGGGCTTGTGGACGTGATCGTCCAACTCGCCGTCAAGCAGGTGGAGGTCCGACCGGCACAACCCGGCGCCGACGACCTCGACCAAGACTTCGTCGTTTTTCGGCTCCGGCGTCGGTACTTCCTCGAGCCGGAGAGACGTCTCTCCGTCATGAAGACGTGCTGCTCTCACCGAGCAGGTGGGCAGGTGGAGCCGCGATCCATCAGCATCGGCGAAGTCGGAACGACCACGCTCCGCTGGCGCTGGCCCTCAATCAGGCCAAGAAGGCAGTCCACCCCCGCCTCCGCCATCTCACGGAACGGAGTGCGGACGGTGGTCAACGGGGGGTCGAGGTAGTCCGCGATATCCGCGTCGCTGAACGCGATGACCGAGAGTTCATCGGGCAGCGCCAGCTCGGCCTCGCGAGCCGCCGCCAACGCCGCGATCGCCGCGGTGGGGCTCCAGATGGCCACTGCAGTCGGACGGGGATCGAGGGCGAGCAGACGCTTCATCGCGTCGGACCCAGCCTGATGTTCGAGCGACGACCCGATGACGAGCTCATCGGGAACGTCGAGGCCGGCCGCTTCCATACCGTCCCTGAAACCGGCGATTCGCCGCTGGACGATGTCCGCTGTCAGTGGGCCGGCGATATATGCGATCCGGCGATGGCCAAGCGACGTCAGGTGTTCGACGATGAGGCGCATGGCCTTTGCGTCGTCGCATGTCACCGAGGGGCCGACACCCCGCACTCGCCGGTTCACGAGGACGAACGGCAGTCGCTCGCCCTCGAGTTCGCGGATCAGCTCATCGCTGATCAGCGCCGTGGCAATCAGAAGCCCATCGACACGACGTTCGTAGAGGAGGCGTCCGTACGCCTCTCCGCGGTCGGCAAACTCGCTGGCATCGGCGACGAGGGTGACGTAGCCGGAATCGGCGGCTCGACGTTCAACGCCTTGCAGGATCGCGGCGTTTTCCGCGTAGTAGGCAAGGTTCACGACCAGGCCGAGCGAGGTCGTACGCGCAAGTTTCAGCCCGCGCGCGAACGCGTTCGGCCGGTACTTGAGCTCGCCCGCGGCGTTCAGGATCCGTTCGCGTGTCTCTGGTCGAATCGAAACCGTTGGATCGCCGTTCAGGACACGCGAGGCGATCGACGTCCCGACGCCGGCCGCCTTGGCGACGTCGGCAAGACGCACGACGGTGCCCTCTGGTCCGGCTCGCCTCCCACCCTCTGCGGGGCCATCTTCTCCTATAGCCCGAGACCCTCCGCGGCGTGCAGATGGAACGACTTCCGGATCGTCTCTTCGACGCGCCATTTCGTCTTCGTCCCCGCAGGGAAGAACACGACCGACCCGGCTTCGAGCACGATCGACTCGCCCCCCTTTGGCGTGACGGTCGCGCGGCCCTTGACGATAGTCGCCGTTTCATCGGCGTGGACGTAGTCGAACTCCCCAGGCGTGCACTCCCAGATCCCGTTCGCGAGCGTTCCGTCTTCTGAAACCCAGAGAATCGTCCCGCTCGCCTCCGGCTCTCCTTCTGTAATCTGTTCCGCCGGAAGCGGCATCGGGTCGAGCGAGGTGCCCTCGACGCTCCTCAGGATCGTCTGCTGTGCGGTTTTGGGTGCCATTTCGAACTCCTTTCGGTCTCGGCGACGTGACGGTAGCGGAGTGGCATGGTTCGTGCTCCCTGGCTCAAGCAATCACCGCCCTAGCGAAGCAGGTCTTTGGGAAGGCCAATTCGGTTGAAGTCGTTCGCGGCAGCCTCAGCGTGTCGGCGTCCGTTTCGGAGCGAGATCATGTGGTGGCCGGGCAGGAGCGCCTCGAATTCGAGCTCGGCCAGCTTGTTGCAGGAAGCGGCGTACTCCTGGACGTCCGAGTCGGGCACGTTCTGGAGGATGATCGCGCCACCCCAGAAGACCGCGTCGGATGCAAAGAGATAGGTCCGATCGCGACCGACCAGTCGCACGCAGTAGTGGCCGAGACAGTGACCAGGGGTGGAGATCAGCTCCACCTCGAGTTCTCCGACCTTGAAGGTATCGCCATCGGTGAACTCGATCTCGACCTCGGCCGCCTCCCACACGTAGTCGGGCGGGTAGAACCCGAAGCTCTGGGCCCACGTGAGGCCGATCTGATCCGCGTCGGCGGCCCGAATGGTGTCGGCCGCCTCGACCGGAGCAGCGAGCTTCGCGCCGGTCGCCCGCTTCATGGGAGCCGAGCCGCCAACGTGGTCGGCGTGGTAATGCGTGATGAAGATGGTTGAGACGCGGCTGGGATCGAGTCCGTCAGCCTTCATGAGCTTCACGATCTCGTCAGTCCCAGGGCCGAACCCGGCGTCGATGAACGCGAGCTCATCCCCCCCGTCGATGACGTAGGTATGGCAGTCGAGGCGGTGCGTGAGGTTGAAGCCGTAGTCGCCGCCACCGACCAGATACACATCGTTCGTGAGTTTCACCGCGACTCCTCTCTGTTATTCGGGCGGGACCGTGTAGGCGTAGGCGGTGAGGCCGCCGTCCACAACCAGGTCGTGGCCGGTGATGTACGCGGCGTCGTCCGAGGCAAGAAAAGAGAACGCGGCCGCCATGTCTTGGACAGAGCCGAGGCGTTTCATCGGCGCCACGGGAAACCCTTCTTTTCGCCACTTCTCCATCAGCTCTTCGCCGACGAGATCGACGGACTGCTGGGTATCGGCTGGGCCGGGACTAATCGAGTTGACGCGGATCCCGTGGTCGACGAGCTCGAGGGCCATGGTCTTCATGAGGTTGATGGTGCCCGCCTTGGTGACGCCGTAGTGCACAAAGCGAGGAGAAGCCCCCTGTCCCGAGATGGACGCTGTGTACAGAATCGATCCGCCGTTGCCGACCTCGACCATCGCCCGCGCCGCCTGCTGGCCGACCACGAAGTTGGCCGTGAGGTTGACGGCCATGAGCTTGTCCCACGACTCCTGTTTCATCTCGAGGAAGGGCTCTTCCGTCCAGGCCGCGGCGTTCGAGATCACAACATCGAGACGGCCGGCTTCCTCGTATGCGTGTTGCACCGCCCGCACGCATTCCGAGGTTTGTGCGAGTTCCGCTGTGATCGGGCCCGGGATCGCTCCCACCTCCTCGAGCTCGGCCGTGACCTTCTCCAGCCGATCCTCGAAGTGGTCGACGATGTACACGCGCTCTGCTCCCTCTCGAGCGAAGCGGAGGGCTGTTTCCTGCCCCATCCCGCTCCCGCCTCCGGTGATGAGAACGACTTTTCCGGCGTGTCGATCCTTCTCCACACGAGCCTCCAGATGGTCTTTCAAGGAAAACGATTCTCTTGCGGATCTTTCCCAGCCCGGATAGCCGGTGTCAAGGGCTG
>CAYTCZ010000046.1:25993-28311 GCA_964436315.1 uncultured Gaiellales bacterium | reverse complement strand
TGCTACACGGAGAGATTACGACAGCGACGAGCCGAGCGCTGTCTACCTCTCGGACTTCGGTCTGACGACGCACTCTGATCAGGACGAGACACTCGCCGAGACGGAGCCGGCCCTCGACACCCTCGACTACGCAGCCCCGGAACAGATCATCGGCGACGAGATCGGTCCGCGGCGGCGGCTCCTCCAAGTGCACCCAGGCACGCTGCATCGTCCGCTCGCGCGGGTAGGGCACCTCGCCGGTCAGACACTAGTACAGAGCGCTTCAACGGTGACGGGACGCTGCTGGCGACGGCAGCGGCCGAGCCGATCTTCTCTGAGGGCGGAGCCATCCTTCCGCCGGAGCCAGCCCGACTATGGAATGGAACGTCAACACCGATGAGTGGTACGACATCGCTTGCCGCGCGGCCGGTCGGAACAGGACGCGTGCGGAGTGGGAGGAAATCGGGCCCCGCGACGCTGCGCCGGAAATCCGGCCCATCTTTTCTTCCAGGCGCCTCTTGTACGCCGTCGCGATTTGATCGGCCATGGCCTTGTACCGCTCATCGAGGCCACTCGACCTCGAGCGCTATTCGGCCAGTGGCGTGAGGTTCTCGGCCGCGATGATGGTCTCCTCGTCGGCTGCCCCGAGATCCCAGTCGATGAAGATCCGCGTCGGATATCCCAGAATCCCGTCGTACTCAACGTTGATGTGATCGGCTCCGTCTGTAACGGCCCGTTCCACAAGCTCGAAGAGCTCGGGCACGGAGTAGAAAGCCTGGGAGTCGAGGTCAATCGGCTGGCCGCCGAACTCCACGCCCGCGACCTGCCGTTGGTACACGGTCACCTCGAAGGGCCCAAGTTCATTCTGGGGACACAGACAGACCCTCGAGAGCGTGTACGTGTATGACTCGAGCCCGGAGACGGCCCAAGCCTCTTGATTCATCCTCAACTCCTGGCCGGCCTGTTCGTCGATTGGCGGTTCCGGTGGGACATGCTCTCCCGAGGCGGTACACGAGCCAATCAGGAGCGAAATCAGAGCGATGAATCCGAGCGTCTTCACGTTTCTTGGACGAACGTCGGCGGCATTTCGTTCCCACCAGATATCGGCAGCTAGGCGTCGCGGCTCCAGCTTGCCGCTTTGCGCAGCGGTCAATAGGATCGGCCTCCGGGCAGAAGCCACCAGATCGAGGGAGACGCATGGCGGTTCGCGCAGGAGTCGACACGGGCGGGACGTTCACCGACCTCGTCGCGCTCGACGACGAGACGGGTGAGCTTCGGATGGCCAAGGTGCTCTCGACGCCCACTCAGCCGTCGGAAGCGGTCTTCAGCTCGTTCGCGAAGAGCGATCTCGACACGAAAGACATCGGCTACTTCGTGCATGGAACGACGGTTGCCACCAACGCCCTCATCGAGCGGAAGGGTGCCGAGGTCGCGCTGCTCACGACCGACGGTTTCCGGGACATCCTTCGCATCCAGCGTGTGACGCGCCCGGACCACTTCGATCTTCACTGGGTCAAGCCAAAGCACTTCGTTCCACGTTCGCGCTGCGTCGGCGTTCCAGAGCGCGTCTTGCAGGATGGCTCTGTTCTCATCCCGCTGGATGAGGAGCGGCTCCGAGAGGAACTGATCCGTCTCCGCGACCTCGACGGCGTCAGCGCCGTTGCTGTCTCGTATCTCTTCTCGTTCGCCAACCCCGCGCACGAACTGCGAACGCGGGAGCTCATCGAAGAGCTGTGGCCAGGCGTGGAAGTTTCGCTCTCACATGAGGTACTTCCGCGCTGGCGCGAGTACGAGCGGACGTCGACGACCGTTATCGATGCGTACCTGAAGCCGCTCATGCATGAGTACCTCCAGACGCTCGACGACGAGTGTGAGAAGGGCGGCATCGGGCAGCTCTTCGTGCTTCGATCCAACGGCGGCGTCATGAGCTCCGAGAAAGCGCGCGAGCAGCCGGTGTCCCTCGTTCGGTCGGGGCCGTCGGGCGGAGTGATGGCGTCGAGCTACCTGGGCAATGCCCTAGGGCTCGGCGATCTGATCGCGGCGGATATGGGTGGGACGAGCTTCGAAGCCTGCCTCCTGCCGAACTCGGAGCCCGCCTTCACGAACCTCGAGGAGCTGGAGTACGGAGTTCCGATCGCTCTCACGATGGTCGATGCCCGCGCGATCGGCGCAGGTGGTGGAAGCCTCGCCTGGATCGATGCGGCGGGAATTCTCAAAGTCGGCCCCGAGAGCGCGGGTGCCGACCCAGGGCCGGTGTGTTACGCGCGCGGCGGGACCAAGCCAACGGTCACGGATGCCAACGCAGTCCTCGGCCGGCTTGCTCCCGAGTTTCTGCTCGC
>CAYTCZ010000046.1:0-25893 GCA_964436315.1 uncultured Gaiellales bacterium | reverse complement strand
GCGTTCGGTGCGCTGCTCGCCGATACCCGCTTCGACTACACGCAGACGCATTGGATGCGCATGCGCTACCTGGACGTGAACCGGCTCAACGAGCTCTACACGCGGCTTGAACAGCAGGCGCTCGATGACTTCAGACGTGAAGGCTTCGCTGAAGCACCCCGACTTGTCCGGTCAGTTGACCTCCGGTACGTGGGGCAGAACTGGGAGCTCTCAGTCGCCCTGCCGGGAGGCGAGCTCACCGGAGCGGACTTCGAAAAGGCCGCCGATCTCTTCGCATCCGAGCACGAGCGCTTCTACGGCTACTCGATTCCTGGCGAAGAGCTCGAGCTCCTTGCCGTCAACGTGGCGGCGGTCGGCTCGAGGCATGAGATCGAGCTTCCGAAGATCGGCACGGGTTCGGGTCCGGATCCGATCGACCGTCGCGGAGCGGTGTTCGACGCGAACGAAGGCCGCATAGAGACCGCCGTATATCGTCGCGATGACTTCACGGCCGGCGCAACGATCGACGGTCCGGCGATCGTCGGCCAGAACGACGCCACGACGCTGATTCCGCCCGGGAGCACCGCGCGCGTCGACGAGTACGGAAACCTGCTGATTACCGTCTAAGGAGGATCGACGGATGGCCATCGCGCCGAGTGCAATCGATCAGGGGATTCAGACCGACCCGTTCCTCCTCGAGATCGTTCGCAATCACCTCATCACGACGTGCAAGGAAATGGGCATCGCGATGATGAGGACGAGTTACTCACCGATGTTCAACGAGGCGCTCGACTTCTCGTGCGTGGTCTTCGATGGGAAAGAGGAGATGGTTGCGCAGGCGCCGTACGTCCCCGCGCAGATCGGCTCGACGGTTCACGTCATCCCGACCGCGATCGCCGAGATCGGCGCCGAGAATCTGAAGCCGGGCGACGTGATCTTCACGAACGACCCGTACCGGTCGAACTGCCACCTGCCGGAGTTCGTGGTCATCAAGCCGTACTTCCACGAGGGCGAGATCCTTGCGTACACGGCCAACATCGCTCACATGACCGACGTGGGAGGCATGGTGCCGGCGGCCTTCGGCGATCATCAGAACATCTTCCAGGAGGGCATCCGGTTTCCGCCGGTCAAGATTTACGAGAACGATCAAGAGGTCGAGTCGATCTTCCGGATCATGATCTCGAACGTTCGAACCCCAAAGCACTCCTACGGCGACATGAAGGCCATGATTGGCTCGCTCTACCTTGCCGAGCGGCGAATCGACGAGCTCGTCCAACGGTACGGCGGCGAGACATTCCAGCAGTGCTGCCGAGATATCAAGCTCGTCTCCGAGCGACTCATGCGGGCCGAGATCGCCACCTGGCCAGACGGCGAGTACGTCGCAGAGGGGGTCCTCGAGGATGACGGCGTCGTGCCCGATCGCCCGTGGAAGATTCGCGGAACGCTGGTGATTCGGGGCGACGAGTTGATCGTCGACTTCACCGGGACAGATGAGCAGTGCTTCGGCCCCGGAAACCAGACGTTCGGCACGACCGCCTCATCGGCGTACAACGCCGTTCTCCATATGGTCGAGGGCGATATCCCATACAACCACGGCTGCTACCGACCGATCTCCGTGATTGCGCCGCCCGGGAGTTACGTGAACGTGAGCTACCCAGGCGCCTGCGTCGGCGGCAACTCGGATAGCCATCCAACGACCGTCGACGTTCTCCTGAAGGCGTTCTCGTTGTTCTCCGACCGAAGCTCCGCCGCCGACGGAGGAACCTGTGGCTGCGTCGGCTTCGGTGGAGTCGATCCGGTCTCGGGCGATCCGTATGCCCATCTCCATCTCGAGGGAGTCGGTTGGGGCGGGCGTTCCGATGCCGACGGCAACGACTGCCAGTTCGTCAAGAACGGCAACTGTGCGAACACGCCGGTCGAGGTCGCCGAGACGCGGTACCCGTTCCTGAACCTCGCCTACGAGCTCGAACCGGGGGAGGTGGGCCACGGGGAACACCGCGGAGGATTCGGGACGCGACGAATCTTCCGGTTTCTCACCGACGGCGTCCACATCAGCTCCCATACGAACCGCCATCGAGTGAAGGCGTGGGGCCTCTTCGACGGCGAGGAGGGTACGAACACCATCCTCGGCTTTCGACGGGGCGGCGAGGGAGAGTGGCTCCGAGCCCGTGAGGCCTTCGGCGCCGCCTCCCAGGGTAAGTTCTCGAACATCATCATGAACGAGGGCGACGAGATGCTCTTCGTCACTCCCTCGGGTGGCGGCTACGGCGATCCGCTCGACCGCGATCCAGAGCTCGTTCTGACCGACTGGCTCGACGAGCTCATCACGACCGAGGACGCACGGCAGCACTACGGTGTCGCGATCGACGAGGCAGCCAGGACGGTCGATTCGGCGGCCACCGGCGAGCTGCGCGCACAGCGAAGGGGGGCGTAGCGTGCCGACGTACAAGGAAGTGAGCGAGCTGCCACGCTGTGGGTCGTGCGGCAAGCTCGTCACGGTGGGTGGGATCCCGGTGGAACGCCTTGATCAGACGATCTTGTTCTGTTCCGAGAAGTGCATCGAGGTCTTCGACACGTACAAGCTGCCCAAGTACGGCGCCGAAGCTGTGTGGGCGGAATCGGTGATCGAGTGATGGCACTTCCGACGTTTCGGAGCCCGACCGGTCCGCGTGAGCTCAATCATCGGTCGCTCTGGCTCCAGCAGGCGCTGCCTGACGAGGGCGCAGAGCTCAGCGAGCGGAAGCAGCTCGGCGGACGGACGAGCGCAGGCGTATGCATTCTCGGCGGCGGCTATACGGGCCTCTGGACTGCGCTGTTCCTCAAGGAGCAGGAGCCGGGCCTCGACATCGCAATCGTCGAAGCTGACATCTGCGGTGGGGGCGCGAGCGGCCGAAACGGGGGCTTCGTTCTGCCCTGGTGGAGCAAGCTCGGCTCGCTCATCAAGCTCTGCGGAGAGGACGACGGACTCTGGCTCGCCGAGCAGTCGGAGAAGAGTGTTCGCGACGTCGGACAGTTCTGTAAGGAGAACAAGATCGAAGCCGACTTCATGGACGGCGGCTGGCTCTGGGTTGCAACCTCGGAGATCCAGGTCGATACGTGGGAACCCACCGTGGCCGAGCTCGAAGAACGCGGCATCGACCACGTCTTCGAGCGAGTTGGCGTCGAAGAAGCTCAGGCAAGCGGAGGCTCACGTGCGTATCTCGGCGGTGTCCGGGATCGGATTACCGCCCAGGTCAATCCCGGCCGCCTCGTGCGAGGACTTCGCCGTGTAGCCATCGAGCGGGGCATCCGAATCTACGAGGACTCGCCGGTGCTTGCGGTTGAGGGCCAGTCCCCGCTTATCGTGAAGACTGATGGCGGCGAGGTTGAGTCCGAGACGGTCGTCGCAGCTCTGAACGCCTGGAGCACGGGTCTTGCCCAGCTCCGGTCGCTTGGGCGCGCCTTTGTCCCGGTCGTGAGCGACATCGTCGCGACCGCTCCAGCTCCAAACCTGCTCGAGCAGATCGGCTGGACCGGTGGCGAATGCGTTTCTGACTCACGCCTCCTTGTCCACTACCACCGAACCACTGCCGACGGACGAATCGCGTTCGGGCGTGGAGGCGGCGCGATCGGTGCGTTCGGCTACTTCGGTGAGAACTTCCACTACGATCGGCGCCGTTCCGAGGGTGTAGCGGCGAGCTTGCGCTGGCTTTACCCAGAGTTTGAGAACGTCGAGATAACACACGCGTGGGCGGGGCCCGTCGATCGAAGCGAAACCGGCTTGCCGTTCTTCGGACGCGTCGAGGGACAGGAGAAGCTGATCTACGGCCTTGGCTTCTCGGGCAACGGCGTCGGTCCCTGTGTTACTGGGGGGCGTATCCTTGCCGCGATGGCCCTCGGTGCCGACGACCGTTGGTCGAACACGGCGCTCAGCTCGGGGCCGGCGAGCCTGTTTCCACCCGAGCCCATTCGGTATCTCGGAGGACGACTCGTGCGCGAAGCGGTGGCGCGGAAGGAGTCAGCTGACGATGCCGGTCGAGAGCCAAGCCTGTTCGCCCGCACGCTCTCGCAGTTCGCGCCGGCCGGGTTCTTCCGGGTCGGGGAGAAGAAGCCTTCCGTCGCGCAGCCAGCTCCCGCCGAGAGGGAGCGCGCAGAGCCTCGCGTCTAATCGCTCGCGGCCATGAGCGCCGGACGCTTGGCCCAGAAGATCGCAATCGTCACGGGCGCGACCGAGGGAATCGGGCTCTCTGTGGCGAGGCTCTTCGTTGCCGAGGAAGCCAGGGTCGTCGCGGTAGCGCGGAGACGAGAGCTCGGCGAGCAGCTGGTCTTCGAACTCGGCGCAGACCACGTCATCTTCGTCGGGGGGGATGTGGTGACCCAGCACACGGCCGATGCTGCCATCGAGGCCGCCGTGGAGGACTTCGGAGGCCTCGACATCCTCGTGAACAACGCCGGGCTCGACCTCTCCGGGATCGCGTTGCTCGATACGACGGGCGAGCAGGCCAGGACGACTTTCGACGTCAACTTCTTCGGCGCGCTCCAGTTCCTCCAAGCTGCGGCGCGCGTCATGGCCGAGGACGCGGGCGGCGCGATCGTAAATGTGGTGTCCCGCACGGCTCTCGTCGGCGTGCCGGGCATGGCCGTGTACGGAGCGTCGAAGGGCGCACTTTTAAGTCTCACACGAACCGCTGCGGTCGAATTCGCGGGGCTGGGGATACGGGTCAACGCGGTCGCTCCGGGGCTCACGGAAACTCCGCTCGTCCGAGAATGGATTGATGCTCAGGAGGAGCCTGAGGTCTTCCGGGCCAATACGGCCGCGACGATCCCGCTCGGACGGTTTGCTGAGCCTGAAGAAGTTGCCGCCGCAATCCTTTATCTCTCCTCAGACGAGGCCTCGTACGTCACAGGGGCGACCCTTTCCATCGACGGCGGCTACACAGCCGGTTGATCGAGTCCCGGCAGCCGTTCGTAAACGGTTTGACCCACCAGCTTTGCGCACAACGTCACGCGGGTAGTCGGCGGCTTCCGCCGAGTCGTGCCCACCACCGTTCTTGGCTCACGTCGCGTTCTCGGCGCACGTGACGCGCTCGGCGCCCCGCGCGGTTCTCGGACAAGGGACTCTCGGCCTATCTGACGGTCTCTCTGCGCGATCGTTTCCGAGACGCGAAGGAATTCCTCCGATCCGCGCGTGTCTTGGCTCGTTTTCGGGGCTACGCTCAAAGTGGGTGGGGGGTGGATAGAGCGACCTCCCCACCCATTGCGTGGGGTGTGGCAGGGCGGCCGGATGAGGAGCCGAACCAGGGGGCAGTGGATACCGGCAGATTTGCTTCTAGATGTGGCTTGCTCCTGATGTGGCCCCGCGTCAAGCGGGCTGGCGGCCGGTTGCCGATCTCGCGAGCGCGATCGCACGGTCACGATGGTGGGGATAGCGCGTAAACACGATCGCGGTCGCTCCGACGGCGATCACGCAAACGGCGGCGATCAGTGCCAGTTGGACGTTCTCCATCACGGTCGTCGCCGTGTCGGCACCGTGGTAGAGGAGGAACCCGAGCATGACCGTCTGGGCGGCCCACAGCCCGGCGCCGATCGTGCCCGCGCTGACGAACCGCGAAGCCCGCATTCGGGATGCTCCGGCGATGAGTGGGGCGACGACTCTCACGAAGCCGATGAATCGGCCGACAACGATCGTCTTCCCGCCATGGGCCCCGAAGTAGCGCTCGACTCGCACGATCTGCGGTTCCTTGAGGCCGACCCTTGAGCCGTTACGAACGATGAAGTCGCGCCCAAACTTCCGGCCGAGCAGGTAGCTGACGGTGTCCCCAAGCAGCGCAGCGGCCCAGACGATTCCAATCAGGAGGAGTAGATCGAGATCGCCCCGACCTGCGAGGAACCCGCCGAGCAGGATCACGCTTCCGCCGGGGGCCACGAGTCCGACGAACGCGCTTGTCTCGAGAAACGCCATCGCCGCGACGATGACGTAGAACCAGACTCCCAGCGCAGTGGTGACTCCGTCGATGACGCCGCCTGGGCTGGGGATGTCGACGAGGCCGATCCCGTAGACGAGCACGGCCGCGGAAAGCCCGAGGGCGAGAAACCACTGCCAGACTCCGAGCCGTCGTCGGAAAACCGCGGCGACGACGAGCGGAACGACGGCAAGCGCAAGCCAGAATGGGCGCATCGATCCATGATGCCTACAGGGAGCCCCGCGAGTCGGTCCCGACGACCCGTCCTTACCATCTCTGCTCAGAAGCTAACCGTCGCTTAACACTGCGGCTGCCGGCTACGGATCGACCTCGAACCGGACTCCCCTGGAACGAGTGATTGAAGACTCACCCGTTCAGGGGATAGCGGTTTCACCCACTCGGGTGCCACCATGTGACACGTATGGGTCACGCTCTCTTCATCGGGTTCTTTCTTCTCGGAGCGGGGGTGATCGCGCTCTGGTTCTCGTTCCGATTCCCGACGATCGAGCCTGCGACACTCGGACGGATCACCGTTCACCTTGGAGCATCGCTTCTCTTGTTGGCGCTCGTTCCCGTCGGAACGGGGCTGGTCACGAGCGTCGGTGACGCGGTCGAACTGCGGCTGGTTGCGATCTTCGCCGTTGTCTTCCCGGCGCTCGTCTACGCGCTCCTCGTCGGCGTGTGGGCAATCAAGATCGCGCAGGCCGCATTCGGCGGCGGACGCTAGCCGTCGCTTATCGACAAAGGGGCTTCGGCGCCCGGTTCGGACCCTCTAGGCTTCTCCGGTCCGAGTGGCAACGGGAGGAGGAGCAAGCAATGACGCGATATGTCGCGACCACGGCCCGTTCGTACATGAGCGGGACGCCTCGTCGCTGCATCTGTAACGTCCGAGATCAACACTTCGTGATGGACGACGCCGACTACAGCGACGGTCCGAACGAGGCGATCATCGCCGCCGAGGCGTTCCTTACCGGGATCACGGGCTGTGCAGTCCTGATGACCGAGCGGGTTGCCCTTTCGCGGAACATCCGGCTCGATCACCTCGACGTGTCGATCGAGGCTGGGCGCGATATGGATGCCACGCCAGGCGAGAACTCGGTCTACGACAAGGTTCAGATGCGATTCGAATTCACCGGCCCGACGGCGGCGCAGGCCGAGGAACTCGTCGATTTCTACAAACGTCGATGACCGCTCTATGGTTCGGTCGCCGTGGCGACCGCAGACACGACGATTGAAACGGTCGTAAAGACGCCGGCAAAGAACGGCGGTTTCCTCGGTCGCTTGTTCGGCTCGTAGCGAGCGGGACGCTCGCTAATCCCTCGCTCGAACGGCATCGAGCAGCTTGATCGAGGCGTAGATCGTCTCGAGATGCGGTACGGATAGCTCGAGGCGCTTCGCGAGCTCGACGACGGCGCCCGTCATACATTCGTATTCGAGCGGCTTGCCCGCTTCGAGGTCCTGCAGCATCGACGTCTTGTGATCGCCGACCGCTAAGCCGGCCTCGAGACGACGCTCCAGCGCGACGGGAAAGCTGATGTCGAGCGCTGACGCCACGCTCGCGCACTCGGCGAACGCCGCCTCGAGAAGTTCGACCATCTCGGGAAGCTCGCCGAGTTCTCCGAGCGTCGATCCGGTCAGCGCCGTCACGGGATTGAAGACGGCGTTCCCGACGAGCTTGAGCCAGATCTGGTCTCGAAGCCGCTCCTCGATCGGACACTTGAGTCCTCCGGCAACAAAGGCCTCTGAGATAGCGTGGCAGCGCTCGGAACGAGAACCGTCCGGCTCACCGATCGTGAAACGTGTGCCCTCGATGTGGCGGATCACACCCGGTTTCACGATCTCCGTGGCCGGAAACGCGACGCAGCCAACCACCTGCTGGGGCGGGATGGCGTCGGCGATGACACCGCCCGGATCCACGCTCTCGAGAACGGTTCCCTCGAGCGGTCCACCGTGCGACTGGAAGTACCACCAGGGAATGCCGTTCTGGCCTCCGATGACCACCGCGTCGGCACGCAACGACTCGCCGAGCGCGGGCGCGAGCTCGGTGAGGCTATACGCCTTGAAGCCGACGAATACGACGTCGGCATCGGAGATCGCGCCCAAGTCGTCCGTGGCCGGCGGATGAGCGTGGAAATCGCCCCTCTCACTAATCACACTCACTCCGCGCTCCTGCATGGCGCGCAGATGTGCTCCGCGAGCGATGAGAACGACGTCGGCGCCGCCACGGGCGAGGGCCGCGCCGACGTACGCGCCGATTGCGCCGGCTCCGACGACGGCGAATCTCATTCGTCGGGTTCGATTAGCTGCGCGCCCACGCGTCGCCGCTGCACCTTCCCGGTCGGCGTACGTGGGATTTCGTCCAGCACGAAGATCCTCGACGGAGCCTTGAACGACGCGAGGCGCTCCCGGCAGTGAGCCCCGAGCGCGCGCTCGTCTGCCTCGCCGGACAACGCGACGGCGGCGCCGACCACTTCACCGTACTTGTCATCAGGGATCCCGAAGCACACAGCTTCGGCGACGGCAGGATGGCGAAGCAGCACTTCCTCGACCTCAATCGGCGAAATGTTCTCGCCGCCGCGGATGATGAGCTCTTTGAGCCTCCCGGCCAGCCGGAGATACCCATTCTCCAGGATTCCCTGATCACCTGTCCGAAACCAGCCATCGACGAACGATTCCTCGTTCGCTTCGGGATTGTTGAGATAGCCGCTTGTTACCCCCGGGCCCCGAATGACGACTTCCCCCGGCTGGCCGGTTTGAACATCGCGCCCCTCAGCATCGACGGTCCGGACTTCCGCGCCCGCCGAGACGCCGACGCTCCCGGGCTGCCGCACCGCTGGGGGAAGCGGATTCGACGTCATCTGGTGGCTCGCCTCCGTCATACCGTATGCCTCGAGCATGGGTACGCCAAACCTCTCCTCAGCGCGTTTCCAAAGATCGGGGGACAGAGCCGAGCTGCACGAACGGGTGAAGCGGAGCGTCTCGGAGACGCCGTCCTCGTCCTCGCGATCAAGAACCATCCGGTGGAGTGTCGGGCCGGCTGAGAACCACGTGATTCCGTAGTCACGAGCCTGCGGCCAGAAGCCTCGCGGAGTGAAGCGGCGTGGGACGACCACTGAACCACCTGCGGACAGCGCAGCGAGCACCGAGGCAACGAGGCCGTGCACGTGAAAGAGCGGCATGCAGCAGTACGAGACGTCGGAGGCCGACAACTCGTAGAAGTCACCGATGGCGCGCGCTGACGCGGCGAGGTTTCGATGACGAAGTGGCACCTGTTTCGGGCGACTCGTTGTGCCGCTGGTATGGAGAAGGAGGGCGATGTCGTCGGGTGTTGCCTGATCTCCATCGTCGGCGGCTCGGAGCTCGCGTCCGTCGATGGTCAGTACCGGCGCGCCGCCGGTCGGTGGAAGAAGCTCGACGAGCGTCGTCTCGGCCGGCGCCGCCTCGCGGGCCGCCTGGTACTCGCCGGCTGGAACGATGAGCGCCCGAGGCTTCAGATCGTCGAGGTAGAAAGCATGTTCTTCTCGGGTGTAGGCCGGATTCAGAGGCGCGGCCGTCGCGCCGATTCCAGCAATTCCGAGCAGCACCTCAACGACCTCCGGCCCGTTCGGCAGGACAAACGCGATGCGATCGCCGGAGCGGATACCTCCCGCAGCGAGTTGGCGGCCGATCAGCTCGGCCGCCTCGACCAGGCCTCCGAACGACCGGGTGCTCCGGTCGTCGGGACAAAGGAGCGCCGACCTCGAGTCGTCGGCCGCCGTGTCAAGGAGCTCTGAGAGCGTTTCTGGGGCCACGGCGGGCAGCCTAGCTCTTCGGCTCGTCCGAACTCCTCGAGCCGACCCTGCGAGCGGCCGTCGCGAGAGCTCTGACCATTCGCCCCGCGACTGCACGGCTCTGACGGTCCGTCTGACCGACGGCGCGTTCTGTCCAGGTCGGGAGCTCGGGATCGAAATGGGCCGCGACCGCTCGCTTATAGGGCCCCGAGACTCGGCGCGCGTAGCCGGCGAATCCCTCGCCGCGCACCGGCTCCCAGTCGTCGCGGTAAGGAACGACGAGCTCATCACGCGTGAGGTTCTTGGCAGACATCAGAAAAGCTAGTCCGACTCCGTTGGAGACGCGCAGCAGCGAGCTCCGTTCGGCGTCCGCGGTGAGCCGAAGAGTCCTGTACGCGGTGGCAAGCTCGGCTGGGCTGGGCAAATCGCTCGCGTCGCTCCGAAGCTCGGCGACCGACTGACGCAACTCCGCGAGCTCAATGGGTGGAATATCGATCAGCGTGGCCATCGTCCCGCTGCCACTTTCCAAGACGCTCAACAGCTCGTCCACCGATTCGATCTCGGCCTCCGGCGCCAAGACACCGCCTCGCTTCAGCTCGGTCGTCAGAGCCCGAAGGTAGATGCGGGTTCCATGCGTCAGGTCTGAGGCCGCCGCCAGCAACCAGAGGGGTGAGAATCCAAACGCCGCGATCGAGCCGAGCTCGACGATGTTTCCCGCGCCCTTTCTGAGCGCCAAACGTCCTGCGCCGACGGAGGGCTCGGCGGTCGGTGATCCCTTGACGCCGCCAGCGAGCTCGATGACGACGCGCAAGGCGTTCTTCGCCGTCACCTCGTAGAGACGAGAGCGCCGCACGAAGCGGGGGAGCGCGAGCGTCGCGGTCTCGTGCACCGTCCCGCCAGCAAGGGCGGCCAGCGAGCGAACAGTGCGCTCCGGGAGCGAGAGGACGAAACTTGGCCGGCGCCGTCGCATCTCGGTTAGCTATAGGTCGGAGGGCCGGGACGCGCGATGTCGAGAGCAAGCTCGACCGCTTTTTTCAGCGGCTCGGGGATCTCGTCGGCTTTCGCCTGCGAGAGGTAGTGCCACGCCTGGGCCGGCTTCCGGCTCTTCCGATGGAGTCCGAGCGCGCCCTCGAAATCGGGATCGAGCATGACCGTCCGGTCTTTCCCGGCGGCCGCGGCGATGAGCGAATTCAAATGCGCCTCGCCGGGAGTGGGTTTGCCGTCCCGTTTCGCATCGCTGTCGTGCACGACCACATAGGGCACCCCGACGCGCTTACAGATCTCGACGAACAGTGGCATGTTGGTCTTGCCGCCACACTCGATGACCGAAATCGCCTCCCGATCCGCATCGTGACCGAGCGCCGCGAAGATGTAGGGAAAGCCGACTTTCTCGGTCAGGCCTTCGACGAGGATTGTGGCGCGAGACAGAAACAGCTCGCTGCGCTCGGCGTCGAACTCGCAGGCCGCTCGGAACTCGTCATCGGCGTCGATGGGCTCGAGCTGTCGGACCGTCGAGCCCTCATCGCCTTCGTGGGTGACGACCGCGATCTCTTCGAGGCGAAGGATGTTCAGAAAGGCAGCCGAGTGCGTTGTGTAGAAGACCTGGTTTCCCCTGGCGGCGAGTCGCTCGAGGAGGCGATAGAGATACCGCTGGCCGGGGGGAGCAAGAAACAGCTCGGGCTCCTCGATGAGAACGATCAGCCCGGAGAGCTCTGAGGCGCAGGCCTCTAGGCCCCAAACCAGGGCGACCCGCGGCGCCGGCGATTCCTCCATGGCCGTCTCGATGAGCTCGACCGCGCGCTCCCCGACCTCGCCGCGGCGTGCCGTCGGGGCGAGGAGCGTCTCGGCTCGCGCCCGTGCGGGGAAGAAGAGCACGGGCGGCGCCGACCACCGATCATCGAGCGTCAGTGTGGCGCCGTCGTGCAGCTGTCCCCGGATCGCCGAGGTCCGTTCTCCGCGGGTGACGTCCTCGGGCAAGAGGGGTGGGGCGGCCGGGTCAAGAAGGACTCGGACGCTCTCGAGCACGTTTGATTTGCCGGCGCCCGACTCCCCGATGAACGCACACAGTGAGCCCGGCTCGAACTCGATGTTCCGGGCCGAGCGGAAGTTGGTGACCTGGATCCGTTTCAGACCGAAGGACACCGGTTCAGCCTAACCACTGACCTCGCGCTACCGGCAATGGGTAGATTCCGGAGCCGCCGTGCCTCTCTTCGCTGACGACGGGCCGGAAGCGTGATCAGCATACCCCGTTTTCTCAAGCTCGCCATGCGGAGGAGGGCGGATCGAACCTCAGCCAGGGTCAGCGGCAGCTCATTACCATCGCGCACGCGATCCTGTCGGATCCCGACGTCCTTATCCTCGGCGAGGCGACCTCGAGCGTCGATACGCGAACCGAGAAGCTGCCACAGGAAGCCCTGCTTGCGCTGATGAAGGGACGGGGTTCGGCATCCTGGTCCCCCTCAGAACACAGAAGCTGCGCCGTGCACGACGGGCGGGTGGAAGGTCGGCGGGCGCTCCGACGTTATGGTGACGAGGCAGATGAAACTCGAAGGAATCCACCACGTCACGTGCATCACCGGAGATGCCCATCGGAACCTCGACTTCTACACACGCGTGCTCGGGCTTCGGCTCGTGAAGAAGACAGTGAACCAGGATGACCCAACGGTCTACCACCTCTTCTATGCCGACGAGAATGGCAGCCCGGGGTCGGACATCACGTTCTTCGAGTACCCGAACGCGAAGCCGGGCCGAGCCGGCGCCGGCATGGTGCACCGAATCGTCTGGCGCCTCGGAGGTCGTGATGCGCTCGACTTTTGGCAGAAGCGACTAGCAGGCGAGGGCGTCTCTGTCGAGGGCGACGACGGCAGCGTTCGCTTCGCGGACCCGGAGGGTCTCGAGCACGAGTTTGCGGTGGTTCAGACCGACGATGAACCGCTTGTCGCGGAGCACGCCGACATCCCTAAGGAATTCGCGCTTCACGGCTTTCATGGGGTTCGGGCGTACGCGCGGGCTCCGGACGCGAGCCGCCCTTTCCTGGAGGAGTCGCTCAGCTTCCAGCCCAGCTCGGAGGGAGAGTCGTGGGAGGTTCGTGGAGCCGATCGGGGCGGCCACTATCACCTCGACTCACCTCCCGGAGAGCCCGGCGTCGGCGGTGCGGGTACGGTTCATCACGTCGCCTGGGCCTCGAGGATGGAGGACGACGAGGCCTGGCGCGAACGCGCAGAGCGGGGGGGCGCCAGCCCCACCCCGGTCATCGACCGGTTCTGGTTTCGCTCGATCTACTTTCGAGAGCCGAGTGGCGTGCTCTTCGAGATCGCGACGCTCGGCCCCGGGTTCACGACTGACGAATCGTTGGAACGCCTCGGCGAGTCACTCGTGCTTCCGCCGGCGTTCGAGCACCTTCGGGAGCAGGTAGAGCAGGTCTTGACACCGCTCCAGAATCCGCGGTCCGCGCGCGCATCCCGTTAGCCGCCGACGTCAGACCGGCGGGACGTTGTCGACCTTCGACAGTTTGTCGACTCGGCTTATCCTGCGCTGGCCTCCGAGTGCTCGGGGATTGCGCCGAGTTGCATCATGATCGCCGCCATGTCGGTCAAGCCCCAGCGCTCCACGGCTTTGCCGCCTTCGAAGCGGACGATGTCGATGTGATCGGCCGTGAAGCTCTTGCCGCTCGGTGGGCTGCCGGGGATGAGCCCGCCCGAGTCGGTGCCGCTCATCCGTCCGCGCGAGACAACCTTGTCGTCCACAGCGAGAATCTCGTCGACCTCGAAGCGAAGATCGGAAACCACCTGGCGGAATCCGGTGAACGCGTCTTTGACGCCCTGGAGACCCGGTCCCTGTCCCGGATCGGGGTTGTGATCGACAACGTCCTCTGCGAGGCACTCATCGAGGACATCGAGATCGCCGCTGCTGAAGATTCCGTAGATCCGGCGCAAAGTTGCGATGTTGTCGTCTCCGGACACTCGCACTCCTTTCGGATAGTCGAAGCGATGGCGGTCGCATGCTCCCACCGAACAGCTCGGTCCGTCAAGGCTCACTGCACCTCCCGAGGCACGAGATCTGGAGAGAAGTCCTGTCGTCGTCCCCCCCGATCGGGGGATAGCCGAGCGGGAAAGGTCTGCTTCAAAAAGAAGTGAGGCGGACTGCTCTTATGACTGCGGTAACGGCGGCGGCTTTTGAGGGAATTTCGCGACTCGCCACGCGGGACGTGTCTTCGTGTATCGAAGAGCTGCGCGGGATCCTGCAACTGCTCGTGGCCGAGCGCCAGCAACTACGGGATGACCGAGCGTCTCGCGCCGACCTCGAAGACAATCGGCGCGCGATCGTCGAGTGTCAGTGGGCTCTGAGCCGAGCGCTGATCGCCGACTCAGCGAGCCGCACGTAGGCATCTCCGCGAACCGCGCCGAGCACGCGCTTCTCTCGTACTTACTGGCAGGCGGTCAGTCCACCGTCGGCCGTGAGGATCTGTCCGGTGATGAAGGCCGAGGCGTCGGAGCAGAAGAAGAGGATCGCCCCGATCAGGTCGTCCGGCTCGGCGATCCGACCGAGTGGGATCCGTGCGATCAGCGCCTGCTTGAACTCTTCATCTGCAAGAAGGCTCTCAACCTGTGGTGTCCGGACGAACGTCGGCGAAAGAGCGTTGACGGTTATTCCGTACGGCGCCCACTCGGTCGCGTGTTGCTTCGTCAGCATGTTGAGGGCGCCCTTCGCCGCGACGTACGCGCTGTAGCCGAGTCGTAGAGCCAGTTGGCCGCGGACCGATGAGATGTTGAGAATGCGGCCTCCTGACTCCGCCTCGATCATCGCTCGCGCGGCTGCCTGCGACATCAGGAGCGCGCTCTTCAGGTTCAGGTCGATCATCCAGTCCCAGGTCTCCTCGGGGTACTCGTGTGCGTCGAAGAGTGCGACGCCAGCTCCACCACCTACCGAGTTGATGAGGATGTCGATCTGCCCGAACTGGTCGAGCACGTCCGCGATCGCCTTGTCGACCTCCGCTTTCTTCGTCACGTCGCACGCCGCGACCATCGTGTCTTCGTCGCCGAGGGCCTCGCGCGCTCTTTCGATCTTTTCTGGGGTCACGCCAAGGGCGGCAACTCTGGCTCCGACCTGTTGCAACGCTTGGCAGGCGGGCAGACCGATCCCGCCGGTTCCACCGGCGACGACCGCGACGCGTCCGTCCAGTCTGAAACGGTCGAGTGCTGCGGCTTGGGCTGTCGGCGTCGGCTGGCTACTCATCGTCTCCTCCTGGCTTCACGGAACGCGCTCGAGTTTACGAGCCTCGATTATGACCGCAGGCGAAAGTCCGCGAGTCGACGTCCGATGAGTCGCCGCTACTCGGGGCTCAGAGAATTGGCAAGAAGCGAGCACGCGTAGGCTCGCCACGCGACGTCGGGCTCTTGGCTGAGAGCGCGAAGCGCCTCGCAGACGTGATCGTAGGGCTTCGCACGCCGCCGAAGGTCGAGCAGGCCGGTTCGAAGCGCAGATCGGCGCTCCGGCTCGTCGAGGTCGTCTGCCAGGGAGACGACGGCTCGCCCGTTCAGGTCGAGCCCCCGCTCCGGGTCTCCGCCGGCCGCGAGCAGCAGGAGTGCCCGCCTCGTCGCGGCCTGAACCTCATCCTCGTCGATCGGCACCTCTCGACCTGCAACCGAGGCGAGTAGGACGAGACCGACTGCGAGGGTGTCGCTCTCATCGTCTTTAGCGAGCCGCTCCTCCAGTTGAGCCAACCACGGATCAGGCAGCGTCACGGAATCGGCCCTGGGGATCACGACCAGCCAAGCTCGGCGAGGCGCTCTTCTCCGATGCCGAAGTGATGGGCCACTTCGTGGACGACCGTGATTCTGATCTCATCCTCGAGTACCTCTACGTCCTCCCCGAACTCCGCGACAAGGGGAATCCGATAAATGGCGATCTTGTCGGGCAACGCCCCGGCGTAGGAGCTGTCTCGGTCAATGAGAGGGATTCCCTCGTAGAGACCAAACAAGTCCGGATCATCCGCGTTCTGGTCTTCGGGCACGATCTCGATGTTCGACATCGCCTCGCGGAGCTTCGGCGGAAGCGACTCGAGTGCCCGGCGAACGTGCTCTTCGAAGACCTCTGGCTCCATCTCGCTCAGCTGCTACGGAATGATCATGGCGAGAAGCGCCTTCTGCGTGTGAAGCCGGTTCTCTGCCTGCTTCCACACGACTGACCGCTCGCCGTTCAGGACGGCATCCGTTATTTCCTCGCCTCGGTGGGCGGGCAGACAATGCATGACGATTGCGTGGCTAGGCGAGTGAGCCAGCAACTGTTCGTCGAGCCGGTAGCGCTCGAGGTCGCGAACGCG
The DNA here is from genome assembly GCA_964436315.1 of uncultured Gaiellales bacterium. Lineage (GTDB taxonomy): Bacteria > Actinomycetota > Thermoleophilia > Gaiellales > Gaiellaceae > CAYTCZ01. The sequence goes on along the minus strand of CAYTCZ010000046.1, from coordinate 9,880 downwards.
CCGATCGCGTTCCTCCTCCTGCCCCATGCTCGTCCAGACGTCGGTGTAGAGCACAGACGCCTCACGGGCAGCCTCAACCGGATCCTCGGTCAGCGAAACGGACGCGCCAGAGGCGTGGGCTGCGTCCTCAGCCCAAGTTACGACTCGACCATGGGGTTCATATCCGGCCGGGGTAGCGGCGATGAAATCCAATCCAAGTTTCGCGCTGGCAACCATGAGGGAGCTGCAGACGTTGTTGCCGTCACCCACATACGCGACTGTCACATCCTCGAACCCGCCGAAGTGCTCGCGGATGGTCATCACATCGGCCAGTGCCTGGCAGGGATGGAACTCGTCCGTCAGGGCGTTGACGACCGGGACCTCTGCATGTTCGGCGAGTTCGTCGACCTCCGCTTGGGCGAACGCTCTGATGACGATTCCGTCGACGTAGCGGGCGAGCACCTTCGCGGTGTCCGAGACGGGCTCTCCCCGACCGAGATGGAGTTCGCCCTGGCCAAGCGGGAGCGGCGTTGCTCCCAGGTGCGCGATCCCGGCTCCAAAGGACACCCGCGTCCGCGTCGACGGCTTATTGAAGACGAGGGCGATCACTCGTCCTTCGAGGTGGCGGTGCGGCACTCTGGTCCGTTGTGCCTGCTTCAGTTCCTCCGCCAGGTCAAGGACAGAAACGAGCTCCTGAGCGGTCCAGTCGTTGACTCTCAGGAAGTCACGGCCCTTGAGATCCCTCTCAATCACGCTTGCATCCTACGTCAGAGCAGACTTGCTACGATAGCACTTAGATATTCTTACTCCTGTAGGGACATAGTGTCAGAGGAGGTAGAACCATGGCAGTTGTCCGGTGGGAGCCGTTTCGGGAACTGACGGCGCTCCAGAACGAAATGAGCCGCTGGTTTGGGACGCCGGCTGGCCCGGGGACCGGGAATCAGTCTTCGACGTGGGCTCCCGCGTCGGACGTCTGGGAAACGGAGGACGAGTTCGTACTCTCGTTCGATCTTCCGGGAATCCCGGAGGACGAGATCTCGGTCGAGTTCGACGACGATGTCCTGACTGTGAGCGGCGAGCGCTCACGAACCGATGAGTCTTCCGACGAGCACTACTACCGGTTCGAGCGGCGCTACGGCGCATTCCAGCGAAGCATTTCGCTTCCGGCCGGCATCGACGAGGGCAAGATCAACGCCCATTACGACAAGGGCGTTCTGGAGATCCGCGTGCCCAAGCCCGAGGAGCAGAAGCCGCGTCGCATCGAGATCCAGGCGAACGGGTCGATCGAGGACGCCGGCGAGCGCGAGTAACTCCTTCCAACGCGATAGCGCGCTGCGGGGCGGCCCTGGTCGCCCCGTTTCCCTTAAGTCAAAGTGTGCTCCTCGAAGAGCTCGACGATGTTCCCGAGTTCGACTTTGGAACCCGCCAGCTCGTCGAGAATCTGATCGGCACTCATGCTTTGTCCTTCGTACCAGAGCTCGCGGAGGAGTGAGCCCGCCTCGACCCTTGTGAACCACGTGCTTCCGAACTCCTCGCGGAGGAATGTCCGTATCTGTGCCTCGAACCCCCACGCGCGCAGGTACTTGGTGACGTAGAAGCCGTCGTCCACGTCCGCGAGAAAGTCGGCAGCTGCTGGCTCGATCCTCGTCGCCTCACGAAGTTCCTCGACGTAGCGGTCTCGCAGGGCGTCCGGCTCCGCACTGCCTCCAAGCTCGAGCTCGTAACAGAACTTGGCGCAGAGCCGACGCGCAAGGTAGAGCTCGACGGCCGACGCCTCGGCGGCGAATTCGAGTGGACGGCCGAAGTTGAGCCGGCGAGAGAGCCAGGCGGGGTCCCGCACGAGGTCCATCAAGAGGATGGCCCAGCCCTCGGTAACCGCGTCGTCGCCAAGTCTTCGCCATTCAACCGGGAGTGATGGGGCCGTGTGGGCGAAGTGTTGAGCGTGCCCCGCCTCATGGAAGACTGCCGACCAGTCGTCGGCGCCTCCCATCGGCTGGACGACCAGCACGATCCGGCCCGGTACTTCGATCGCCGAGCAGAACGCACGCGGAGACTTGTTCGCCCGGGCCTCGAGGTCGAGGTACACGTTTCGCTGTGAGGCGAGGTCGATACCGAGGTCGGACAGCGTGCCCGTCAGTGCCGGGAGAAGGTCGGAGGCGCGAAATCCGGCGTCCCAATCAGGAGCGCGAAACAGACGCGGAAGATCCCAGCGCCGGACATCGTCGAGCCCGAGGTGGAGTCGACGACGACAGAGTGCGTCCATCGAAGCCATGTAGAGGTCTTCGGTATCCGTGAGAAACGCTCCGACCTCTCGCTCGAGCGAGTCGAGTGGGAAGCCGAACTCCTCGTAGAGCTCGGTGAGTGTGCCGGCGCCGAGTTCTTCGACGCCCGCCGATGTCTTCTCGAAGCTCTCCCGGTGGAGGGGGACGAGTTCACGCTCAACGATCTCCGCTCGGCCTCGCTCGAGTTCCTCGCGTCGAGTCCGGTCCGGCTCGTTGGCGATCGCAGGGCGAAGCATTCGGTAGGGAATTTCCTCGTCACCGATAACCGCAGCGGCGTTCGACTCGGCGAGTGCCATGCGCTCCTCCTGCTCACGGGTGAGGTCTCCAAGTCGCCCCTCACAGGCGAAGCGCCACAGCTCCGCGGCGCCAGGAGAGGGCATCTCCTGGGCGTAGTCGCGCAGTGCGACACATGTCTCGAGCGTGACCAGGTCCGCGTGCTGCGCGTAGATGGCTTCGAGCTCGTAGGTCTCCTTCTGACCCGAGTAGTGGAGGTAGTACTCCTCTTCGAGCTCAGCCAGGAAGGCATCAATCTCGTCCCGATACCGGTCGAGATCGATCCCGGGGGCGGCTGCCATGCGGTCGCGTAGGATAGCGCCCGTGCGCGAGTTCGAGTTAAAGACCGATCAACGAACACAGGTGATCGACATCACCGCGTCCGTTCGCAAGGTTCTCGGTGAGCTCGAGGGACGAGCGGCACTCGTCTACATCCCGCATACAAGCGCAGGCGTGATCATCCAGGAGCACGCCGACCCGGCCGTCGCGCGCGACGTGGAGCGCTCGATGGAGCGCATTGTCGAGGACGGATGGGATTGGGAGCACATCGAGCCTGGCGACGAGAATCCATGGTCCCACGTCCGCGCCGCGTTGACGGCGACGTCGGTGATGATTCCGATGCTCAACGGCGACCTCGCGCTGGGCACCTGGCAGGGCATCTTCTTCTGTGAGTTCGACGGACCTCGGACGCGCAAGGTCTACGTCTCGGCGTTGAGTTAGACGAGCTCGAGATCGCGCCGACGGTAGCCGACCTCGAGATGGCGCTGACGTAGCCGACCTCGAGATGGCGCTGACGTGGCCGACCTCGAGATCCGAAGCGTGCTGGTGGACTCCGAGGCGCTCGAAGCGTGCTCGTGAACTCCGGGGCGCTCGTCGTCACGGTAACTCACACGGCCGGCCTACGCGCTCGTCGTCCGCGGCGACTCAGACCTATCACGCTGGTCCGGGCCGCGCGAGCGGCTCGCGAACGCAGACGAGCGGCTCGCGAACGCAAACCACTCCCCACCCATGTGGGTGGGGAGCGTAGGTCCACCCGCCACCCAAATGTCATTGTGACGCGCCAAGGCTCGCGCGTCTGTCCAAGAAGGTGTCAATTCCCAGCGAGCTTCGACTGACGGTGTTCGCCATGCGTGCCCCCGGCTAGGATCACACCATGGCCGCGCCGGTTCGCAAGGGTGATGAAATCGAGCTCGTCGTCGATCGTCTCGCCTACGGCGGCAAAGGAGTCGCACGTCTCAACGGTTTTGTGGTCTTCGTGCGCCCTGGCGTTCCCGGAGATCGTGTCAAGGCACGCGTAACGAAGGTCAAACGCAATCACGCCGAGGCGGCAACACTCGAAGTTGTCGATCCGAGCACCGCCCGGGTCGAGCCGCGGTGTGCTCACTTCGGATCTTGTGGCGGCTGCCGCTTTCAAGATCTCGACTATGCCGCGCAGCTCAGCGCGAAGGAAGAACAAGTGCGTGACGCGCTCGTTCGAATCGGACATCTCAACGAACCAGAGCTCGAACCGATCATCCCGGCCGAGAGCCTCTTCCACTATCGGAACAAGCTTGAGTACTCCTTCTGCCAGACCGCGGACGGTGTGGGACTCGGATTCCATCGGGCTGGCCGATGGGATGAGGTACTGGATATCGACCGATGTTGGCTCACGACCGAGCGCGGAAACGACATCCGCCATACCGTCCGCGAGTGGGCGCGGTCAATGGGCCTTCGGGCCTTCGACCAGGAGGCACAATCGGGTTTCCTCCGGCATCTCGTCGTCCGCGAGGGTCGGAACACGGGGCAGACACTCGTCATGCTCGTGACCGCACCGGGCGAACTCGTCGGAGCAGAAGAGCTCGTCGAGTCCTTGACGCGCTTTCCGTCAGTCCGGTCCGTGCACTGGGCCATAAACGACACGCCTGCCGAGGTGACGAATCTTCCGAGCACCGTTCTCTGGGGCGACGAGGCGATCGAAGAGGAGCTTCTCGAACGGCGGTTTCGCGTCCGCCCGACCTCATTCCTCCAGACCAACACCGCGATGTGCGAAGAGCTGTATCGCGTCGCGCTGGACTTTGCTCCGTTGGGGGGAGGCGAGACCGTCTTTGACCTCTATTCGGGCATCGGGACGATCGCGCTCACGCTGGCCGACCGCGCGCTGACGGTCTGGGGCGTTGACATTTCTGAGGAGTCGATCGCGTGCGCGCTCGAGAACGCCGAGTTGAACGGGATCACGAATGTCGCATTCTTCGCAGGGGATGTCGCGCTTGACCTTCCGGAACTGGCTGAACGGGCGGGCTCGCCAGACCTCGTCGTGGTCGACCCCCCACGCGCGGGTCTGACGCGAAAGGCCGTTCGTCGGCTTGCCAGGCTCGAAGCGCCGCGCATTGTCTATATCTCATGCAATCCAACCACGCTTGCGGGCAACGCCGCCGAACTCGTATCCGACTGGGGCTACAGCCTCGAGCGGGCGCGACCTATCGACATGTTTCCCCACACGCCACACATCGAAACGGTCGCCCTCTTTTCTCGTGCCAGGGGGCGGGCGCGCTGACGACGCGGGCTGCAGGATCCTTCGCCGTCGGGGCTTTCCCGTACCTTGCCGTACTGTGCTCCGCCTCTCGTGCTCGGCCCCTTTGCTAGCCCTGCCCGCAGTGGCCGGAGAACCGTCGCGCCTGAGGGCGTCCGCTGGACGACCGACAGACACGGATTCGCCCGATTACCGAGGAGGAAGGTAGTCCCGGATCCTCTCCGAGTGGTCAGTATCCCCGGACTCGGCGCGGTGCTCGGCCCCGGTCGCCGTCGTCTGCTTCCGATCCTTCCACCATCGCATGACGGACTTCCAGAGGAGATCCGCGTTTACGAGCACGAAGGCGATCGAAAGGAGCGGTAGGGCCGGCAGCCCCCCGTTTTCCCAGGCGGCGGCGATCGCGAGCGTCGCCCCGAAGGAGAGCGCCATCGCGATCCAGGTTGGCCCGACCCGAAGGCCGAAGCGGTCGGCGGCGCCCAGGAAAAGCGCGAAGAACATCACATCGGGCAGCCCGAGCTGAGCGAGCGGCTGCTCTGCCGGTATCGGGAAATACACGGAGAGGACGTCGAAGACGCGCGGTTGATTGTCCAGGATCTCTCGCGTCGGTCCCTCCGCGACCGAATAGATGTCGACCGGCACGATCAGAATCGCGACGAGGAGGACCCAGAGCACGGACTCGAAGAACTCGAGGAAGAGCCAGCCCAGCAGCGCCACCGCGGCAAATTTGGCGAAGTTTCCGGCGAGTTCGAGGTCGACGATCTCTAGAAGGATGGCGCTGAGCCCGAGGCCGGCCACCCCGATTGCGAGCTGCTGCTGTGAGAGCTGGCGTCGCATCGGCAGGGCGAGATACGTGAGCGAGAACAAGCCCGGGATGACGAGGAGTGAGAGGAACAAAACGTCGGGCCACAACGAGAGGTTCGGTAGCTCGTCGGAGCCGAGGTAATACGCGATGAGTAGTCCCACAACCAGGACGCCGACCGGCAGGCGCCAGCCGAGGTAGGCGAGAGGACGGCTCTCTAGTACGGCGGAAGCTCTGACCACCATGGTCCTACCGCTTTGAAGCCATCCCAAAATGCGCGTTTCGCGTCTTCCTCATCGAGCGACGCGTCGATATCTGGGGTGACCAACGCGTCGATGGTGGGCGTGAAGCGCTGAAGCTCACCGGGCCGGTCGTCGACGGTGGAGGACAGGGGAAATTCGATCGCGTTCACGCACGCTCGGGCGTCATCGCCCATGATCACGAGGAGCTTCGGCTGCACGATGTGCAGCTCACGCGCGAGCCATTGTCGACCTTCTTCTTCTTTCTCGCCCTCGTACTTGAGACAGTTTGTCCCGTAAATCGCCGTCGGGTCGACGTTCAGTCGCTGAATCGACTTCAGAATTGCCTGCCCTGTTCGACCGAAGAACGCCACGCCTTCTTGAAGCTCGGCGCCCTGCGGTCCGTACTTGAGCAGGAACACATCTGCCTGGGGATGTCCGGAGCCCAGCACAACCGGCTCCTCTGGCTCTGCGGCCTTCGCGATCTCGTCAGCGAGCTCGTTGATCTCGGCGATCGCCTTCCGCAGGTATCGCTCTGAGATGTCGTCGGTCGACTGGGTCACGATGTGCGCCCTGTACTTCGGCAGGTTCCCGACCGAGTCCTACCGGACCGCACTGTTTGCCTCTTGGCTCTGCTTCAACCGTCGATCCCGGGCCTGCGCCATCCACTTCAAGCTCTGTAAGTAGAAGAGAGGCTTCGGGCGGCGAAGGATTTCGGCTGCGCGGAGATTGAGCAGGAACTCCTCGGCTCCGGAAAAAGCCTGCATCCGAACAAGCCCGGTCCCGACTCCTTGCAGCACATGGGCGTCGGAACCGGCGCCCATCGTCAGGTTGTATTTCCGGGCAAACCGAAGCGCTTCGTCGTTGAAACCCTCGAAGAGCAGTCTTGCGTTGTACACCTCGAGAACGTCGATCTCTCCCAGATGGTTGTGGAGGGTCGCCGGGTCAGGAATCGTATGAAGCCGATCGAACGGGTGCGGCATGTACGCCAGGCCGCCCTGATCTCTGATCGCTTCGAGCGTCTCGGCCATGGTCATGCCCCGCGGAATCTCCTCGGAGAGAAAGAGGCCGATGACCTCGCCTGCCTGGGTCTTCACCTCCTCGCCCGGAATGATGATGAGGTCGCGATTCTCGGCCAACTCGAGGGCCTCGACGGCACCGGAGAAGACGTTGTGGTCGGTGATCGCGAGGCCGCCCAGCCCCTGTGCTTCGGCGTAATCGAGGAGGTCCGGCACAGGGATCGAGCAGTCGTGTGAATGCGCAGTGTGAAGGTGGAGGTCGAGGAGGATCCAGGGGCGCGTCCCCCGGCGGACAGATTGGTCGCCCTCCCGTCTCCGGCTAAGCACGGACTGATAGAGGTCGACCAGACAAGCGCCGAGCCTGTCGATGGTCTCGGATTCTGCCGTTCCGTAGGCATCGCGACTGCGCGTCTGGCGAAACGCGATGTCGTCAGCCAGACGTTCGAGCGCCGCAGTGACGAGCTCAGGCTGCTCTCCGGAGCCGGGGGGGTCGACCACCGGCGTCCCCTCGGCTTCGGCCTCAACCCGCATTCGTTCGATGCCTTGCGCGGCCGGAATGAACCCTGTCGCGCCGCGGAGTTCTCTCCTGCGGGCATCGGCGGATAGCGCGGTCCGTACTGATACTCGGGAGCGAATCGACTTCGGCACGTACGGCCTTGTGGAAGGCGAGCGGGTCCGGACGACGACGATCTCCCATCCGTCGAGGCCCTCGAGGGTGCGGAGGGCCGCGCGAACTCGAGCCGAGTCGTCCTGGCGCCACTCCACGACAAACCGCTTTTCGCGGTCTTCGTGCGGCCACGAATCGAGTTCAACACCGGCTGGAATGACTCGATAGTCGGCGGGAAATCTCTCGTTCGCCGCCTCTGCGGTCCCTTCGCCGGTCGCGGTCATCGCGTCGATCCGAGACAGCAGCCGATCGCGCTGGTTGCGCCCCGGCGGGTAGCCGAGTCGCTCCGGCGAGTGAAAGGTCGCGACGCTGAGGCCGTGCCAGTCTCTGAGCGCGAGGTAGGAGAGACTCGGGAGTCCCGGGTCGTGCCCGTGGACGATGTCGAAACTCTCGGCAGCGAGAGCCAGTCGCAGATTGGCGCGCGCCCCCACGGGCACGCCAATGCGGCTTCGCCGCGACACGCGAAGAGCCGGTCCGATCGCCACAGTTCCCTCGAGGGGCCTCCCCTCGCGCTGGAGCTGTTTGAGCGCTCGCCTGCCCGCCGTTAGATCCCGGGCCCGACTCGAAGGTGCGAGCACAACCACCTCATGGCCGCGGCGGCGAAGCTCAGCGGCTGCTGCCCGGACGTGTTCGTTGACGGGATGCGGCTGGGACCAGCTGAAGGGGGTCACCATGCAGATTCGCAGCGGCACTCTCACGATTGTAGAAAGGGCCGCACGCGTGCGGCCCTTTCATTCGAGTTCTCTGTCGCGCGGCTACGCCGTCACTGTCGCCTTGATCTCGTGTCGTTGGTTCGCCGTGATGAAGTCTTCGACGAGCTCACGAGCCTTGTCGTCGACGATCTGCTGTGGCGGCGACTTCATCAGATAGGCACTGGGCCCTTCGAGAGCGCCTGCGATTCCGTTGTTGAGCGCCAGTTTCGCGAGTCGCACCGCGTCGATGACGATGCCGGCGGAGTTCGGTGAGTCCCAGACTTCGAGCTTCAGCTCGACGTTCAGGGGAACGTCACCAAACGAGGAACCCTCGAGCCTGATGTAGGCCCATTTGCGGTCTGTCAGCCACGGGACGTAATCCGACGGTCCGACGTGGACGTTGTCATCACCGATGTCGTAATCGAGCATCGAGGTGACGGCGTTCGTCTTCGACTCCTTCTTCGACTGCAGACGGTCGCGCTCGAGCATGTTGAGGAAGTCGGAGTTCCCGCCAACATTGAGCTGCATCGTCCGATCGAGATGGACGCCGCGCTCGCGGAATAGCGTCGTGAGAACCCGGTGGGCGATCGTCGCGCCAACCTGCGACTTGATGTCATCGCCGATGATCGGGACTCCAGCATCCTGGAAGCGACGCTGCCAGTAGTCCTCCCGCGCGATAAAGACGGGCATGCAGTTCACCATCGCGCAGCCGGCGTTCAGAATCTGCTCCGTGTACCACTTGGTTGCGGTCTCCGATCCGACCGGCAGGTAATTGACGACGACGTCGGTCTGCGTCTCGCGGAGGATTTCAACGACGTCGGCGGTGGGGCCATCGGCTTTCTCGACGACGTCAGAGAGGTACTTGCCGATCCCATCGTGCGTCATTCCGCGCGAGACCTTGACGCCCGTTTCCGGAACGTCCGCAAACCGGTAGGTGTCGTTGGGCGACGCCCAGATTGCCTCGGCAAGATCCTTGCCGACCTTCTCCTTGTTGATGTCGAAGGCGGCCGTGAACTCGATATCGCGTATGTGGTACCCGCCGAGATCGATGTGCATCAGGCCGGGGACATCGCTTTCCGGGTCGGCGTCCTTGTAGTACTCGAGACCCTGCACGAGTGAATTTGCGCAGTTTCCGACTCCGACGATTGCGACGCGAACTCGGTCCTCTCCTCTCACCCTTCCGTTGTGACTCCCGTTCGTTGCCATGGTCTCCTTTCTCCTCCCGCCTCCGAAGGGGACTGTCCGGCCCCTTTCTTCTGAAAGCTCGACCCCAAGCTCGTCGGCCAACGTCCGCACGATCACGTGGTTCGTGTTGGTCTCGTCGGCGAACGCGATCTCCTGAATTCGTCGCTTGAGCTCCGGCGGCATCCGCAGGAGCGCGACACGGCTCTCACCCGGGGCCTTTCCCTTTCTTCCGCTCG
>CAYTCZ010000045.1:2246-28407 GCA_964436315.1 uncultured Gaiellales bacterium | reverse complement strand
AGGGAGGAATTGCTTGTCGCAAGTCGAACGAGACTACTCCCCATCCCCCCTCGAACGGAACTCTCCGGTCGAGGACCCCGTCGGTCCGGGGTCGCGTGGCGGAACACAATCCCTCCTCCCACGACCCCGGACGACTCTCTCGCGCGACTGGACGGCGGGCTCTCGCGGGGCCAAGCCCCGCTTCGCCTCGCCCTGACGACGCTGGCGGCGGGATCCGTCGCACTCGGGCTTGCCCGTACTAGACGTGCTGTGCCGCGCCCTCGTGCTCGGCTCCCTTGTCAGCCCCGACCAGCGGCCCGAGCCTCGCATCGCTCGGGGTGTCACGTTTCTCAACGTTCGGCGGCGGGTATAGACTCGGGGCCCCATGAAGGAGGCGGAATGCTGAACCGCCGGCAGGCGATGATCGGATACGTCGTGTACTACCTCGCGCTGAAGCCGTTTGCGAAGCGCGCCCTCCGGCGTACAAGGGGCCCGCTCCTCATTTCAGCAGCGCTGGCTGGTGCAGCATTCGTCGCTGCGCGGATTCTGAATTCAGGGTCAGGGGAACTCGAGGACGAATAGTCGAGAGGAAGTTCACGCGGACGCTGCGCTACGCGTTCGCTCGCTCCTGCTTGAGCTCGACCCAGGTCGCTCGGGCAACGCCGAGCAACTCGCCGGTCTCCGTATAGAGAGCCGAAGCGGCCATCCTTCGCCGGCCGATCACCTCGATCGGCCAGCCCATTGAAACGTGCGGGGTGCCGACTGTTGGAAGCCCGTACGTTTCGGCAGCCATCCGACCGAGGAGGATGTTCGGCGAGCTGAAGTCGGTAATTGCCCAGCCGCTCGTGCAGTCGAGAACGGCCCAGATGAACACCTCTTCGGCAGCGCCCGGAATCCACGTCGAAGCGACCATCTCGCTGTCCGGAAGAGCGCCGGGGAAGATGTCGAGCCCGTCGCTTCTCTCCGTTCCACAGACGTAACACGTCGGGTAGGCATGGGCACGAAAGCCGGCGAATCGACGTGAGGCTTCCTCCGCCTCCTCGGCTGATACGGCGGCTGCGACGTCGACATCGATTTCGGTCTCCTCGGCGCGGGCTATCGCGGCGGCTCCGTCGGCGAGCTCGACTCCATTTGGCGTAGTTCGGACCTCGAGGTCCTGGCCAAGCGGAATCGGCCGCAACAGGGTTACCTCGGCACGGCCGCCGATCTGCTCGGCGAGGCGGCCACATACGTAGCCGCCGTGGGCGCTGTTGGGCGGCCCGTTGAACTCTGGCGGGATGATCACCTTGTCAGTGTCAGCTTGATATGCCCGTAGGGGGGACGCGGGTCGGTGTAGACCTTGATGCGGGGATCAGCTTCCGACGTCGAGGCCGTGTCCCACAATCGATTCTGCGCGGCGAAAGAGACCTCGGCAAGCTCCGGGAAGCCTTCGAGTAGGCGCCTCCCCATTTCATGTACGAGATGCTGGATCGACTTCGAGACGAAGCCATCGAATGTCGCCAGGAGGGAATCGCGAACCTGCGAGTGGTCGACGCGCCGATCAAACTCGGCGTATCGCCAGTCGACGTCGAGATAGACGAAGAGGAGACGATCAACCGCCTCGGGCAGCGTCGTGTACTCGTCTTCAGCGAAGCTCGCGAATGAGCTGCCCGTGATCTTGATGAGTTGGAGCTCGTGCAACCCAGCCCGGTGATCGAGGATGCCCGAACGATCGACTCGCAATTGTGCGACCGGGAAGTCATCGTGCTGTCGTCCGAACAGGACGTCACTCGCACGCGCGAAGGGAAGGCCCCGGGTGTGCACGCCGATGAGATGGACGTGCTCGTAGGTGGCCAGAAACCGCCTGGCCAGAAGCGCGAGAAACTCCTCGATCGACTCGCCGTCGTAGTCCAGGGCCACCGCGTGGATGAAGTTCTTCATGGTGTCGGTCGGGATCACCAGCGAGTTGTCGCCCTCTGTGTACGAGGGCCAGAAGTTGTCGCCGAAGACCTCGATCCCGACCTCGGCCGCGAAGAGTGACCGAACGCCGTCGGTGCGGTAGACGGAGACCTCTTCTTTGCCGTAGCTGATGCTCATCCCCGCCTCCATCGGTCAATGGCTATCGCGACGAGTGCGTCGAGGCCGGACTGAAGCTCGTCGTCTCGCGCGCGTTCGAGTCGTTCGCGCAGAATCGGCAAGATCTGAGACCGGGAACGGCCGTCGACGAAGACGATGAACCGGAAGCCAAACCGCTCCTCGTAGAGGCCGTTCAGGCGCGCAAGCTCTTCGAGTACTTCCGGCGGTGACTCAGACCCCTGCTCGCCTGCCGACCGAGCCGAGACTCTGTGTGAGTCACCGATCCGCGGGTGGGCGTTGAGCGCCGCGATCTGTTCCTCCTCGGAGAGGGTGGCGATGAAGTCGCGGGCGTTCTCAAGCGGATTCTCGAGGTGAGTCAGACCGACCGCGACAACGTCGCTCTCGAAGAGGTCAGTCACCTCGCCTCGCGTCAGCTGCCGCGGTAAGTCGCGCACCCGTACGGTGAGACGAGGAGCGGAACGTGGTAGTGCCGCTCTGCGTCGTCGATATCGATTTCGAGTTCGACGCGACGGAAGAAGGGCGACGGCGGATGGAAGACGAGCGTGTAGCGTTCCTCCCTGAGTTCGCCGGCGATCAGGTCGGAGATCCGGCCGTCCTCGTCGGTTTCTTGTGACGTAAGGAGCTCTTCACCCCGAAAGAGCTCGACTCGCACGCCGCGTGCGGGCTCGCCGCATTCGGTGTCGAGGATGTGAGTGGAAATGGTGGGAGAGGGGCTCACGAGCGGCGCTCCAACTCTAACGGCAGTCGCGCGTGCCTCGAATTGAGACGGTCTCCGACCGGACGTATGGATGCGGCGCCGTCACGGTCCGGATTTCTGTTAGACAAGGCGGGCAATGCGGAATGTGGCGATTCCGAGTCGTAAGGACATCGATACTGCTGGGGAGGTGGTCCGTCGGCACCTGCGGCGAACTCCTCTCGTCGCAAGCTCCGCACTCGAGGGGGCCTACCTCAAGCTCGAGTCGTTGCAGCCGACGGGTTCGTTCAAGGTACGCGGCGCGCTCGCGGCCTTGAGCCGTCTCGATTCCGACCGGGGGGTCGTGACATCGTCCGCCGGAAACCATGGTCTCGGTGTGGCGTTTGCGGCTCAGGTACTTGGGCGGAAGGCGACGGTGGTGGTGCCCGAGAAAGCCTCGACGGCCAAGGTGCGGGCGCTCGAAGCCTTTCCGGCTCGGGTCGTTCTCCATGGCTCCACCTACGACGAGGCGGAGAGCTATGCGACGGAGCTCGCAACCGACGGGGGCCTCGCGTACGTCTCGCCGTACAACGATCGATGGGTCATCGCCGGCCAGGGGACCATCGGCCTCGAGCTCGACGACGATTCCCGCGAAGCGCTCACGATTGTGTGTCCCATCGGCGGCGGGGGACTCTGCTCGGGAATCGTGCTCTGGGCCTCCACGCATCCGAACACGACCGTTATCGGTGTCGATTGCGAAAGCTCTCCGGCGATGCGCGCGGCGCTTGACGCCGGTCAGATCGTCGAGGTACCGGTCCGGGCCTCCCTCGCAGACGGTTTGTCGGGAAACCTCGAAGCCGGCTCGATTACGTACACGCTTGTGCGCGAATACGTCGACGACGTCGTGGTCGTATCGGAGAACGAGATCGAAGATGCCATAAGATTCCTCGCCGTCCGGCAGGGCCTCGTCGCCGAGGGGGCAGGCGCGGCCGCGACTGCGGCGGTGATCGCTGGTCAGGTCGAGATAACAGGACGAACAGTCATCCTCGTCACGGGTCGGAACGTGGCTCCTGAGGTGCTCGCTCGGATACTCGCGGGCGCCGAGTGAGAGCTACGTTGGCGCAGGAGCAAGCTTGAGCACTCGCCGAATCCCACGGACCGCCTGCGTAATTCGTTGCTCGTTCTCGACCAGAGCGAAGCGAACGTGCTCGTCGCCGCCCGGACCGAATCCCGCGCCGGGACTGACTGCGACTTTAGCCTCTTTCATGAGCTTCACGGCGAAGTCGACTGATCCCATCGTGCGGTACTGCTCCGGAATACGGGCCCAGACGAACATCGTGGCTTTTGGGGGACCGACCTCCCAACCCGCGCTGTTCAAACCTTTACAGAGGGCGTTGCGGCGACTCTGGTAGATTTCGGCGACCTTCTGGGGATAATCCTTCGCTTCTGCCATCGCGAGGATCGAGGCGATCTGGATGGGCTGGAACGTTCCGTAGTCGAGGTATGACTTCAGCCGCGCGAGCGCTTGAACTGTGCGGGCGTTGCCAACGAGGAAGCCGACCCGCCATCCGGCCATCGAGAACGATTTCGTGAGCGAGTAGAGCTCGACGGAAACCTTCTCAGCGCCCTCGACCTGGAGGATCGAAGGCGGTCGATAGCCGTCGAAGCCGAGGTCCGCGTAGGCGAAGTCGTGGACGAGGAAGACATCGCGTTCGCGGGCGAAGTCGACAAGACGACGCATGAAGTCGAGGTCAACGCACGCGGTCGTGGGGTTGTGCGGGAACGACAAGATGATGACGCGCGGGCGTGGCCACGATCGCTCCCAAGTCTCGATGGCGTTGCCGATGAAGTCCTGCTCTTCGCCGACGGGCACACGCGAAACATCGGCACCCGCGAGTACAGGTGCGTAGAGGTGAATCGGATAGCTGGGGCTCGGGACAATCGCAGAGTCGCCGGGCTGAAGGAGGATCCAGAGGAGGTGAGAGAGACCCTCTTTCGCGCCGATCGTGGTGATCGCCTGGGTCTCGGGATCAAGTTCGACGTTCCAGTTTCTCGCATAGAGGTCGCAGATCTCCTGACGAAGGCGCGGAATGCCACGGCTCGCCGAGTACCGATGGTTTCTCGGCTTCCGTGCGGCCTCGCAGAGCTTCTCGACGGCCACGGCCGGCGAGGGAACGTCCGGGTTCCCAAAACCGAGGTCGATGATGTCTTCTCCCGCACGGCGCAGGTCGAGCTTGAGCTGGTCGATCGAGGCGAAGACGTATGGTGGGAGGCTCGGGATGCGGCGGAATTCCATCAGCGCAATGCTGCCGTAAATTCCTTCGCCATGAGAGAGGTCGTCAGCGAGACGACATCACCGATCACCACCAGGGCCGGCGGTTGGAGGAGCTGGGCAGCCTCGCTGATCTCCGCGAGTGGCGTTATCACGACTTCTTCGCTCGGAAGTGTTCCCTTGGAAATCACCGCTGCTGGCGTTGCTGGCTCCTTTCCGTGGCACAAAAGTCCTGCGACGATCTCGTCGATGCGCCCGAGGCCCATGAAGATCACGAGCGTCCCTTGAGCGTCGGCGAGAGCTCCGTAATCGAGCTCGGCTCCCTGACCAGCGACGACCGTCACCTGCGACGAAATGCCCCGATGTGTCACGGGGATGCCCGCGGCTGCCGGAACGGCGGCAAAGGACGAGACGCCCGGAACCACGGTATACCGAATGTTGGCCGCGGCCAGAGCGAGCGCCTCTTCGCCGCCGCGCCCGAAGACGAAGGGATCGCCCCCCTTCAAACGGACGACCTCGAGCCCGGCCCGGCCGTACGAGACGAGGAGGTCGTTGATCTGCTCCTGAGTCAGTGGCTCGCGAGGAATGCGGAGAGCGTCGACTGGTGCCTCCTCCACGAGCTGAGCGGACACGAGTCTGTCGTAGATGACGACATCGCACGTCCGAAGGAGCTCGAGCGCCCGCACGGTGATGAGCTCCGGATCTCCTGGTCCGGCGCCGACGAGGTACACACTCATGCCAGGGCCTCCTCGACGAGCTTATGGAAGTAGTCGCGGCGCACTTCGTGGGTTTCGAAGTGCTCCTTCGCCCACGGCCTAAGTGCCTCGAGGCGGCGGGCGAGTTCGGCGTACTCCGGTCCGATGTCCGTTGCGATGTCTTCCCGCAGACGCTGGGCGAGAGCCGGAGAGGCGCCTCCGGTCGACACCGCGATCGCGATTGGGTCCTGTCGATAGACCGCCGGCAGAATGAAGTTACAGAGCTCGGGAACGTCGGCGACGTTGCACAGGAGTGCGCGCGCTTCGGCGTCGGCATGGACGTGACGGTTCACCGACGTATCCGATGTCGCGACAATGACGAGAAAGCGGCCGTCGAGATCCGAAGATCGATACGGACGCGCATGATGCGTGACGTCGAGAAAGCCGAGCTCGGGAACCAGCTCTGGTGCGACGACGGTGACGTGCGCGCGACAGTCGAGGAGGCCCTGGGCCTTCTCGAGCGCCACCGGGCCGCCGCCAACGACCAGGCAGTCCCGGCCCTCGAGATCGAGACACGCCATGTAGTAACGCTTCTCGTTTGCGACCACTAGTGGTCGCTCCGGTAGCTTGAGCGCCTTATCGCCGGCGAAAACCGAGCAAGCCAAGGACGCAGGGAGGTCGTATACACACGCTGTATGCGGCCGACTGAGGACGCCGGCATGCGACGGTTTGCAGGTGGCGAGAAGGTGCTCGCAGTTGTCGGGGCGGCCACTTCTACAGACCTACCGACTGGAGGCGTGCTCCCTGTCGGTCCAGACGGACCGACACTTCGATGCCCTCGGCGGAGAGCGACAACGTGTACGTACCTGGGCCGATGTTGACGAGGGAGATCGACTCGATTTCCCGACCGGTCAATGAGGTGAGCGCCTCGCTGACCTCGCGTGCGCTCCCTGTGAGATCCGCACCGCGTGGAAGCTTTCGGAACGTCGCTAACGCCGCTTGCTCGCCGCCGGGCCCGTAGATCGCCCGGATCCTTCCGGTCTGTAGACCGAGTTCGAGGATCTCCTCCAGCGCCGATGCGGTCTCCGGTGAAACATGGCCCTCGTCGACGTCGGCGACGAGGTCGGCTATGCGCTCGCGGCGCTCCGTGTCCTGGACGTGCGAGAGGACGGCCTGTGCCTCGGCGAGCGCGACCTCGCGAGCCTCTCCGCCAAGCACCACCGTATCAGTGGCCGTGGCCATTCTCACCGAGAATCGCGTGGAGCTCGTGCTCGAAGCCGCCGGTTTCGATCGCGCAATGGATCCCGCACTCCTTGGGCGCGTTTTCTTCCCACCACCATCGCCCGGCCCGCTTGTCCTCACCCTCCTCCGTCGGACGAGTGCACGGACCGCAGCCGATCGAGGTGTACCCGCGGTCGTACAGCGGGTGGTACGGGACGTCGCGATCGCGAACGTAGTCCCAGACCTCTTCCTCCGTCCACTCGGCGAGCGGATTCAGCTTGACGATCGCTCCGTGATCGTGGTCGATCTCGATCTTGCGGATGTTCGTCCTCGTCGCCCACTGGTCCCGCCGAAGTCCGGTGATCCAGGCATCGAGCCCGTGGAGGTACGACTGAAGCGGCAGGACCTTCCGCACCTGGCAGCACAGCAGCCGGTTTTCGACCGATCGATAGAAGAGGTTCGGCCCGTGCCGACGCATCATGCTCTCGAGATGTCGCGCCTCCGGCACGAGGATGTCGAGTTGCATTTCCGGATACCGGCTCCGAAGCTGCTCGACGAGCTCGAGGGTTTCCGGCGGCAGACGACCAGTGTCGACGGTGAAGACCCGGACGGTCGGGTCGATTTCGTAGCACATGTCGAGCAGGCAGACCCCGTCGATCTGAAGGGCGGTAGAAAGTGCGAGTCGGGGCGAGAAGCGCTCGAACGCCCACTCGAGCACGGCCTCCGGCTCCTCGCCCTCGAACTCGACCGAGAGCTCGCCCGCTTCCAGCTCATCGATCAAGTCAACGCTCACGTCCCTGGTCGCCCTCCTCTCTCGCCCGGCGAAGCCGGGCTCCGCAGAGGACTGACGGCACTGGCGGCAGGATCCCTCGCTCGCGGCGCTTGTCCGTACTTCTTGCTACTGCCCTGCGCGCCGCTCGCTCGCCTCCTTCGCCAGTTGCGTCCCAGAAACGTGAGCAAGCTCATGCGGCGCCAGCCTCTTTCTCTCGCCGCTTGGCGGGCTCGAGGCCGGCGAGTTCCCCGAGCTGCTCGTCACTGAGTCGGCGCGCGAACTCGGCGAAGCCCTCTCCTTCCAGTCGCCCTGTGAGCCAGCCTTCGATCAGGCCGTCCACGGCCGTGTCGAGCTCCTCGCTCAGCACACGGCGAAACAGCGGGCGAGCGATTTCTGCTCGGGGTCCGAGCCCGCCCCGAAGGAAGACGTCGTATGCCTGGCGCCGCTTACCGCTCTCATCACGCGCCGTCGTGCCCTGGAACCCCAGATCGGCGATCCAGTGTTGGGCACAGGAATGAGGGCAGCCGTCCAGGTGCAGCCTGAGTTCAGAGACCTGATCGCCAAAGCGCTTCTCGACGCGCTCGATCAGCCTCCCGAGACGCGACTTTGTCTCGGTGACCGAAAAATTGCAGTGGGGCTCGCCGGTGCACGCGATTCCCTTTGCTCGGATTGGATTTACGTTCCGGGCGAAGCCCAGTCGCTCGAGTTCCGCGGTTGTCGGCCCGAGCTCGGCTTCGGGAACGTTCGCGAGGATGAAGTTTTGGTGCCGGGTGAGTCGGATGTCCGCGCCGACGCGCTCGGCGAGCTCGGCCACTCCATGGAGCTGTTCGGCTGAGACGAGTCCCAGGTGAACGGGCACGCCGACCGAGTTCAATCCCGCCTGCTTCTGGGGCTCGATGCCCATATGGTCGACGGGAGGTGGAAGGGGCTCCTCGTCCGCGTCCTCGAGCGCATAGCCCAGGAGGTCCTCGACTCGGTCGCGTAGTCCGTCGGGCCCGATGTCGTCGACCATGAATTTCAACCGCGCCTTGACCCGTGAGACCCGGTAATTGAGATCCGTCTTCCAGGCATCGAGAATGGCGCGCAGCACCGGGATCGTTTCTGCGCGCGGGACGAAGACACCCATGTCGCGCGAAAGACGAGGAACCGACGACAGGCCTCCTCCGACTCGAACCCGAAAGCCTTCGCGGCCGTCGATCACCGCGCCCACGAGGCCGATGCAGTTGATCTCGGGCGCGCTGCAGGCGTGCACGCAGGAGGTGATCGTGATCTTGTGCTTCCGGGGGAGATCCGTGTAGTCGGGGTTGCCGTAGAAGAACTCGGCAGCCTCACGAACGACGTCGCCGCAATCGAACAGCTCGTCGTGGGCAAGGCCCTGGAGTGGGCAGCCGGTGATGTTGCGAACAGTGTCTCCACATCCCCCGGCCGTCGAGAGGCCCACCGCGTCGAGGTCCGAGAAAACATCTGGAAGCGACGAGAGCTCGAGCCAGTGGAGCTGGATGTTCTGACGCGTCGCCAGCTCGGCGTCTCCTCGGCCGTAGCGCGCGGAGACCTCGGCGATGGCTCGGAGTTCGGCCGGGCTCAGGTGCCCACTGGGGAGCTTGATGCGCATCATGAAGCGCCCGATCTTTGGCTTGTCGTGGTAGAGCCCCCACCACTGGAGCCGGACGATGTCTTCCTCAGGCACTGCCTCGTAGCCGGCGGCGATCAGAGCGGGGAGTTCGTCGCGGATCCCCAGCGGATCCTTCTCCTGCTTCAGGCGCTCGACGGGGTTCCGTTTCAGGACGAGGTCCCAGCTCGCCGCGGGTCGTTCGCGTCTTCGTGTCCGCTCCTTCGTCGCCATGCTTTCCTTTTTGAAGCAAGGAAGGTAGCGGGAATACTTTGAAATGTAAAGTACCTTTGGAAAATAAAGCATTGGAGTGACCGACCTACCCGCCAGTCAGTCCAGGAATTGCTGGCAAGCTGTATGCCAAGGTGTACTATTGAGTGGAGTTACCGCTCTGCTGGCTGAGTTGACTGACGCTGTCTAAGGCTGTCGAGGAACGAGAGAGGGTCGTCGTCCGTTTCGCGGGCGACTCCGGCGACGGCATGCAACTCGCCGGCGATCGCTTCACCAACGCGACCGCCATTCTCGGCAACGATCTCTCGACGCTTCCGGACTTCCCGGCCGAAATTCGGGCACCGCGTGGGACGCTGCACGGCGTGTCGGCCTTTCAGATTCATTTCTCCTCCTACGACATCCAGACCCCCGGAGAGCAGCCGAACGTACTCGTCGCGATGAACCCCGCTGCGTTGCGGACGAATGTCGGCCAGCTCGAGCCGGGCGGGACGATCCTGGCCGACGAGGACGAGTTCAACGATCGGAATCTCGAGAAGGCTGGCTACACGTCGAATCCCCTCGAGGACGGGAGCCTCGACGACTACCAGCTGTATCCGATCAAGATGACGTCGATGACCCTTGGGGCCACCGAAGAGGTTGACGGTGTCTCGAAGCGGGAGGCGAGCCGGGCAAAGAACTTCTTCGCGCTCGGCCTCGTTTCGTGGATGTACGGGCGGCCTACCGATGTCACGCTGCGATGGCTCGACGGCAAGTTCAAATCGAATCCGCCCATTCGCGACGCGAACAAGGCGGCCTTCAACGCCGGCTACAACTTCGGGGAGACTGCTGAGCTCCTTGGCGTTCAAGTCGAGGTCAAGCCTGCACCCGCGGCGCCGGGCATCTATCGGAACGTCAACGGCGCGACGGCACTCGCATGGGGGCTCATTGCAGCCAGCGTCAAGAGCTCGCTACCGCTCTTCTATGCGAGCTATCCGATCACGCCGGCCTCCGAGCTGCTGCACGAGCTCTCTCGCCACAAGAACTTCGGGGTTCGGACCTTCCAGGCCGAGGACGAGATCGCAGCCGCCAACATGGCTCTGGGTGCGTCGTTCGGTGGCCACCTCGGCGTAACGGGAACGAGCGGTCCGGGGCTGGACCTCAAGTCGGAAACCATCGGGCTCGCGGTCGCTCTTGAGCTGCCGCTGATCGTCGTGGACGTTCAGCGCGCGGGACCCTCGACGGGTATGCCGACGAAAACCGAGGCGGCGGACCTTTTGCAGGCGATGTATGGCCGTCACGGTGAATCGCCGCTTCCTATTCTCGCGCCGACGACTCCCGCCCACTGCTTCGACGCCGCGATCGAGGCTGCCCGTATCGCCGTTGAGTACCGAACTCCGGTCATCCTCCTCTCCGATACGTTCCTCGCAAACTCCTCGGAACCGTGGCTACTTCCCGACGTCGACGACCTTCCAGAGATCGATCCTGAATTCGCAACGAACGGCGATTCGAGCGCGAAATTCGCGCCGTACGAGCGGAACGAGCGCCTTGCGCGCCCTTGGGCGATTCCGGGAACGGCCGGCCTCGAACACCGCATCGGCGGGCTCGAGAAGGAGGACAGGACGGGGAACATTTCCTACGACCCGGCGAATCACCAGCGGATGACAGATCTTCGCGCCGGGAAGGTCGCCAGAATCGCCGACGAAATCGACGGCCTCGCGGTCGACGATCCGGACGGCGACGCCGATCTTCTCGTTCTCGGCTGGGGATCGACGCACGGTGCGATTCGGGCCGCTGTCGAGCGGGTCCGGAGCCGGGGTGGGCGTGTGGCACACGCGCACTTCTTCCACCTCAACCCGCTGCCGACGAACACGGGCGAAGTGCTCCAGGCCTTCAGCAAGGTCCTGATCCCCGAGATGAACTCGGGGCAGCTCTGGCGCTTGCTCCGGGCCGAGTTTCTCGTCGACGCAGACCTCCTCTCGAAGGTCGAGGGCCAACCGATCTTCACCGGCGAGATCGAGCGCGAAATCGAGCGGCGGTTGTAAGGGAATCACGAGTGGCGAAAGCAGAGACGACAGAGACGACAGCGAAGGACTGGTCGAGTGATCAGGAAGTGCGCTGGTGCCCGGGATGCGGGGACTACGCGATCCTGAAGGCGATGGAGAACTTCATGCCCGAAACCGGCATTCCGCCGGAGCGGACGGTCTTCGTCGCCGGCATCGGGTGCTCGGGGCGCTTCGCCTATTACATGAACACGTACGGCGTCCACGGGATACACGGTCGGGCCCCCGCTCTCGCAACGGGCATCGCGACCGCGCGACCCGATCTCTTCGTCTGGGTCGTGACCGGCGACGGCGATGCGCTCTCGATCGGTGGTAACCACCTGATACATGCGCTCCGGCGAAACGTTCCGATCAAAATCCTCCTGTTCAACAACCAGATCTATGGATTGACGAAGGGCCAGTACTCGCCGACGAGCGAACTGGGCAAGGTCACCAAGTCAACACCGTTTGGAGCGCTCGATCACCCGTTCAATCCGCTTGCACTTGCGCTGGGTGCCGAGGCGACGTTCGTCGCCCGGACGCTCGATGTCGACCGTGCCCACCTCACCGAGGTGCTGCGTGCGGCTTCGGATCACCCGGGCGCCGCGTTCGTCGAGATCTACCAGAACTGCAACGTCTTCAATGACGGCGCCTTCGACGCGCTGACGGACAAGTCCACCAAGGCGCTCAACCAGATCCGCCTCGAGCATGGTGAGCCGATTCGGTTCGGACCCGAAGGCGAGCGTGGTGTCCGCCAGCGATCTGACGGCGGTCTCGAGATCGTCGAGGTCGCCGACGTCGGCGAAGAGGCGTTGTTGCTCCACGACGCGAGACGGGATGACCCCAGTCTTGCGTTCTCGCTTGCCAATCTCTCGCAGCGACCGACTGGCCCGACTCCGATCGGGATCTTCCGGGCAGTCGAACGTCCGGTCTACGGTGAGGCAATGATCGAGCAGCTGGCCCGGGCCCAGGAAAAGCTCGGCCCGGGTGACCTCGAGACGCTGCTCCACTCGGGCGATACCTGGACAGTCGGGGCCATCGGATCCTCGCCCGGCGAGACGAACGGCGCCGCGGCTCGAGACTAGCGGCGCCAGCACGCGTGGGGCGGCGGTTTCTCCGGCTGCCAATCGGTTTGATTTGACCTCGTCCTCCTGATTCGCTAGCGTTCCGCGCTCCCGTCGCCGAGGAAGGCTCGGGAGCAGGCAATGGTGCCTCAGGAGTAGTGACTCCTGGGGCGTTTTTTGTTGGTCCAGAAAGGAGAGTCGATGGTCAAGGTCGAGGCGGTTGTTGTTCGCGAACGCGTCGAAACAGTTATCGATGCTGTCGAGGAAGAGACCGGCCATGTCGGTGTGACAGTCATCGAGGCGGTGGGGCACGGCCGCCAGCGAGGGATCACGCACGAGTATCGCGGCAGGATCTTCGAGTCCCGGTTTCTGCCCAAGGCCGTTCTCGTCTTCATCGTCGCCGAAGAGAAAGCCGAGGCGGTCGTCGAGGCGATCGTCGACTCGGCGAGGAGCGGACACGTTTCCGGAGACGGCATCGTCTGGACGACTCCTGTCGGCACCGTCTTCCACAACCGGTCAGGCGAGAGCCTCTCGGAGGTGGAAATCGGATGACGACCACTCAGTTAGTCATTGCAGCCAACACGCTCTGGGTCGTCGTGGCCGCCGTCCTCGTGTTCTTCATGCAGGCCGGGTTTGCATTCCTCGAGGCCGGGCTCACCCGAATGAAGAATGCCGCCCACATCGCTGGAAAGAGCGTGCTGATCTTTGGCTTGGCGGCGATTCTCTACTGGGCTGTGGGCTTCGGATTTGCCTTCGGTGATGGCGGCAACGGTTTCGTCGGGGGTTCTGGATTCTTCCCGGACTGGGACGAACTCGTCACCATCGGCGAAGCGCCGTTCTCATTCTTTGGCGACTTCCCCGCAGCCGCCGGTTACCTCTTCGAGGTCGTCTTCGCCGGTGTCGCTCTCGCGATCGTCTGGGGTGCGATGGCCGAGCGGACGAAGCTGTGGGTGTACTTCGCTTTCGGCGCCTTTTTCATCCTCGTCTATTCGGTCGTCTCGCACTGGATCTGGGACGACAACGGGTGGCTGTACGGCCTGGGGATGCAGGACTTCGCGGGCTCGACCGTTGTCCACTACCAGGGCGCGCTTGCGGCGCTCGCCGGTGCGGTGATCCTCGGGCCGAGAATTGGAAAGTTTGGGTCAGACCGTAAGGCCAACCCGATCCCGGGTCACAACATGGTCTACGTCACCATCGGTGTCTTGATCCTCTGGTTTGGCTGGTTCGGGTTCAACGCGGGATCGACGCTCGCGGTGGCCTCGGGCGATTTCGTGGGCTACTTCGGCTACGTGGCGCTCGCGACCAACATCGCCGCAGCGGCTGGAGCGTTGGGCGGTGTCCTGACAGCGCTCGTCGTGCTTTCGAAGGCGGATCTCTCGATGACCCTTAACGGCGTGATTGCTGCGCTCGTGGCGGTCACGGCCGCCGCGGGCTTCGTGGCCCCCTGGGCCGCGGTCGTCATTGGTCTGGTGGCGGGTGCCATCGCCGTCGGCGGGATTCTCCTCGTCGAGCGGATCGGCATCGATGACCCGGTGGGGGCCGTGGCGGTGCACGGCATGGCCGGAGTCTGGGGAACGCTTGCCACCGGCCTGTTCGCTGTTCCTGCGCTCGCTGCCAACCTCGACTGGGGCGTCGGAGGGCTGGTCTACACCGGGAGCTTCCACCAGCTTGGCGTCCAGCTGCTCGGTCTCATCACGGTCGGCGCGTTTACGTTCACCCTTTGCTTCGGCGCACTCTGGGTGCTTCATCGGGCATGGGGAATCCGGGTGAGCGCGGAGACTGAAACGCTCGGCCTCGATGTCTCGGAACACGGTATGTGGGGCTATCCGGAGTTCTACATCCCGGTGCCGGGGGGCTACGGAACAGAAACGCATGCCCATCTCGAGAGCAATCGTCCGGGTGGGCCGACCGCTCCGGCTCCATCCGCAACGCCGGCAGTAGAGCCGTCGGCGTAGCGGGGCCTGGCGGCCCGCGTGAAGCGGCAGACCACGGTGGTCTGCCGCTTCCGCGAGTCGACCGAAGTGGGTTACTACCTATCTGATTGCTCGTGCCGACCCGGGGTCGCCGTACTACCCTTTGGCCGATGGACGTCCTGACCCCGCGATCGCTGGAGGAGGCCCTCGACATCAAGGCCGAGCGCCCCGAGGCCGTCCCGATCGCCGGTGGAACCGACCTGATGATCGAGCTGAACTTCGATCGAGCCCGGCCCGATGCATTCGTGAATCTGAACGAGGTACCGGAGCTCCGTGGTTGGAACCGGACGAACGGCGGCCTGAGACTGGGCGCCTCCCTCTCGTACACCGAGGCGATGGAGGACTCGCTCGCCCAACAGCTTCCGGCCCTCGCGGAGGCCTCGCGGACGGTCGGGTCACCCCAGATTCGCAATCGCGGAACGATTGGCGGTAATCTCGGAACCGCGTCGCCCGCCGGTGACGCGCTGCCGCCGCTCCTCGTCGAGGACGCGACGGTCGAGATCGAGCGGGCTGGAGCCACTCGGTCGGTTCCGATCGCGGAGTTCTTCACCGGACCGAAGCAAAACGTTCTCGGGCCAGACGAGTTGATCGTTGCCGTCACGGTGGCTCCGAGTGGAGGTCGGCAGACGTTTCTCAAGATCGGGCCGAGAAATGCGATGGTGATATCGGTCGTCTCGCTCGCTCTACTCGCGGATCCCGACAGGGGTGTGCTTCGGGCTGCCTTCGGATCGGCCGGGCCCATTCCAACGCTTGTCGAGGCGCCGTGGGGCGACCATGCTGACTTCCCAGATCGCGTTGCGCAGGCGGCCGCGCCGATCGATGACGTGCGTGGCACGGCCGCCTACCGGCGGCATGCGCTGGACGTTCTTACCCGACGCGCATTGGACCGCTGCCTGACATGAGGGTCGAGATCGTCGTTAACGGCGAACGGCTGGCGGCGGACTCGTGGCCGGGCGCGAGTTTGCTCACCGTGCTCCGCGACGACATGGGTCTGCCGGGCTCGAAGAACGCGTGTGAGCAAGGGGAGTGTGGTTCATGCTCGGTCCTACTCGACGGCGTACTGGTCTGCTCGTGTCTCGTGCTCGCCGCTCAAGCCGACGGACACGAGGTCGTGACCGTCGAGGGATTGGCGCGCGAGGGCGAGCTCCATCCCGTGCAGCAATCGTTCGTGACGGAGTTCGCCATCCAGTGTGGTTTCTGTACTCCTGGTCTCATCGTGGCGGCTGCCGACCTCCTCGATCACAACGCGTCGCCGAGCGAGGACGAGATTCGCGAGGCGCTCTCGGGCAACCTCTGTCGCTGCACCGGCTACGCGAGCATCGTCCGTGCCGTGCAGGAGGCGGCGCACCAGTGACGAGGGCGCCCACAGTCTCCGACTCGGCCCGCACCGCTGCCGGGGCCCCGTATCCCGCCTCCCGCTTCGACCGTAGCGTGAACGGGACAACGCATGGCGCACGTTTCGTGTCGGGAACGTCGCAATTCGTGTCGAGAACGTCGCAATTCTCCGAACCGCTCCGGTCCCAATTCGGCGAAACTTTCCGGCGTCTTGGCGAGGTTCGTACGTAGCTGTGTCTGCCCGCGAGGTTCGAAGAAATCTGGTCGGCGAGAGCGTTCGAAAGATCGACGCCATACCCAAGGCGACCGGGGAGTTCGCGTACTCGAGCGACCTCTACGCGGCCGGGATGCTCCACGGTCACACCGTACGCAGCCCACATCCTCATGCGCGAATTCGCGAGATCGATACGGCCAAGGCGGTCGCGATGGCAGGAGTTCGTGCTGTCCTCACCCATCAGGACGTGCCAGGACGTCCGACGTACGGGCTCGACTTTCAGGATCAACCTGTTCTGGCTTTCGACCGCGTCCGCTATTTCGGCGAACCGGTCGTCATTCTCGCCGCCGAGGAGCCTGAACAAGCACGACGAGCAGCCGAACAGGTGCGGATCGAGTACGAACCACTCGATCCTGTTGTCGATCCCGAGCGCGCACCCGAGCAGCCGCCTCTTCATCCGGATAGCCCGCATCCGGCAGACCACGGCTTCCTGGACGACCGCCGGCCGAACGTCGTCCGGACAATCCGGATCATCCATGGTGATCCTGAGGCGCAGGCGGATGTGGCCGTCAGCGGGACGTACGAACTCGGAATTCAAGATCAGGCATTTCTCGGGCCGGAGTCGGGGCTTGTCGTTCCGGATGGAAACGGGGGCGTCGACATCTACGCAGCGACTCAGTGGCTTCACGTCGATCGAGATCAGATCGCCCGGTGCCTCGACCTCGCTCCGAGCGACGTTAGGGTGCACCTCGCCGGAGTCGGCGGCGCGTTTGGCGGCCGAGAGGATCTCTCGATGCAGATCCACGGTGCGATGCTCGCGCTGGCGACCGATAGGCCGGTCCGATTCGTCTACACACGAGACGAGTCCTTCGTGGGCCACGTCCACCGACACCCGGCGAAGATCTGGCTCGAACACCGGGCCGATCGCCAGGGGCGGCTGACGTGCGTGCAGGCTCGAGTGCTCCTTGACGGAGGGGCATATGCGTCGACGTCGGCAGCCGTGCTGGCGAACGCCTGTTGCTTTGCCTGCGGGCCCTACGCGGTTCCGAATGCTTTGATCGAAGGCACCGCGGTGTATACGAACAACCCGCCGTGCGGAGCGATGCGCGGGTTCGGCTCGGTTCAGGCGTGCTTTGCTTCGGAGGCGCAGATGGACAAGTTGGCCCACGAGCTCGAGCTAGACCCAGTAGAGCTCCGACTGCGCAACGTATTGAAGCCCGGAGACCGTCTCCCGACCGGCCAGGAGATCACTGGCTCGTTGCCCCTCGCCGAGGTCATCAACCGGTGCGTGGCGATACCGATCCCGGAGCCGGAAGAACTGCCGCGCGATCCGATCCGACTTCCGGGCGGAGCAGGCAACACAACGCGTGGCGAGGGGATTCGGAGGGGCGAGGGCTTCGCCGTCGGATTCAAGAACATTTGCTACTCGGAGGGCTTCGACGACTTCACGGCTGCCCGGATTCGCCTCTTGGCGAATGACGACGGGGAACGCGTGGCCGAGGTTCACTCTGCCGCCGTCGAAGTCGGACAGGGTCTCACCAACGTCATCGTGCAGATCGTCGACAGCGAGCTCGAAGTCGATGACGTCGTTCTTGCGACGCATTCCACTGTGGGTGTCGACTCGGCCGGCTCATCGTCGGCGTCGCGCCAGACGTGGATGACTGCGGGTGCTTTGGAGCTTGCGTGCAAGGCGGTTCGAGAAGAGCTCGCGCGGCGCGGCGAGAAGCTCGATCCAGACGAGGAAATCGATGTGGAACGCATCTACCGACATCCGCCGACGGGTCCGCTCGATCCCGAGAGCGGCCAGGTAACGACCGACCGCGCACACGTAGCGTTTGCGACTTCGGCGATACGTGTCGTCGTCGAGGTCGACATCGAACTCGGTCTAACACGGGTCGTCTGGATCGGGACAGCGCAGGACGTTGGGAAGGCCATCAATCCACGCGCGGTCCAGGGACAAATCGAAGGTGGAATCGCGCAGGGCCTCGGGCTCGCTCTCATGGAAGAGATCCAGACGGACGACGGGCTGATCACGAACGCGAGCTTCACCGATTACTTGATCCCAACCGCGCTCGACATGCCGCCAGTCGTCACGGAGTTCGTCGAGGAGCCTGAGCCCGATGCGCCGTATGGCGTCAAGGGCGTTGGCGAACCGCCCACCGTGGTATCGACCGCAGCAATTGTCGCCGCTTTGCGCGACGCGACCGGCAAGGATCTTCCCAGGGCTCCGGTTCGACCGGACGACATCGTCGGGGCTTGACCTGGTTGACCTGACCGAACTCCTGGGATGAACCTCGAGCGTCGACGAGCCGTTGCCCGGGGCGACGAACCCGCCGACCTTGTCGTCTCAGGTGGCCGCGTCCTCTCGGGGCTCGGCTCGGTCGCGTCAGCACCGTTCCAGGCGATGGCTTTTCTCGCGCTCAGTGTGATCCCTGCGCTCAAAATCACCGACCGTGGTCTGGTGGGCGTCGAGCGTTTTGAGCTCGTACCCTTAGCGACCGACGCTGGCTCCGAGTAGCTTCCCGTCGATTTCCGTGCTTCGACGGGGTTAGACCGGAGCGGTGAGCGGTGCGAGCCTCCGCGCCTCGGCACGGCTTCGTTCATCGAGCCGAAGATCGAGCGAGAGCGCGAGCTCGAGCGCGGCATGATACTCGCCTCGGCACACGCCTCGATTGATCGTCTGAAACGCGTCGTCGCCCACGCGCCCCGACGGGTAGTACTGGGCCATCAAGTTGACGTACGTCCCTGCCCCAAGCTCCTCGCCGAGCCAGCGAAGGACGGCTTCGGTCTCGCTCAACAGGCCCGGCATCACGAGGTGGCGAACCAGGAGCCCCTCCAGCGCGAGGCCATTCTCGTCGAAACGAAGCTGACCGACTTGTCGATGCATTTCGCGCACGCTTTCCCGCGCCACCTCCGCGTAGTCACCTCTCTTGAGGTAGCGACGAGACGCGTCGCGTGTCCAGAGCTTGAAATCGGGCATGTAGACCGACACGACTCCGTCCATGAGGCGGAGGCTCTCGTGCGAGTCGAACGCACTTGTGTTGTAGACGATGGGTAGGCGCAGCCCCTCGTCGACTGCGATCGGCATCGCCTCGAGGATCTGCGGCGCGACGTGTTCCGGCGTGACCCAGTTGATGTTGTGGCAACCGATCGACTGAAGGTCGAGCATCATCCGTGCGAGTCGCTTCGGGCGCACCGTCTCGCCGTTCACCCGCCAGGAGATGTCGTGGTTCTGGCAGAAGACGCAGCGGAGATTGCAGCCGCTGAAGAAGATTGTTCCCGACCCGCGCTGCCCGCGCAGACAGTCCTCTTCTCCGAAATGGGGAAAGTGCGAAGCGACGACCGCATGGCGGCCAACGGCGCACAATCCCGGCACATCCTCGCGACGATCGACGCGACACAGGCGCGGACAGACGACGCAGCGATCCCCGAGAAGATCGATGCCGCGCTTCACACGGAGTTCGAGTTCACCCGTGCGTGCGAGTTCGACGTACGGCGGCTCCCACGTCACTGTCGACGAACATAGCAGCTGTCGTCACGAGCTTGCGGGGCCGGCCAGCAGAGCAAGGCTGTCGACGGTAATCGCCCCGGTGGTGGTGATCCCGTTGCGCCACGTGCGGATTGCGCGCGACCGCACAGTTCGAGCGCGGAGAGTTGGTCGGGTTTGGCCCACAGCACGAGTGTCTGGGCGGTCGCCTCGGTTCGCGCACCAAGTAGCGCGCTATCGACGCGAAGCAGACATGCAACGGGCGCGAAGCGCGCGCCTCAGGTATGAGAATGCGCGATATGTTCGCCGTGGGTGGCGGGTGGACGCGACTCGCCCTCCCCACCCACATGGGTGGGGAGGAGAGAGGGCGGGAACGAGAACGGGAAGCGGAAGAGAGAGCCGGCGAGCGAGCGAGCGGCGGAGCGCCAGCTCGGGCGCGAGACGTCCCGAGGGTCAGCTCACCGGCGGTTTGGCACTGACGTCCCGATGTCCGTTCTCGCCCGTCAGACCGGGGTCTTCGGGACGGGCAATCCCAGCAACCGCGTAGGCCTCCTCCTCGTCCAGGGTTTCTCGCTGGAGGAGGGCGTCGGCAAGATCGTCGAGCCGATTCCGGTTCGCGCGCAGATCGTCGAGCGCCTTCTCGTAGCACGAGTCGGTGATGCGCCGAACCTCTTCGTCGACGAGTTCGCGTGTCCGCTCCGAGGCACCGTTCGGGGACGGCAGAAGCCCGACGTCTCGCGGATCCGGGAGGACGGAGACGTTGCCAATCGCCTCAGACATTCCCCACCTGCCCACCATCTGGCGCGCGATCGAAGTCACTTGCTCGAGATCGGATTCGGCTCCTGTCGTGACGTCGCCGAAGACGAGCTCCTCAGCGGCGCGGCCCCCGAGCGCACCGATGATGCGTCCGCGAAGGTAATCGGCGCTGAAGCCGTATCGGTCGGTATTCGGGCTCTGAAATGTCACCCCGAGGGCGCGACCGCGGGGGACAATCGAGATCTTTCTCACGGGATCCGCGCCGGGCTCGAGCATGCCGAGCAGCGCGTGGCCCGCCTCGTGATACGCGGTGCGTCGCCGATCCGCCTCGGAGAGCATGATGCTGCGCTCGGTTCCGAGCATGATCTTCTCGAGCGCATTGGTGAAGTCGGCGAACTCGACGCCATCGTGCTCGCGTCGCGCGGCAAGGAGCGCAGCCTCGTTGACAAGGTTCTTGAGATCGGCCCCGACCATTCCCGGAGTCGATGAGGCGATCGTCGCGAGATCGACGTCGTCGGCGAGCGGAACGTTCACGGTGTGGACCTGCAGGATCTTCAACCGACCCGACTGGTCCGGCGGATTGACCACGACACGTCGATCGAAGCGACCGGGACGCAGGAGCGCCGGATCGAGAATCTCCGGGCGGTTCGTCGCGGCCAGAATGATGACGCCCTCATTTCCCTTGAAGCCGTCCATCTCGGTGAGAATTTGATTCAGGGTCTGCTCTCGCTCGTCGTGGGCGTTGAGCTGAGACCCGCCTCCTCGCGCGCGGCCGATAGCGTCGATCTCGTCGATGAAGACGATCGCCGGGGCGAGTTCCTTCGCTCGCTTGAAGAGGTCGCGAACGCGACTCGCGCCAACTCCGACGATCATCTCGACGAACTCTGAGGCCGACAGGGAGAAGAAGGGGACGTCGGCTTCGCCGGCAACCGCGCGGGCAAGGAGCGTTTTACCGGTGCCCGGCGGTCCGCTCAGAAGAACACCGCGTGGGATCTCGCCTCCGAGCCGTCGGTACTTGTCTGGATTCTTCAGGAAGTCGACAACCTCGACGAGTTCTTGCTCCGCCTCGTCGATCCCGGCGACGTCGTTGAAGGTAATGCGCTCCTCCGCCGAGTGCTCGTACCGTTTTGCCTTGGAACGACCCAAATTGGAGAGGCCGCCCGACCCGACACGACGAATCAAGATCACAAAGAGGATGACCAGGAGCAGCGTGGGACCGAACGACAGCACCGCCGTCATGAACAGCGATCGCGGTTCGTCGAGTGGCCGAGCATTCACCACGACGTCCTGCTCGATCAACAGCTCGAGGAGTTCGTCGTCGGCGAACGCCGGCCGCGTGGTCGCGAACTCGTCGTTCTCGACACTGTCCTCCCTGTCCGGATAGGTAACCGGTGAGAGGAAGGTTCCCTGAATCGTGTTCCCGCGCGAGGTGACCTCTTCGACATTTCCGATCTCGACCTGTTCGCGGAAGAGGGAGTACGGCACCTCGAGTCGCTCCTGCTCTCCCGAGACCTGCCACACGATGAACCAGTTCAGGACGAGCAGGGTGGCCAGAATCCACCAAAATCGACGCCCGCCAGGCAGTCTGACGCGCTCCCCTGCGGGACGCCCCGGATCCTTCGAGTCGCCGTTGCGACGCGGCCACCACACGGATCGGCCGTTCGACGGCTGCTCTCGCTGCGAGGGGTCCAGCCCGGTGTCGTCGTTTACAGACATAGGAAGTGGCCGGTGCGGCCGTACATTTCAGTTTCGGCACAAAGGTTTCGCCACCTGAGACGAGATCCCTGGCTTACTCAATGGATGACCGAACTCGAGAACACAGAGTCACAGCCACGGAATCCATCGGCGAAGCCAACCGTCAAGCAGATCTACGCGATCGCACGGGCGCTTTGTGAGCGCTGTGGTGAAGAGTTTCCTCCGAGCCGCGGCGAGGCGTCGGAGCTGATCCGCCGGCTGTGGGACGAGAACGGTCGGCCGACGGTCGCCCGTCAGCGGTAGCGGTACACGATCCGACCGCGCGTCAAATCGTAGGGAGAGAGCTCGAGCTTGATCCGATCGCCGGGGAAGATCTTGATGCGGTGACGACGCATCTTCCCGGCCGTATAGCCGAGCGCTTCGTGACCGTTATCGAGCTGGACTTTGAACATCCCGTTCGGGAAAGCCTCGAGGACCTCGCCCTCCATCTCGATCTTTTCTTCTTTCGCCGGTATCGAAACCTCCGCTGCTTCGCCAAAAGCATACTCAGAGCGTCTAACCGAATGAGGCCGATGCGACATCGTTGGGGCGCTTGGGGCGTCAGCCCCGAGTGCGGTCCTGGCACCGGTCTAGAATCGAGCGTCCGTGCCCGACGCACCGTTCGTCCACCTCCACGTTCATTCGGAGTACTCGATCCTTGACGGTGCCTGTCGAATTCCAGAGCTCGTCGCACAGGCCGCCGAATTCGAGATGCCCGCGGTCACGCTCACGGACCACGGCTCACTAGCCGGCTCGGTCGAGCTTTATCGAGAGGCGACCCAAGCCGGGATCAAGCCGATTCTGGGCAGCGAGCTCTATGTCACGGACGATCGCAGGGTTCAGAGGAAGGGATTTGCCCACCTCACGGTGCTGGCGGAATCAAATGAGGGTTACGCAAATCTGATTGCCCTTTCTTCGCTTGGATACCTCGAGGGCTACTACTACAAGCCTCGCGTCGACTGGGAGCTGTTGAGTCAGCACTCGAACGGACTCGTCGTCCTGTCCGGGTGTCTCTCCGGACGCGTCGCCAAAGCTCTCGAGCACGGGAATCGAGCCGAGGCCGACGAGGAACTCGCTCGCCTCGTCGACATTTTCGGGAAGGACTCGGTCTACATCGAGATGCAGAATGCTGGGCTTCCGATTCAGGAGAGCATCAACCCGGTGCTCACTGAGATGTCCGCGCAGACCGGACTTCCGTGTGTCGCGACTGGGGATGTCCACTATCTGCGACATGAGGATGCGCGGGCGCACGAGGCGCTGCTTTGCATTCAGTCCGGCGACTCTCTGCAGAACCCCGATCGCTGGCGGTTCGAAACCGATCAGTTCTACTTCAAGTCGCCCGACGAGATGGCAGCCGACTTTGCCGACTACGGCGAAGCCGTCGGCCGTTCGCTTGAGATCGCCGACCGCTGTTCCGTCACGATGGATCTCGGGCGCATCTTGCTACCCGCGTACCCGACGCCCGAGGGCCGTGATTCCTTCGACTACCTGGTCGAGCTTTGTGAGAAGGGACTCGAACGGCGATACGACAAAGTCACCCCCGAGCTCCGAGAACGTCTGAAGTTCGAGCTCAAGACCATCCGTGAGATGGGCTTCGCCGATTACTTCCTGATCGTCTGGGACTTCATCGCATTCGCGAAGAGGAACGGAATCGGAGTTGGGCCTGGCCGCGGTTCAGCTGCAGGTTCGCTCGTGGCCTACTCGCTGGATATCACCGACGTCGATCCGATCCGCTACGACCTCCTCTTCGAGCGGTTCCTGAACCCCGGCCGAAAGTCGATGCCGGACATCGACATCGACTTCTCAGTTCATGGTCGGGATCAGGTCATCAACTACGTCTCAGAGAAGTACGGCCGGGATCGCGTCGCCCAGATCATCACGTTCGGAACGATGATGGCACGTGCCGCTGTTCGCGATGCCGGGCGCGTGCTCGATATCCCGTACGGCACGGTCGATCGAATCGCGAAACTCATCCCTGAGGGACCAAAGATCTACCTCGAGGACAATCTCAAGCCCGGCGCGGAACTTCGCGAAGCGTATGACAACGACGAGATCGTCCGGCAGATCGTCGATCTTGCCAAGCCGCTCGAGGGTCTCGTACGGCAAGACTCGATCCATGCCGCCGGTGTCGTGATTGGTGACCGGCCGCTCATCGATTACATCCCGCTCCAGCAGAAGGGGGATGGTCAGGAAGTCGTCACCCAGTTCCCGATGGGTGATGTCGAAGCCCTCGGGCTGCTCAAGATGGACTTTCTCGGCCTTCGAAACCTCGACGTCATCGACAAAGCGGTCGAGCTCGTCGGCGGAATCGATCTCACGGCGGTTCCTCTCGACGACGGCAAGACGTACGCGATGTTGCAAGACGGCGGGTCGACCGGCGTCTTCCAGTTTGAGTCCTCCGGCATGCGCGAAGCGCTGAAACAGGTCAGGCCGACAGAGTTCGAGGACCTCGTTGCGCTCGTGGCCCTCTACCGGCCCGGTCCGATGGGCTACATCCCGGTCTACGCCCGCCGGAAGGCCGGCGAGGAGCAGGTCTCGTTCGCCGACGAGCGCCTGCGACCGATTACGGCGCCGAGCTACGGAATTTGCATCTACCAAGAGCAGTACATGGAGATCGCAAAACAGCTTGCAGGCTTCACCCCGACCGAGGCCGACGATCTGCGCAAGGCGATCGGGAAGAAGATCCATGCCCTCATGGCATCCCTCAAAGACAAGTTCCTCGAGGGCTGTGCCCAAAACGGAGTTACTCCGGCCGTCGCCAATCAGCTTTGGAAGGACATGGAACAGGCACAGGACTACTCGTTCAACAAATCGCATGCCGCCTGCTATGCCCTCATCGCGTATCGAACGGCGTACTTGAAGGCGAACTATCCGGCCGAGTACATGGCCGCGCTGATCTCGTCCGTCATGAACACGAAGGACCGGGTGCCGTTCTACGTTGCGGCCTGTGAGGAGATGGGCATCGAGGTTCTGCCTCCTGATGTGAATGTCTCGGCTGCTGACTTCGCCGTCGTCGAAGACAAGATTCGCTTTGGTCTGAACGCCGTCAAGAACGTCGGGGAGTCGGCGGTCGACACGATCATCCTCGCCCGAGAGGAGGGAGGCCCGTTCACATCGATCTGGGATTTCTGTGAACGTGTTGATCCGCAAGCCGTAAACAAGCGGGCGCTCGAGTCGCTTGTGAAGTCGGGCGCGCTCGATTCCACCGGTGCGAGTCGTAAGGGAATGCTGGAAGTCCTCGAACAGGCTCTTGCCTCGGGCGCCAAGCAGCAAGCTGACCGACTGGCCGGTCAGGGGTCGATCTTCGACATCGGCGACGATCTCGGCGAAACGCTCGGTAGAAGCACCCATCACCAGCCGATCTCATCGGAAGAGTTCGACAAGAAGGAGCTGCTCTCGTTCGAGAAGGAAGCGCTTGGGCTCTTCGTATCGGAGCACCCATTGCACGGTCTTCGGGACGTTCTGAAGCGCACTGTCGATGTCCCCGTAGCTGAGCTCGAAAGCCGACGCGACGGCGAGGTCTTGACCGTCGGTGGGCTCGTCGGCTCGCTCAAGCAGCTCACTACAAAGAAGGGCGAGCCGATGGTCTTCGCCCGACTCGACGATCTTTCGGGGTCTGTCGAGGTCGTTGTGTTCAACTCGGTCTACGGTTCGGCGAGAGACTTACTCGAGCCCGACGCTCTCCTCCTCGTGAAAGGTCGTGTCGACCACAAGCAGGAGGGCGAAACCAAGCTGATTGCAATGGAGGTCGCTGCGTTGGACCAGACGTTGCCGTCGAATGAGGTTCGACTACGCGTGGACGCTCGCGTGGCGCCGGCCGGGGTCATTCGCGAGCTCGCGACGATCGTGCGCGACTTCCCGGGCGACTCGCGCGTCTTCGTGGATGTTGAGATGACCGAAGGCTGCAGAACCTTTGCTCTGGGCCCATCGTTCAAGGTCGCGCCGGAGCCTGATTTTTACGCTGAGATAGTCGCCCTCCTCGGCGAATCCGCTGTCTCGCGTCCCTGAGCGGGCGGGCTTTCGCGGGGCAGAGCCTCGCTTCGCCTCGCCCT